>CAMTPH010000004.1 GCA_947074345.1 uncultured Bacteroides sp. | reverse complement strand
AATATATTTTATTGTCTTCATAAAATTCAAAGTTGTTTAGTTATTTTTTAATGTATGGTGATTGGTTAAAGGCTTGTTGTACACCTTGAATTGCCAATGTATAATTGATAGAAGTAGCATAAGCAGGAGCAACCATATATCCTGTCCACCAAATAGGAACCTTGGTAGTAGATCCGGTAGTAGTACTAGCGCTAGTTTGATGAGCCATATCAATAATAAACGAGTTGGTAGTCATACTATAAGTCAAAGCGTATGGGTAGTAGAATCCTCCTCCCCATCCCCAGTAGTTACCCCACCAGTTGCCCCACCAGTTACCCAATGAGTTCCAGTTACGATAGCCATAGTTAGAGAAATAGTAAGTACTTTGTACGTAAGTTACACTAATAGCCAAATCTGCTGTTGATTTATCAGTTGACATTTTGTAACCGCGAGCATTCATTTGAGCAGCAATAGCATTTAAATAATCTTGAGCTCCTGTGCCTGTTAAAGCTTGAGCTGTAGTGGTAGTGCTTGCTACAAGAATTGTATCTGCTAAATAATATGTACTAACAGTATTAAAAGCAGCAGTATTCGCTTCACTGGTATAAACTAAATATTGGTCTGCCAGTTTATCGAAGTCAGGGTCTTTTTCGCAAGCAGCGAATGCAAAGACCGCTAATAAAATAGGAATTAATCTCTTCATAATCAGTTATAATGTTTAGGTTAAATAAAAATTTCGCCTTGGTTGCTCGAGGCTTTTTTCATAGAAACAACAACTTACCATATAAAAAGTTCGTAACGGTAAAATATTATATGTTAATTGTTCTTTATATATCTATCCAACAAAACAAAAATAGCAAAGTATTACTTTTAGTAAAATTTAGCTAAACTATTTATAACAAGTCGATTCGACGTTTCGTACTTTTAATTGGTAAACATGATTGTTGACATAGATTATCATCCTAAAAAGCAGTTAAATATATTGGCATTTGTATTAGCCATATAGCGGTTATTATCAACAAAAAAAGCCTGTACTAACTAAATAGCACAGGCTTTTTTCTAATTATTTCTAGAAATCTTTTTATTATTCTTCAGCAGTAAACGATAGATTGTTTATTCTGAAAAGCTGCATATCGAAAATCAATGTTGAGTAACCTAAGATAGCATCTTTACCGTTTGCGCCATATCCATATTCCCAAGGAATATAAACTTCCCAACGTTCGCCTAAACCGATACGTTGCATTACTTCCCACCAACCGTTAACCCACAGACCATAAACCACCTCAAAGGTTCCTGGAGAATCGAATTCTGTTGGCGCATCACCATAAAAGCCGTCAAATCTTTCATTTAAGATATTAACTCCTTTATAGTATAAATCGATGGAACAACTTTGATCGAAAGCTACTTGTGTTGGGTCATATACATAGTCTGGAACTACAGTCACTGGATCTAATCTCTTAAAGAAGATGAAATCGTTTGGTGCTGTCAACAAGTGAATACTATCCAATCCCCCTTTATCAGGTGTTGTCGTGTAAACAGAATACAATGAATCGATAAACTGTTCGTTGCGTTCTCTCCAATTATCATATTTGCTAACTTCTTTAGTCTCTTCGCAAGAAACTAAAACTAGCATTAGCAAAAGCAATGGTAGTAAAAAGATTTTCTTATTCATTCGAAATAGGTTTATTGTAATGTTTTCAACAATGATGTGATGCTTACTCTTTCTGCAATGATATTGCTTAGTTCAGAGATTGCTACACGTTCTTGTTGCATTGTGTCGCGATTACGTAATGTTACACAGTTATCTTCAAGTGTTTGATGATCAACAGTTACACAGAATGGTGTACCAATTGCATCTTGACGACGATAACGTTTACCAATACTATCTTTCTCATCGTATTGGCAGTGGAATTGGAACTTCAAGCCATCGATAATCTCACGTGCTTTTTCAGGTAGGCCATCTTTCTTAACAAGAGGCATAACAGCCAATTTCACTGGAGCTAATGCTGCAGGAAGTTTTAAAACTACACGGCTTTCTCCGCTTTCTAGTTTTTCTTCGCAGTATGAAGCACTCAAAATACTCAAGAACATACGGTCTACACCAATCGATGTTTCGATAACGTAAGGTACATATGATTCGTTGATTTCTGGATCGAAATACTTAATGTTCTTACCAGAATATTTTTCGTGTTGGCTTAAGTCGAAGTCTGTACGAGAGTGAATACCTTCTACCTCTTTGAAACCAAAAGGCATTAAGAATTCGATATCTGTTGCAGCGTTAGCGTAGTGAGCCAATTTATCGTGATCGTGGTAACGATATTGGTTATCGCCAAAGCCAAGAGCCTTGTGCCATTTCAAACGCATCTCTTTCCAGTTCTTAAACCAATCAAGTTCTGTTCCTGGTTTTACAAAGAATTGCATCTCCATTTGTTCGAACTCACGCATACGGAAGATAAACTGACGAGCAACAATCTCGTTACGGAATGCCTTACCGATTTGAGCGATACCGAAAGGAATCTTCATACGACCGGTTTTTTGAACATTCAAGTAGTTTACAAAGATACCTTGAGCTGTTTCTGGACGAAGATAGATTTTCATTGCACCATCGGCAGTAGAACCCATATCTGTGCTGAACATCAAATTGAATTGACGTACTTCAGTCCAGTTCTTAGTTCCTGAGATAGGACAAACAATCTCTTCATCAACAATGATTTGACGTAGATCGTCAAGATTACCATCATTAAGTGCTTTTGCAAAACGAGTGTGTAGTGCATCGCGCTTAGCTTGATTATCTAAAATACGAGGATTAGTTGTGCGGAATTGAGCTTCATCAAAAGCTTCGCCGAAACGTTTAGCAGCTTTAGCTACCTCTTTATTCATTTTATCATCGTACTTAGCCAACTGATCTTCGATCAATACGTCAGCACGATAACGTTTTTTTGAGTCTTTATTATCAATCAATGGGTCATTGAAAGCATCCACATGCCCTGAAGCTTTCCAAATAGTAGGGTGCATAAAGATTGCAGAGTCGATACCTACAATGTTTTCATGCAATAACACCATGCTGTCCCACCAATATTTCTTAATATTGTTTTTGAGCTCAACACCCATTTGACCATAATCATATACCGCTCCCAGTCCATCATAAATATCACTCGAAGGGAATACAAAACCATACTCTTTACAGTGTGATACTAACTTCTTAAAAACATCTTCTTGTGCCATTTCAATAATTGTGATTAATGTGCCTTATGCAAATGTGCGATAATAAGTATATTAGCATGTTAGCACTTCATAAATAATGTGCAAAGTAAATGATTTTTTTGCAGATAATTTGTATTTTTGCCTGCACATCGTCTAATAAATGATGTAAAAAAGATAATTTGTTGTTAAAACAAGAGGAATATTGACCACTATGAGTGATGAATTAAACGAAATACCAGAAGAACACTCTGACTATAAACCGGCAGACACACATAACGAAAGCGTAAAACATCAATTAACAGGAATGTACCAAAGCTGGTTTTTGGACTATGCTTCGTATGTTATATTGGAACGTGCCGTACCCCACGTAATGGATGGTTTGAAACCGGTTCAAAGACGTATATTACATTCAATGAAACGATTAGACGATGGACGATACAATAAAGTAGCGAACATTGTTGGTCACACCATGCAGTTTCACCCACATGGTGATGCTTCTATTGGTGATGCCTTAGTGCAACTTGGACAAAAGGATTTATTGATAGATTGCCAGGGTAACTGGGGTAATATATTGACTGGTGATGGTGCTGCTGCTCCTCGTTATATCGAGGCTCGTTTATCTAAGTTTGCTCTCGATGTAGTCTTTAATCCTAAGACTACCGAATGGAAATTATCATACGATGGTAGAAACAAAGAACCAATCACGCTTCCTGTAAAATTCCCTTTGCTACTTGCTCAGGGGGTTGAAGGTATTGCCGTAGGTCTTTCTTCTAAAATATTACCTCATAACTACAATGAACTTTGCGAAGCAGCGATTAACTACCTTAACGGTGAATCGTTTCAATTGTACCCCGATTTCTTGACCGGTGGTTCTATTGACGTTGCTAAATACAACGACGGTGAACGTGGTGGTAGCGTAAAGATTCGCTCGAAGATCAACAAAATAGATAATAAGACACTTGCCATTACAGAAATCCCTTATGGAAAGACTACATCTTCTGTAATCGAATCCATATTGAAGGCTGTTGATAAAGGCAAGATTAAAATACGCAAGGTAGACGATAACACATCTGCTAATGTAGAGATTCTTATCCACCTTGCACCTGGTGTATCTTCTGACAAAACGATTGATGCACTTTATGCGTTTACTGATTGCGAGGTAAGCATATCGCCAAACTGTTGTGTGATTGACGAAAACAAACCTCACTTCTTGAATGTAAGTCATGTTCTAAGAAGATCTGTAGACTATACATTAGAACTTCTTCGTCTTGAGCTTGAAATTCGCAAGAATGAATTGCTCGAAGCATTGCACTTCGCATCGCTCGAAAAGATATTTATCGAAGAACGAATCTATAAGGATAAAGAGTTTGAACAATCAAAAGATATGGATGCAGCATGTGCGCATATCGATAAGCGCTTGACTCCGTTTTATCCTTCTTTCATCCGCGAAGTAACCAAAGAGGACATCCTACGCTTGATGGAAATCAAAATGGGACGTATCTTGAAGTTTAACTCTGATAAGGCGGAAGATTTCATCGCTAAAACAAAGGCGGAAGTTGCAGAGATTGATAATCATCTGGAACACATCGTAGAGTATACGACTGCATGGTTCAAGATGCTTAGAGATAAATATGGTAAACATTTCCCTCGTAAAACCGAACTACGTAACTTCGACACCATCGAGGCTACCAAAGTAGTAGAGGCTAACGAGAAATTATACATCAACCGTGAAGAAGGTTTCATTGGAACATCGCTTAAAAAAGATGAATTCGTGGCCAACTGCTCGGATATTGATGATGTAATCATCTTCTTCCGTGATGGTAAATATTTAATCACTCCGGTATCTGACAAGAAGTTCATTGGCAAAAATGTGCTTTATATAAATGTGTTTAAGAAGAACGACAAACGCACCATATATAATGCGTGCTATCGCGATGGCAAAGATGGCACTACTTATATCAAACGTTTTGCGGTAACTTCAATTGTTCGCGATAGAGAGTACGATGTAACATTAGGTACACCCGATTCTCGTATCACTTATTTCTCAGCTAACCCTAATGGTGAAGCAGAGGTAATAAAAGTTACATTGAAGCCAAACCCACGTGTGCGCCGCATCATCTTCGAAAGAGACTTTAGCGAGATCAGCATCAAAGGTCGTCAAGCGATGGGAGTTATTCTTACGCGACTACCGGTTCATAAGATATCGTTGAAACATAAAGGTGCTTCTACTCTAGGAGGACGAAAAGTATGGTTCGACCGCGATGTATTGCGCTTAAACTATGATGGCCGTGGTGAGTTCTTAGGTGAATTCCAAAGTGATGATTCAATCTTGGTTGTGCTCAACAATGGCGAGTACTACACAACTAACTTTGATGTAAGCAACCATTACGACAACAATATCAGTATCATTGAAAAGTTTGACGCTAATAAGATTTGGACTGCTGCATTGTTTGATGCCGACCAACAGAACTATCCATATCTTAAACGCTTCTGCTTTGAAGGCAGTGCACGCAAGCTAAACTACATGGGTGATAATAAAAACAGTCAACTCATACTATTGACTGATGAATATTATCCACGACTTGAAATAGTGTTTGGCGGCAATGATAGCTTCCGCGACCCATTGATTATCGATGCTGAAGAGTTTATCGCCGTAAAAGGCTTTAAGGCTAAAGGAAAGCGTATCACTACTTTCAATATTGACACCATCAACGAATTGGAGCCAACTAGATTTCCTCAACCTGAAGAGTCTGCAGAAGCTATCGAACAAGTTGAAAGTATAGAAGTGACTGAAATCAATATGGATCCTGATCAAGATAAAACAGAAGGTGATATCTTGGATGAGATAACCGGTCAAATGAAGTTATTTTAATACATGACATATATCGGTCTATGAAATTAAGATTATATACTATTTTGGCATTTATTGGAGCATGTTTGTCATTGTCAAACTCAACCGTGTCAGCTCAAAATGACACGATAATGAATGCCAATAGATATATAACTCGTGCTACTTCGTATGGAGTAGGCTTCACCAATGTTTACGACACATATTTATCGCCACAAGAATACAAAGGAGCTGAGTTTAGACTCATACGTGAAAGTACGCGTATGACAAAACTGCTGGATGGAAATGTTTCGGTACAGAATTTGTTTCAAGCTGATTTAGGATATACTCATAATCGAGCCGACAACAATAATATGTTCTCGGGGATGGTCAATTGGAACTATGGTTTACATTATCAGTTCCGCATCACACCCGAATTTAAAATATTAGCGGGAGCATTGCTTGATGCGAACCTTGGATTTATTTACAATCTAAGGAATGGCAACAATCCTGCTTCGGCTAGAGCATTTGTCAATCTTGACGCTTCAGCTATGGCTATTTGGCATACAAGAATCAAAAGATATCCTTTGACTTTGCGATATCAGGTAAATCTGCCATTTATGGGTGTATTATTTTCGCCACATTACGGGCAGTCATACTACGAGATATTTACATTAGGTAACTCAAGTGGCGTAGTTCGCTTTACCTCTTTTCATAATCAACCCTCGTTAAGGCAGTTTTTATCTGTAGACTTCCCTGTACGATATGCAAAGATGCGCCTTAGCTATGTATCCGATTTGCAACAATCGGATGTAAATGGCTTGCGTACACATATATACTCTCATGCATTTATGATAGGTTTCGTGAAAGAGATTTATCAGATACGCAATAAAAATGGCGCAAGATTGCCTTCGACGGTTAGCGCTTACTAAACTTCCTGCTTACAAAACAAATATTGAATTGTATTTATCAATATGAAGATTAAAACAACTTATTTTCTTATATCATTACTATTCATAAGTAGTTTATTCTCCTCTTGCATTCGCGAAGAGAGCTACAATAATGATCCCGAAGGGAACTTTAATCAATTGTGGCGTATCATCGATGAGAAATACTGCTACTTAGACTACAAAGAGATCGATTGGTATGCTTTAGGCGAGAAATATCGTCAACGCTTAACCAACCCCATGACCAATGAGAACTTATTTGAGGTAATGGATAGTCTGCTTTACAATCTTAAAGACGGACATGTAAACCTAACAGCTTCGTTTAATCAAACTCGTTATGACTTTTGGTCAGACAGTCCTAGAAACTATGTTGAAGCCATTATTGAGAGTGATCGATATTTAGGCAACGACTATAGAAGGGCTGCCGGATTAAAATATAAGATATTAGACGACAATATCGGTTATATACTCTACGAAAGTTTTTCGTATCCGGTAGGAGACGGAAACTTAGATCAAGCATTATCGTATTTAGCTGCTTGTACAGGCATAATCTTTGATGTTCGACACAATGGTGGTGGCAATTTAACTTATGCAGACAAGATAGCTGCCCGTTTTACAAACGAAAAAGTATTGACTGGTTATATAAAACATAAAACAGGAACCGGACATAACGATTTTTCGGAACCATACCCTGTCTACTTAGAACCATCATCAAGCATTAGATGGCAGAAACCAGTAGCTGTTTTAGCCAACCGACATTCTTATAGCGCAACAAACGATTTCGTAAATCAGATGCGTGTTTTGCCCAATGTTACCATTATCGGTGACAAAACAGGTGGCGGATCAGGATTACCTTTCTCATCGGAGCTTCCAAATGGTTGGAGTCTTCGCTTTTCTGCAAGTCCACACTTTGATAGGGAAATGAACCACACAGAATTTGGCATAAGCCCTGATATTAAGATAGATATGACTACCGAAGACATGCTAAAGGGTATAGACACTATTATTGAAGCAGCAAGGCAACACTTGACCTTTCAATAAAAAGTTCGAAAAAAGTTAAGATTTTATTCTTTTTTTCTTGGAGGTTTAGAAATAATCCGTATCTTTGCATCGCTAAACAAAAGAATAACAGTAGCGATTGCGGCTGTGGCGTAATTGGTAGCCGCGCCAGACTTAGGATCTGGTGTCTCGCGACGTGGGGGTTCGAGTCCCTTCAGCCGCACAATCAACAACTCTTTTTAAAGCTAAACCTCGTTAGAAGCTACTCTGACGAGGTTTTTTTATTATCCCCACCCCATCATTTTAGTACTTTGAACACCCATTCGGTGGCAAATTCGGTGACAGTTTATTCTTGTTCCAAGCAGTTTCAGTATATTGGAACTTTTGTTTCACCGCACTGAAAGCATGTTTCCACTGCACTGAAAATTCGGTTTCACCGCATTGAAACCAATATGTTTATTAATGAACTACTTTTTATAAAGCTATAGATGACCTATAGAACTTACTTTTTGTACTATCATAGTGAGTTACAGATGATGTATATTCAATAAAACTCAGTCTAGAGCATCGCATTAAATGAGAACCATTGCGCTAAATAGTAACCACGACCAACACACCCATAAACCAACTCCCAATATAGAAACCACGACTTCCTAACAGACTAACTCAGTATTCGCTACGAAAGTTAGAAATCATTATATATACAATACATGTTGGTGTAAATTATAAAATATACGTTATGAAAAGATAAATCAAACAGTTATCTTTGTGTAATCAATAATTAACCAATCTATTGCTTTATGGGAAGTAGTGTAATTTCTTTAATGGTATTTATCGTATTAAGCCTTCTTGTGGGTGTAATACTGAAGTTGATAATGAAGCGTACTTTTGTACCATACACAGTAGCACTATTCATTTTGGGTATAGCATTTGGATTTTGCTTTCGCTTTAATGTAATCCACATCCCACATTACATGGATTTAGCTTTAGAGTCGATAGGCAGCATGGATCCTGAAATCATACTATACTTCTTCCTTCCTATTTTAATATTCGAAGCCGCACTCAATCTCAATATACACACATTTAAAAAGACATTTATTAATGCCAATATATTGGCCATACCAGGACTAGTCGTTGCATTGATACTTACTGGTGGATTGATAATGTTGTTAAGTTACTTTTACCCCACCTATGCCCATTGGAGTTGGACAGCCGCATTAATGTTTGGGGCATTGATTTCGGCCACAGACCCCGTAGCGGTAGTAGCATTGCTCGAAGAACTAAAAACAAGTAGAAAGTTCTCTACGTTGGTTGATTCAGAATCGATGCTGAACGACGGTACAGGTATCTTATTCTTCATGCTTTTCTTTGGTCATTTCACAAAAGGAGGACTGCCTTACAATCCTGTGGTCAATTTCATCATCATCATATTTGGAGCAGTTGCAACAGGATATATTACCGGAGCTTTGAGCATGTGGCTTGCACGCAGATCGAAAGCCGATGCTGTGATACAAAGTACAGTAATGATTATAGCAGCCTACATATTGTTTTATGTGGCCAATAGTGTATTTCAAGTTTCGGGAGTAATTGCATTAGTTACATTCGGATTGTATATAGCCTACAAAGGCACCACCCAACTACGTCCAAAGGTGAATACATTCATTCGCAATTTCTGGGAGCTGATGGGATATATAGCCAACACACTCATCTTTATCATTGTAGGTTTGCTCATTGCTATGAAGTGCGATCTATATTGGCACGATTTAGGCATACTTGCCATTGCATACATTGGAGTCAATATAATACGACTTATCATGGTTTTCTTATTCTTTCCCATCATGCGCAAGATTAATTACGGATTGAAAGCGCGCGAAGCTATAGTTTTGAGTTGGAGTGGCCTACGTGGTGCTGTTGGATTAACATTAGCATTAGTAGCATTCTACACGCCATCAATCCCACAAGATATACGCCATCAAATCTTGTTTCTAACAGGTGGTATCGTAACTTTGACATTGCTCGTCAATGCAACAACAATGGGGTGGTTCTTGAAGAAGATGAAGATGGTACCAAAGTCTTCGTCGAAAGAACTATTAGAATACAACATGAAGATGATTTATCAACAAAAAACACAAGAGGCCTTTGATGAACTTAAAAAGGGGGACTTCATGGACAATGTAGATTGGGATAAACTAAAATCATACTTACCTGCCGTAGGCACTAACCCTATCGTTCACGATTCATTGCCTTTAGAATCTGTGATTGCAATCATCCGTCGTAGATTAATGCAACAACAATTATCGTGTTGTTCTTCACTATATCAAGAAGGGATTATATCACCATTTGCACGGAATAACATATCTGATGTGATTGAAGAGTTAGATGATTCAGACGGTAAACTTCCATTTACGGAAATGCAAAAGTACTTTAGCACGTTTGGAGTGAAGACTTCATTGCAAATCAAACTAATGAAATCAAATAAAATCTTTATTAACTTCTTTAGAAACAAAATCATTGATGATTATGACTTCTTACGCGCATTCATTTTGGTTCAACGCGACTCTTTAAAAACTGCCGGCGATTTAAAACTATCACCCGAATTTAAAGAAGAGGAGATTAATAGCATCGACAATATCATTAACGAGATTAATAGCAACATTGAAGCAGCCGAAAGACAATTCCTAATATTAGAGAATAACTTCCCCATTGCTTTCAAGATGGCAGTCAACAAGAAAGCCAAGCGTATGCTACTCAGCAAGGAGCGACAATTACTACGCGAAATGGTAGTATCGGGGATGTTCACAGACGAAGAAGAATCGAATTTGCTCGATGAAGTGGGTAAACGCAATCAACTAACTAACGAAACCAAAATATAAACTAATCATTTTTTAAACTAACAATCGAATCGAAACACATGAAGAAATTTACCTTAATGCTCGGATTAATTGCAGCGACTGCAACTTATGGGCAAAACACAAATTGGCCGTTACAAAACACTTACAAGATTAATACGGCCGACACGCAACAAACTATTTTAGAGAAGGCTGTGCATGTTGTACCAAACCGTAAACAGGCAGCAGCGATGGAGAATGAATTTATCGCATTCATCCACATTGGTCCCAACACCTTTACCCGACTTGAATGGGGAGATGGCAAAGAAGACCCTAAAGTATTTGACTTGAAAGAGCTTGATACCGACCAATGGGTAAAAGCACTACAAGCAGCAGGCATGAAGATGGTTGTTCTTACTGCCAAACATCACGATGGTTTTGTATTATGGCAAAGCCGCTATACCAAACATGGTGTTATGTCTACTGACTTCCAAAATGGAAAGGGAGATATTCTTAAAGATCTTTCTCAGTCTTGCCAAAAATACGGCATGAAGCTAGGCGTTTATTTATCACCTGCCGATCTTTATCAAATCGAGAATGAAGAAGGGCTGTATGGTAACTTAAGCAAAAAGACATTGAAAACCATTCCAAGAGAGATTCCTGGTAGACCGTTTGACAATAAGAAGACCTTTGAGTTTGAAGTAGACGATTACAATGAGTACTACTTAAATCAATTATTTGAATGTTTAACAGAGTATGGACCAGTACACGAAATATGGTTGGATGGTGCTCATCCTAAAACAAAGGGTGGACAGACATACGATTATGCTGCATGGAAAACATTAATCCATGAGCTTGCACCTGATGCATATGTATTTGGTCGCGAAGATGCTCGTTGGTGTGGTAACGAAAGTGGTGGAACACGTAATACTGAATGGAATGTAATAGCCTATCAAGACGATCCTCAAACCATGAACTCGTTTCCTGATATGACGGATTACGATTTAGGAAGTCGCGAAGTACTTTACAAAGCGCCTTACATCCACTATCAACCAGCTGAAACCAACACCTCTATTCGCGAAGGATGGTTCTACCGCGATGACTCATTGCAACAAGTTCGCAGTGCTGATGATGTATTCGATATATACGAACGTGCAGTTGGCGGCAACTCTATCTTTATGCTCAACATACCACCTAACCGCGAAGGCAAACTTCCTGCGAAAGATGTAGCTGTGTTGCGCGAAGTTGGTAAACGCATCAACGAAACATATAGCAACAATCTATTGCAAGGAGCCAATGGTCCGGCACAAGTACTCGATGGACAAACTGATACTTATCTATTGATGAGCAACGGACAGAGAGAGATAGAAATCACTTCTCCGCAACCTATTACTTTCAATCGATTGGCATTGCAAGAGTCGGTTAAAACACATAGCGAACGTATCGAAAAGTTTGCAGTAGATGCTTACATTAATGGTCAATGGAAAGAGATAGCTCAAAGTACCAACATTGGCTATAAGCGTATTCTTCGTTTCCCTGATGTTACAACCAATAAGATACGCGTTCGTGTATTGGAATCTCGCTTTGATCCTACATTGGCAACCGTAGCAGCTTATCATTATCAAGCTCGCCCTCCACGTTTGCAAGCAACCAAAGACGTCAATGGATTGGTTAGTATCACTCCATTCCAACAGAACTTTGGTTGGAAAGCTCATGGCGAAGATACAGCTGGTAACTTGAATCAAGGTTTCAAGATTTATTATACAACCGATGGTAGCGAACCAACTATCAACTCTACACTTTACACCCAACCATTCACAATGGAAAACGGAGAGCTGAAAGCTATCTCTGAATTGAATGGCGAAACAGGAGCATTGCTTACTCAACGCATGGGTTGGAACAAGAATAACTGGAAACTACTTGCAGCAAGTAGCGAAGATGAGAAGCATCCTGCAACATTGGCTATGGATGAGAACAGCAAGAGCTACTGGAAGTCTAAAGATGACAAGTTCCCTCTATCTATTGCATTCGATTTAGGTAAGAACCGTGAGATAAGCGGTTTCGCTTACACACCTCAAACACGCAATTCATCGGGTATGATGTCTAACGGAACATTGCAAATTAGCAAAGATGGCAAGAAGTGGAAAGATGTAGAAGAGTTCTACTTTGGCAACTTGGTGAACGATCCTAGTAAACGCTACTTCTACTTGAAGAATAAGATCAACGCTCGTTATGTACGTTTCTTAGTAACCAATACCACCGACCATAAACCGGTTGTAGCCGTTGCCGAGATTGATGTATTCTAAAATAGATACCTAATAAAAGCAACTAGCCCCGTAAGATTCCTCTCTTACGGGGCTAATTTTATAATATCCAATACAAGTTAAAACTCGATTGCATTCATGTTCTTATCAACAATCACACCATTGGTTGGTTTGATGTTCAATACACCTTTGCGTTTTGCTTTCAAACGAATAGTCATTAAATCAACATTGCCATTGATAGTCTCTTTATCGCCAATATTGACAAAGGTAGGATAGAGAGATTTCTCACCGTTGCTGTGAAGTCTATCATTTGTCATGTTACGCATACCATTCAATAGAGGAGCCTCAACACCTACAACCTCCCAACTTTGCGCATCATAAGGTATTGCCAAACTAATTGCATTAACCGATTGCAGTCCAACTCCTTTTACAATCAACTCAGCAACTTCGCCTACTTGATAACTTTTCTTTGGTATAACAAAAGTGACAGCACCATCAAGTTTCGTACCCTTTTCTTTAGATACACCGCCATCCAACTTAGTAGCCACTTCCGATATATCATAAGCATCAATCAAGCCATTGTTGTTTAAGTCCCCTTTGCTGATATAATCGAAGTCTGAATCCACTGTTCTCAAACCGGTATAGTTTAAATAAGAAGTCAAGTCGTTCTCATCAATCTTACCATCTAGGTTGATATCACCAGGCAGATAACTTACCGAACCTTTCACTTTGAACACATATAGTTCCCTACCCGATCCATATTCACCAATCGCTTTGCTGATAGCTACCTTGATATAACGAGCAGTAGGTTGATTCTCGAATACAAATGTCCTCGCATCTGTACCTTCCCATTCAAACGAACCAGCCTCGTGCCACTCTTTCTTATCCATACTATAATAAACAGTACCTTGTTGCCAGATGCCATTGCCACGACTTGTGCGAGGTAAATATTGGAACTTATCCAATACATTATAGCTTCGCAAGTCCATGATTACATCAAATGGAACTGCTTTAGCTTGCCATTTAGTATGCCATGAATCTTTCTCATCAAAGTTAAATAGGCGATTGATATTCTGTCCCGGTTGGTTATCACAAGAAGTTTCGCCAACAATGCCTTTGATAGCAAACTCCAATGGGTTAGATTTAGTCTTGGCTGTAGCCACACCCCAATCCGAAGCACCTGTTTGATTGATAGCACGTACTTTAAAGGTATAGTCAGTCAGCACATCTAAGTCTTGAAATAAGAAACAAGTATCCATGATATGTGTATAGTACATACCGTTAAAATCAATCTCATAATAATCGGCATTATCAACCTTCTTCCATGAAGGAGTCATTGCGTATGGGGCAATTGCTTCTTCTGTGATTTCTATTTCAGGAGTAGTCAAATCGCCTACCGCTTGCAAACGTTGATTGTGTAGATTGTATTCATATCCTTTCAATTCAACTCTCACTTCATTCGCAGTAACATCAGTAGCAGCCAATTTCACATGAATAACAGGATTCTTTGTTACAACCACCTCCGCAAAGGGAGTTCCAGGTGTAGCAAATTGATTCATGTTGGGATACTCTTCATAGTAATAAACGTTCTCACCACCATTCAAATCATCCAACGAGTAGACCTCAGTAAGCTGTAACTTCTTACCACCTACATTTGCACTTATCTTTTTAGGTTGAGCAGTAGTGTTGATGCGAAGCAAAGTAGACTTCTCATACTCCATACCATCAAATCCGCCTTTAGTAGTTTGAATAGTGATAGTCACATTCCCATTCTGCTCATTGCAACCGATAATGGTAGTAGCCGATTGCCCCAAGCGATAAGCCTCTGTCAAACCATCATCATCGTATTCGGTAAATGAGCTTTCACCAAACGGATACAACTCATAGATGCGTTGATGCTTATCCATCTCTTTGGGATTATTATTCGGATTAGTCATCGGGATGATTGCACCACGCTTAATAAAAACAGGTAGTTTCCATAAGGGTGCATCAAAGTGATTAACGACACATCCACCTTGATACTCTTCGCCGGTAAAGTAATCTACCCAATTGCCTTCGGGCAGATAGATGCCATTGCGGATATCATTACCAGCCTCATCCATTCTTGTATTCTGATAGATAGGAGCCACCAAGATTGATGGACCATATAAGAACTGATAACGAGTAGCAGTACCTAGTGTATATTCATTATCGTAATCTAAGAACATGGCACGAATCATCGGTTTACCATCGATAGCCTCTTGAGCAATGGTGTAAGCATAAGGCATTAACTCCGATTTCAATTTCAGATACCAACGATTGATAGAGGTAGCCGGTTCATCGAGGATGTGTGGATATTTAGGATTAGCTCCCCACCCATCCATATTGAGTTGCATAGGCGTAAATGTCTTCCATTGAAAGTCGCGTACGTTGACTGGAACATTCTTTCCACCGAAGATACCGTCCATATCAGAAGAGATGTTAGGTTGTCCCGAAAGTCCCGAACCTATATAAGTAGGAATATGAAAACGAATATACTCCCATTCACCACCCGTTTGATCGCCCGACCAAATAGTAGCATATCGTTGAGTACCAGCCCAACCATCGAGCGATATAATGAAAGGACGAGCATTGTTACCATAATAAGGCATGATGTTGGCAACATCGGCAACTCCATTCAAGCCAAAAGAGTATCCGGCACCTACCCAAGCCACATCAGTCTTCAATACATTAACCCCAGCATCGCGCACCTCTTTCACGATATCGCGTTGCAATAGAGCCTCTATTCCGGGTTTAGGATGCAAATCAGATTGAGTCCAAAGACCAATCTCTACACCATGTGCGCGCGCATAATCACCAAACTCTTTTAAGTTCTGTATATTACCATCGAGCGTACCTGTTTGTCCATAACCTGCACCATATCCATCGTTAGACAATACCCAACCCAATGGCATATCGTTTGCATGATATCTATCAATAACAGCACGAGCAGAGAACTGGTAATTATCTAATTCGCCATTAAGCGATTCTTTCACTCCCCCATTGTCTTTTTGGCTCTCTTTATATCGTTTGCCATCTTCAAACAAAATACCATTTTCATCTTCAGCCCAATAGTCGCGGTTATAAGCATTGAGATGTCCTTGATAGAAACCGAACTTAGGAATCAATACAGGATGACCGGTAAGCTGATAGAAGTCGTTGAGCAATGCTACAGGCGTATCATTAATCATCACAAACAGATCAAGATAATCTGTTTCGTGCATTAGCTTCACCTCATTAGGCACATCTGCACCAAAGTCGTACTTCCCTTTCTTAAAGGTATGCCACATTACGCCATATCCACCTGTAGACCAATAGAAAGGAGTTGGCGATGCCACACCACCATCGGTCCAGTTGTTAGTATTCTCAATAGCAATCAACTTACCTTTGTGCGAGAAACGGCCGTTTTGTACCCCACCACCATAAAAGTATTCATCGGGTTGTGCTTCCAACTTCAACTCAACAGCTTTAGGAGAGAAGTCGATAGGTTGCAACAAGCTAACTACCGGTTTATCTTTGTTTAAATCGTGTATAGTAAAAAGTCCGTTCTCTTTATTGATAGCAATCTCTACATCATTAGATGTGATGGTAAATAAGTGATCCAGTTCCATCAAATCAATATCGCCAACCGCTTTACGTGGATTGTCAACTAAGATTTGTGCCGGAGGAGTAGCTTTGGGATTACGAATAATACCTCCTTGATTATCTTGAAACAGACGAACAATATGATCGCTGTAGAAGTCGATGCTCAAACGAGTAGAGTCAGCATAAATAACTTCGAATGTAGTCGGGTTTATTTGGCGTACAGTTCTTACTGTCGTAGCGCTTTTCGCCCTATTTATCGGTGCTTTTCCATTTGTAGCTTGTCCTGGTGTAACAGGAGCAGTAGCTACAAAAAAGAAAAGCAAAGCCGACCATGTGACTTTGCTTATCTTCATATTATAGTATCGGTTAATGCGAGATTATTATTTTTTCACTTTAGCAACTTCAGCCCATTCTTTAGCACCACGCTCTTTCAAACGAGCAGTGAAAGCCTCAGCTTTAGCTTCTGCAATAGCTTCATCTTCGGCAGATGCATAAGCATGGGTATAACCTTTCACTTTGTTCCATTCGCCACGAGTAAAGTCAGGGAATGCTACAGCAGCGCAGTTATTATCCATTGACAATTCGCCAAGTTCTGCCAAACTACACCACTCAGCCATGTCGTATACATCCATATCAAGAGGCAAACCGTTTTGCAAACAATATACTAAACGAGCATCCATAATGAAGTCCATACCACCATGTCCACCAACTTTCTTAGCCATTTCGCCATATTTCACTAAGATTGGGTGACGGTATTTATCTACCAATGCATCCATATCATCTTTTGACAAGAAACGGTGAGAATCTAAGTTGTCAACAACAGGAGTTACACCAGCAGCATTCATTTGAGCAGCATCAAGAGCATAACCTTGAGTTGGGTATTTGTTAGCGAAACCTTTAGTACCAGTCAACTGATATAAACGGTTGTAAGGTTGAGGAGTCATTACGTTGTGTTGAATTTCGATTACCTTACCGTTTTCAGTACGCATCAATGTAGTAGTGTGGTCACCATTGCGGAAGTCATTGCAAGTTTCTCCTGTACGTTGTTCAACCAACTCTTTACCTATCACCGATTTAGTATCCATTGCTACCAATGTTTTCAAACGGTCTCCACGGTGAATATCTAATGCTTGTGCTACAGGGCCAAGGCCATGAGTAGCATACACATCACCACGGTGTTTCATATTGAAATCTAAACGCCAGCCAAGTTTATCGTTTTCACCATCTTTCCAATAGTGATCCCAGAATGGTTCAAGATTGTGGATGTATGCACCTTGTGCACGGATTACTTCACCAAACACACCTTGTTGAGCCATGTTCAATGTATTCATTTCATACCAGTCGTAACAGCAGTTCTCTAGGATGAAACAATGTTTACGAGTCTTTTCGCTTAAGTCAACAAGATTCCAGCACTCTTCTAGGTTCATTGCCGATGGCACTTCGATAGCTACGTGCTTTCCATTCTCCATAGCATAAGCAGCAATTGGATAATGATGCAACCAGTCTGGAGCAATATATACTAAATCAATATCATCGCGTTCGCAAAGTTCTTTATAACCTTCTGCTCCCGAGTAAACAGCCGCTTTAGGCATTGATGCCGCTTTCAAAAACTTTTGGCAATTGTTTGCAGCTTCTTCATTATAGTCGCACAAAGCCACAATTTCTACACCAGGAATGTGAGTGAAACGTTGTACAGCACCAGGACCACGCATACCAAGTCCAACGAATCCTACACGTACACCATCCATTTTGGGTGCAGTTAGTCCGATTACGCTTTCTTGTCCCGCTGGGCGTTGTGGTTCTTCAGTAACAATTGTACCGTTTTGCCATGTCCATTTTGTGCCTTTGTCTGAAACTTGTGTTTTAGAGCAGTTACATCCAACTGCCAACAAAAACATAAGTGACAAACCTAATAGAAGATTAATTCTTTTCATGTTCATCTGAGGTTTTTAGTATATATAAAAAAATAAAAAGTATAGCTACAAAAATGAAAACTTAGCTTTTTTACATCATGGGTGGGTAAGTGTGTTTTTACCGTGTTTTGTATGATTAGAAAGTAATGTTCTCATAGTAATATTTAAGTTCGCTAGAATCATGTATGACTCCCCGTATTGTGTTTTTCTGTATTTTGATTGCAAAGCTATTAAAATTAATGAAACTAAAAAATAAATATTTAAAAATCTAATAGTTACTTACTATAACAATTTACTTAATTGCACTTATAAAAAAAGAAGTATAAGTATAAAGAGCAGGTTACATATAGAAACTCTGCTATAAAAACATCCGGGTGTTGTTATGCAAAACATCCGGATGTTGTATACCACAACATGGGGGTGTTGTGTATTAAAACATGGGGATGTTGTTGCAACTAAATATACCTATCTACGCAACAAGGCTAGTAAGAACATAAATACAGTTCACTATTTATACTAGACACAAGATATAGAACAAGAAGATATCTATAGAAAATTTACTGTTTAGTGATAGATAAAATAAACACTTTGGCATAAGGGATGTTAAATCTTAAAGAGAGACTAGTTACAAAAAAGACAACCGTTACAACATCTAATTTTATTATTACTTTTGCAGTATGTTAAAAAGAACTATCAAAATAATCGCTATCATCCTAGGAGTAGTGATCGTGATTGTGTTGGGAGCAATCGGAGTTGCTCTTAATTACATATTAACTCCTGAGAAACTTACCCCTGCAACAAACTTAATCTTAAAAGAGTATGTATCAGAAGAGGCACATGTAGCAAAAGTAGAACTAACATTCTTCTCTACATTCCCTAACTTCTCGGCACAAATAGACTCGTTGAGCATTAAGCAACAGGTTGACTCAATACCCGATTTTATTTCAGCCAAAAAATGTATTGTTAAAGTCAACCCTATCGCCTATCTATTTAAAAAGGAGGTAGTAGTAACAAATGTATCGTTAGAGAAACCAAACATATATATCTATGCCGATCATAAAAGAAACTCACTCGATTTAATCAATAAACTGATTGAGTCGGAAGAGGGAGCAAAAGAGGAAGAAGAAACTTCGACAGAGAAGATAGATATCAAGGGCATCACGCTAAAGAAAATAGCGATTGATTCGGCAAACTTTACCATAGACGATAGAGCGAAGTCGGTATTTGCTCAATTGAGCGATTATAACCTCAAACTAAAAGGCGATTTCAACTCGAAGATTATGTCATTTGACATAGCCACCGATTGGCAAAACCTGTTATTGTGGCAAGAGGGCAACTTGGTTGCTAACAATATAAGCGCTTCGCTCACTTCTGAAATGGAATTTGTGAGAGAGTCTTTACTTCTTAATATAGAGAATACGGCTCTAACGATCAATAACATCTCGCTCGCGGCTAATGGAACTTTAAAGGGAAACAGCAAAGATAGTTTGGTGGCTGTCAATATCAATGCGGGATTGACAACTCCATCTCTCGAAGAATTCTTAAAACTCATACCGGCCAATATCGTAAGTGATAAAGAGAAGATCACTACAACAGGAAGCGTATCGCTTAATGCTAAGTTGCAAGGCAATTATAGCAAAACATCGATGCCTACGTTGACTGCAGATTTGCTCATCGAAAATGCAAGTGCTAAGTACAGTTCTAAAAAAACATCGATTGACGATGTAAATTGTAAGGCCAATCTGTTTGTGGATTTAAATAATCCCGAAGCATCATATTTGAACGTAGAGAAGTTTACAATAGAGACAATGGGCATCATTAAGTTGGATTCAAACTTAAAAGCGACCAACATCATTAAAAACCCAGCGATCACTACAAACCTAAATACACATATCAACTTCAACCTTCTTGTCGAACTGTTTCCGCTGCAAGACGGAATTATACTCGAGGGCGAAAACAATACTAATATCACTGCTCGCTTCTTGCTCAATGATATTAGATCGGGCAACTATGCCAAAATGGTTGTAGATGGTGAGTCTTTGTTTACTAACCTCACTTTCAGCATTGATGGTAGCAAGTTAACGGGCGACGAAAACAAATCATTCATCTTTGCTCAAATAGAAAACGGTGAGTTATTGTTTGGTAATAAGTCTAAGATTAGCGAATCTCCTGAGCTGACCAGCTTGAATGCTTCAATCGGCTTCAACGGCATTGGTTTTAGAAATGAAAAGAAAGAGTATGCGCTTGTCAAAGATATCAACCTATCGTGTAGTGCCGATATTGATAAAATGACGCAAGAGATTAAGGGATTGAAAACCGAGCTTGGATTGAAGGGTATTGCATTGGGATTGGAAGATACAATCGATGTAAAGATGAAGCAGTCGGACTTGGTTGCTATCATCATTCCTAAAAATGAGCAAGGAGAACTTTTTGTAGATGCAACTCTTAAAAGTGATTCTATATCGGCTAAAGAGATTAGCAATAATACAGATGCAACTATGTCTTTGGCGGGTGCTAGACTAATGCTTACCAATAAGGATAAGATGAAATGGATGATAAAGGGTACTGTTGGTTTCCAAAACCTATCTATGTACACCGATTTATTTCCTATTCCTGTCAAAGTAGCGGCTACAGAAGTAGGTGTAACCAACAACGAAATCTCTTTAAAATCTGCTAGGATAAAGATTGGTGAGAGCAATGTGGTGGCTACCGGCAAGGTAGAAAACTTACTATCATTGCTATTTGGTAGCGAAAACACTTTCTTGAAAGGAAATTTAGACATCGCTTCGTCAATGCTTAACCTTAATGAACTGCTTGAGGCAAGTAATCAGGGCATTGAAAGATTAGAAGCAGTAGGAATGACACAGCAAGTAGATAGCTTTCTCGTTTTAGAACCTGTCAAAAATGACTCTTTAGAATCTCCGATGATCCTTGTCCCTAAGAACATGGATCTAGCTTTGAACCTTAATCTAGACAAAGTTAAATTCGATAAGATGGTTATCGAAAACATTGTTGGCGAAGCGGTTTTGAAGGATGGTGTAGTATCTATGAACAAAATATCACTGAACGCTATCGGTGCTAAGGCGCAAAGTTCTATTGTATATAGCAACATCAGCCAAGAACTATCGAAGGCTTACATAGATATTGATCTAAAGAAAGTTGACATCTCTAGAATTGGTGAACTATTGCCGGCCATAGATACCATTATGCCGATGATAAAGAACTTTGAAGGTATTATCGACTTCGGATTCCGTGCTGTTACAGATGTAGATCAAGATATGAACATCATTATTCCAACGATGAAAGCGGCTATTTCTATCGAAGGAACCAACCTGGTGCTTCTTGATAACGAAACCTTTAAGCAAGCATCAAAGCTGTTGATGTTCAAGAATAAGAATCGTAATGTAATAGACTCGTTAGGCGTTCATGCGGTGGTTCAAGATTCGAAAGTTGATGTATATCCTTTCGAAGTGGAAATGGATAGATATAGAGCCATCATCGGAGGTACTCAAGATATTAACATCCAAAATGGCGAACTAACACTCGACTTTAAATACAACATCTCTATCGTAAAATCTCCTCTACCGTTTAAAGCGGGGGTTGATATTTATGGCGACTTAAACGATCTTAGTTTCAAAATAACAAAGGCTAAACTAAAGAAGAGTGATTTTGAGACTTTAAGTGAATCGTACGAAGCCTTTAAGGATAAACTAAAACCCGAACAATAGCCCTTCATGCTTCGTTGCTTGGTAGTTGCAATGACGACGAAGAAATAATAATAAATAGTAGTTTGCAAGGCTGTTTAACTCTATCGATACAAATCGAAGCGTTAAACAGCCTTTCGTGTTTTATGTATGGAATAAAGTACTGTCATGATGCTCAACCTTATTTAAAGAGGTACTAATTTTAAAAATCATCTCTCTGCTGTTAACTATTTAGCGTACTTAATTGTTAATATATTATAGAGCTAATATATAAGCACGTAACATACAACCCAGTATTATTATTATGAAAAATCGTCTTCAGAAATGGGCCTTTTATATGGTCATTGCCATCTTTTACCCAGTATCTATTTTTAGTCAGAACAAAGAGTACGATAAAGATCATTTTATCGATAATCTATTGTTTCAAATGACAGTAGAAGAGAAAATAGGTCAACTCAACTTATTGGTTGGAGGAGATATCAATACAGGAACCGCCGAAACTGGAGGTATCACTCAAAAGATTCAGAATGGTGAAGTGGGTGGCATTTTCAACTTAAAAGGTATAGACAACATACAAGCCATGCAAGAGATGGCGATAAAACAAAGCCGTTTGAAGATTCCTTTGATGTTTGCCATGGATGTGATTCATGGATACGAAACTATTTTCCCTATTCCATTGGCTTTATCGTGTACGTGGGATTTAGATGCCATCGAACAATCGGCACGAATTGCAGCAACCGAAGCGAGTGCCGATGGTATCTGCTGGACATTTAGTCCGATGGTTGACATAAGTCGTGACCCTCGTTGGGGCAGAGTAGCAGAAGGATCGGGCGAAGACCCATTTGTTGGTGGATTGATAGCGCAACGCATGGTGTGGGGTTATCAAGGAAGAGAGAATCCGCTGAGCCAAAATAACCAAATCATGGCGTGCGTAAAACACTTTGCGCTCTACGGTGCAGCCGAAGGTGGTAGAGATTACAATACAGTAGATATGAGTAGACAACAAATGTTTAATGTTTACTTTCCTCCTTTCTTGGCTGCTGTAGAGGCTGGCGTTGGTAGTTTAATGGCTTCGTTTAACGAGGTGGAAGGTGTACCTGCAACAGGAAACAGTTGGCTGCTAACAGATGTGCTTCGCAATCGCTGGGGTTTTAATGGGTTGATTACATCGGACTACACCGGCATATCCGAGATGATTAATCATGGAATGGGCGATTTGGCTACGGTTTCGGCTATGGCTATTAACGCAGGAGTCGATATGGATATGATGAGCGATGGTTTTGTTGGTACAGTAAAACAACTAATTACCAATGGGCAGGTTTCAATGACAACACTCAACACGGCTTGCAGACGAGTATTGGTTGCTAAATATGACATGGGGTTGTTTAATGATCCTTTTAAGTATTGTAATAAGGTACGTGCTAACAACGAACTATTTACTGCAGAAAACCGTAAAGCGGCTCAACAGATAGCAACTGAGAGCTTTGTTCTCTTGAAGAATGATGTTCCGACAAACCCGGTGAATGAAGTGAAATATACGAACCCGGCTTTACCATTACCGCTTAATGGCACAATAGCCGTGATTGGTCCTTTGGCTAATACACGTGCCAACATGTTAGGTACATGGACCGTAGCAGCTGTTCCTGAGAATACGCCTACATTGATGGAGGGATTGGAGCAAATGGTACAACAAATGAATGATATGCCAATTGGTCAAGTTAATCAACCATGGTACTTACCCATGACGGGTACTCAAGCGAATGTGAATCTACTATATGCCAAAGGTAGCAATCTGCTAGGCGATTCGATACAAGAGGTAAATGCGACCTTCAACAAACCAATGGAACGGGATGGAAGAAGCGATCAAGAGTTATTGGACGAAGCATTGAGCGTAGCAGCTAAAGCGGATTACATCGTTGCTGCACTGGGCGAATCGGCAGAGATGAGTGGCGAAGGCAGTAGTCGTACTAACCTGGAGTTGCCAGCTGTGCAACAGAATCTATTAAAAGCATTGGTAGCAACCGGCAAACCTGTTGTTTTGGTTTTGTTTACCGGTCGCCCGCTTATTCTCAATTGGGAAGATGCAAACGTTCCGGCTATCTTGAATGTTTGGTTTGGTGGTAGCGAGGCGGCTTATGCCATTGGTGATGTTTTGTTTGGCAAAGTATCGCCTAGCGGAAAGTTAACTATGAGTTTCCCAAAGAGCGTAGGACAAATTCCGCTTTACTATGCTCAAAAGAATACGGGTAGACCAGCAACAATCGAGAATGGATTTGTAAAGTATCAAAGCAACTACTTGGATAGCGATAACGAGCCACTCTACCCTTTCGGATATGGATTGACTTACACCAAGTTTAGTTACAGTCCCATACAAATGAGTAGCAATACCATGACTGCTGATGGAGAGATTACCCTATCGGTAGAGGTTACCAACATGGGAATGTTTCCGGCATCGGAGGTTGTTCAGTTTTATATTCGCGATATGGTAGGTAGTGTAACTCGCCCAGTAAAAGAGTTGAAAGGTTGGCAAAAGATTTATCTGAAACCTGGTGGGACGGATATCGTAACCTTCACCATACAACTACAGAACTTGAAGTTTTATGACGCTGAACTCAACTACGTAGCCGAAACGGGTGAGTTTGAAGCGATGATAGGTGGTAACAGCCGAGATGTACAAACGGTAAATTTCACCTTGACACGCTAAAGAAGAAAAAGTTCATTGTAACTATATAATTGTAATTCGTCCCGAATGTTAGCAGCTACTAATATTCGGGACGAATGTTTTATTTCATCGATGGTTCGTTAGTGTTATTCACCACTACCACCGTTATCGCCGCCTCCGCCTTTTACATCGTCATTGCTGATACCACGACGTGCTTTCTTCACGCTGGCTTTCAATTCACCAATGCGATAGCTGATGCTTCCGCCATAGCGCAACTGTTGAAAACGATTGGATTGATCAAATCTAAATCCATTGCCATCAACATAAGAGTTTGTGGTTCTATACTTATTAAAGATATTATCGGCATAAATACTGGCCGTTAGACGTTTTTCTTTCAAGAAAGAACGACTTAATCTAAATCCATAATGGAGAAAAGACATCCCACGACCTTGCAAAGTAACAGAAGGAGTGCCTCCATATATATTGAATCCTGCACGCAAGTCCCAAGGGAAAGTATGTTGAATACCACCAAACCCAAAGAAGTTAAAACCGGTACTTTTCAAGTTTTGTGCAGGACTGCGTAAATCAGCATAAGAGAGAGACATATTTGTGTATATACGTGTCTTGCTTGTTGCATTCCAATTGATATAGCTACTTAATCCCACATTCTTACTCTTGCCTATATTCTCGTAGGTATTAAACAAGAACTGATGATCGGCAGGTTCAGGACTTAACGCTGGAACTATATCGCCTACATTAACCAATTGAGAAACTTGTTCTATTCCTTTATTATTGAAGCTATAGGTCAACGATAAGTTAATATTGAACTTTTGCGTAAAGTTACTATAGCTTAGATTAAAGGCATGACTCTTTTCACTTTCCAAGTCGGGGTTACCTTTACTGATATTGGTTGGATCGGTATCATTGACATAGGGATTTAAGTACCAAATGCCCGGACGCCAAATACGCATATTGTATCCAAAGCGAATGTTAGACATATCGGTAAGTTTATATCCTACAGTAAATGAAGGTATAACATCATTGAAGTTGGCTTTAAAGTTTTCGCCTCTTCCAACAAGGAACTTCACGTGTTGCAATGTATGCTCGTAGCGCAAACCGGCCTTACCACTGAACTTATTCAATCGAACCGAATAGCTTAAATAGGCAGAAAGGATATCATTGAGATGCTTGTAATGACTGCTGTTATCTAAGTTTAAACTATAATCTGCACCATCTTGCAGGTATCGCCAGTTCTCGCTCGTATTATTACGAAGTATGTATTTGAAGCCTCCTTCTAAGGTATGAAACTTACCGATAGGAGTAGTATAGTCGGCCTGAACGGTTTGTTCAATGGTCTTCTCTTTTCCATCATTCTTTTGGTTAATCAATTGAAGGCGATTAATCCATTCAGAAGACATCTCATTATCTGTATAACTATAATTAGTTAAACCATCGTTATTGCTTGGTTGAGCACTAATGTTGTAAGATAAGGTAAATAATCGGTCTTTGTTTTTGGATGACATACGTTGATAATCAACATTACCTCTAATGGAATACCAACCATTTTGGGACTTACCACTAGTCTGATAACGGTAATCGTATGCGGTAATTACAGAAGACTCTAAAGGAAGTATAGGTGACATCCAGTTTTCGCCGTCAGTATTGAAGCGAGTATCACCACCATAAACACCAAGGGCAACAGTAACCAATTGCAAAGTATCTATTTCGTAACTTCCTTCTAAATTGCCATATTGGAAGTTACCATTATTCTTTAATTTTGAGGTAGAAACAACTTCTGAAACAGGTTGCTTATCTGCATTGAAATCGGTACGATTATACTCACTGAATGAAGGCATCCCATAATTGTAGTTATAGTTATAGTTGGCAGTCAATGTAAGTTTCTCTTTCTTGATGGTAGCATAAGCGCTACCACCTGCACCGGTATTGCCACCTCTAGCCGAGAATGTAGCGGTGTATCCTTCAAAACCACTACCCACAGTTACAATATTAAGAATACCTCCTACCCCTTCGGCATCATACTTTGCGCCGGGATTAGTGATAACTTCGATATACTTAATAGTATTGGCCGGCATACTTTGCAATACTTCCTTGGGATTGTTGCTCATCATATTGTTTGGACGACCGTTTACATGTATCTTAAAACTGCTACTTCCGTTGACTTTGATGTTATCATCGCCATCTACTGTGACTAAAGGTACTTTGCGAAGCATCTCAAGTATGGAGTTCGTTTGCGAATCGGGGTCATCTTGAATGTTGTATTCTATCTTATCGATATCGACCCTTACCAATGGTTTCTGTGCAACAATCTCTACTGTACCCAACTCATTGGTAGCCTCAACGCTATAAAGAGTTCCAAAGTCGACAACTTCCTTTTCAGGAGACAATTGAAAGTCTTTAATGATTGGTTCCTTTCCGATAGAAGTTATAAACATTGTATACTCTCCACTTGGTGCAGAAAATTTCTCTTGAAAGCGACCGCGGTTATCGGTTACAGCCATCTTAACGGCTTTATCGGGAGAAGCCTTTGATACAACCTTGATAGTTGCATATGGTTCACTATCATTAGTCAATGAATCTATCAAAACACCTTTTATTGTATAAATTAATTGGTTTTGTGAGAAAGATTCTAGCGCAAACAACGCAAAGAAGAAAAATAGTAGTAGCAATCGGTTTTTCATTACTCAATGGGTTAAATTATTATATGACGCAAATGAACTTCATTTTATTAGAGCTTGACATTACATCAGCATGAATAGATTAGTCGCTAAGATTTAATATTTATTGCATTAACACTAAAATAATTTAAGTATTAAATTTATCTATAACACGAGGCATAGTGTTAACAAAAGAAAAGAAAGAAAGCTAAAAAGAAACAATATTGACAGTTATTAAGACAAATACGAATAAATGGAATAAAAACTATAATAACAAGCCATTTAACTTAAGCCACGTAAACATAAATATTAGCAAAATGTTATCAAAAATACGTATCCATTTTTTGGCAATTACAATGAATGATATACCTTTGTGAGTCGTATTTGGCTGAAAATCATTTTAAAAGCCCTAAAAATATTAACAATTATTTATCAAGTATGAAGAATCTTAATTTTCTGAAGCTATTCTTTGGTATTATGCTAATGATGGTGTCGGCAACCTTTGTAGGTTGTGTTGATGACAACGATGACACTGAAGCACCTTATCTAGAAGTTTCTCCAACTACTTTGGAGTTTACATCCAATGGAGTTGCTGCTGAAGGCAGTCAATCTTATTTTGAAATCTCAACCAATCGTGCATGGACTGCTCAAGTTTTAGGCGATAAATCTTGGGTTACTCTATCGGCTATACAAGGTGATGGTAATACGAAAGTTAATGTTAGCATCCCAGCTGGAATCAATGATGAGGCTACAATTGAAATTACTATCTCAAATAAAGTAGGCCCATTAAAGAAAGAACTAGTGACTATTATTAGTGGTCAAGTAGTAGAGAAAGAAACTATTTATTATACAAATATTGGTGATGAAGCTGTATCAAGTCCATTCCCTTATGTAGATGCATATACAGGATGGAACGCTTCTGGAACAGGTGCATCAACTGTAACTTATTCTGGACAAAAAGCAACAGTACGCGCTAGTGGCTTAAGCAACAATGGAGCATACAATGGAGCTTCTGGTCCTAACATTGTATTCTTTGGTACATTGCCAGCTGACTTCCAAATTAATCAAATTGGTCTTTCTGCTGAACAAACAAACTTACAATTGACGTTTGGTGCTAGCTCTTCAATCAAAGCTGAAGATTCAAATGACTACAACAATACATTTGATATTAGCAAGTTCGAGGTATCATTGAGTGCTGATGGTACATCATGGACTCCATTAACTTATACTATCAACAATGGTGACCAAGAATCTCCATATTGGATATTTGCAACAGCAG
Organism: uncultured Bacteroides sp.; assembly: GCA_947074345.1. Taxonomy (GTDB): domain Bacteria; phylum Bacteroidota; class Bacteroidia; order Bacteroidales; family Bacteroidaceae; genus Bacteroides. Next base: position 32,953 of record CAMTPH010000004.1, on the reverse strand, counting down.
ACTTCACTTTGACAGAAGCTGTTTCTAGTATCTATGTTAAATTTACTGCATTGGTAGCATCTGCAATCCGTTTGGATGATATCACATTGCAAACAGGTAACGGCGGTCAATCAATCACATTGAGTGGTGGCGTTACTCCTCCAAATCCAGGCGAAGGTGAAACAGCTGCAATCACAATTCCTGAGTTAATTTCAAGCATGTCTTCAACATCTGCAAATGTTGATGCAACAGCCGATCGTTATTTCGAAGCAATTGTATTGAACGATACTGTAGCAATGAACTATGCAAACAACCAATTGATTGTTTCTACTGAAGGTGCTACAACTGGCAACAATGGTATCACAATCTATGGTAGCCAAGTTAATCCTCGCACAATTAAAGTAGGTATGGGCGATAAGATCAAAGTTACTTTGAAAAAAGGATTAGCTAACAAAGTTATCTACAACGGTCTATACGAATTGACTGGTGCAGCTACAGAAGATTGGGTTGATGTAGAGGTAATCAGCAGAGCATCTGTAACAACAACTCCAATCGTTATCCAAGCTTCTGAATTGAACAACTATCAATCTATGGTAGTAACTATCAATAATGCAACTCCTGCAGAAGCTGGTGTTTGGGGTAGTACTACAACTCATACTTTCTCTGCTAATGGTACTAACTTTGCTGTATTCTGTTCTACAGGTGCTTCGTTTGCAAATGATACTTATTCTGTAGCAACAGGAAACATCACAGGTATCGCTACTGTATACAAATCAGCAGCTCAATTGGTACCACGTAACTTGAATGATGTAGTTGCATTCAATACAACTGCTCCTACTATTACAGGTTTCAGTCCATCTATTTTAAATTTCGCATCGACTGGTGGAACTCAAAGTGTGACTATTACTTGTGCAAATCAAGGAAACAATACACTTTCAGTTAGTGGTTTGAGCGGTATTCTTTCTGCTACTGTTGATGGAAATACTATTTCTGTTACAGCAGGTGAAAACACAACAGCAGAAGCTGTAACTCAAATCATGACAGTATCATTAGAGAATGGTAATAGTATCACTGTTGATGTGATTGTATCAGCGGCTAGTAGTGGCGATCAAACAATAATTGCATTAAACTTAACTGATGCTACTGTTTATCCAGATGATTTCCCTAAATTATCTGCTAATAAACTAATAGATGCACAAGCTTTCACATTTGGTGGTTATGAATATACGTTTGCCGGAACTGCAACATATGGTTATTACCAAGCTTTAGCAAGTGGTGTACCTTACATTATCAATGGTAGATCGGGTGCTTATATTGAACTTCCAGCTATCAGCGGAAAACGTTTAAGTAAGGTAACAGTAACAACTCGTAGTGGTGCATCAACATCTGTACAAGTAGGTATTTATGATGCAAATAACACAGCTGTTGCAGGTGGTGATCTAACAACTTGGTCACAAGCTGATGGTAATCTAGAATATACATATTCATTGCCATCTACTACAAATGATACTAAATATAGAATCTACATCGGAAGTAACCATAATGCTCAATTTACTAATTGGGAATTAACTTACGAATAATATCACTAATTGATTTACCAAGGTTTTAGAACCTTGGTAAATCAATTTTTCTTTTTTAATATCGATTAAAATGGCAACAACAAAGAAATATTACAATGCATGGATGAGGATTTTATTCCTCAGCGCATTGATTGTCGGCATTGCTGCGTGTAGTAGCGATGATTCGAAAGACGAGCAACTAACTAATGATGCATACTGGAAAGTATCTTCGACAGTTGGTGCTGCTCAAGGCTCATCTGCCATTATCATCACAGGATTGCCTGGTGTAAAATGGAGTGCAGAAATAACTGAAGGAACATCATGGTCTACTTTTAGTTATGGAAACTATACAGGAGCAGGAACTAAAATGACAGGTGAAATTGCAGGTGGTGATGAAATAAACATCTTATATGTATATTATCCGGCACACAGTGGTAAGGTACAACGCCAAGCAAATATCACTATCACTTTTGATGGTCAAGAGCCGATTCAACTTGCGTTGATTCAGTTAGCACTCGATCAACAGAATACTCCTTTCTTTGGAAGATGGGCTGAGTTGCCAGCGAATAAATCAAATGCGAATTATCAGTATGTAACTCACTACGCTTTACTTAGCAATCAGACAGTTAGAAACTATTCGTTTTGTTATGATAAAAGTAAGAAAGCGGCACTTTGGGTTGCTTATCCGATACATAGCAGTTATTTAGGTTCATTAAGTCGAAGCGATGCCTGGGCATATGATCCAATTATACCAATAGCCAATCAACCAAATTTGGAACGTTCGTATAAATCACCTTATGACCGTGGTCATCAGTTGCCTTCGGCAGACCGCTTAGCCAACTATGAATTGAATGCTCAAACTTTCTACTTCACAAATATGACTCCGCAGTTGAATCGTTTAAACCAAGACATGTGGGCCAATTTAGAGTTGAAAGTACGTCAAAACAGTTGTTCGGATACACTTTATGTGGTAACTGGAGCATTTTTTGACAATAACAATACAACAACCGACGGTGCAGGTAACACTGTAGCTTTACCATCTAATTATTTCAAAGTATTGCTTCGCACAAAAAGCGGAAATACCGGAAAAGCGATTCAGAACTGTACAGCGAACGAGTTGATATCAATTGGATTTTGGGTTAACCAAGAGAATTATGGTAATATTGCTCCACCAGCTTCTATTTGCACCACAGTAGCAGATATAGAATCGAAGACAGGTTTTACCTTCTTCCCTATGGTAGATGCATCTGTTAAAAAACAAAACACCCCTTCTATTTGGGGAATAAACTAAAATACTACTATTTATGAGAAAAGTATTTTTACCAATACTCTTTGTACTATTGCTGGTTTCATTCAGCTTTGCACAAAAACCACACAAGATTGTATTCTATAATGTAGAAAACTTGTATGACACCATTAACGATCCTGAAATTCGTGATGATGAATTCACGCCAGAAGGACCTAAGAAATGGACTGCAGCAAAGTACAACAAGAAAATTAGTAATCTTGAACGTGTATTCTTTGATATTGCATCATTAGATAAGAACTACCCAGCAGTAATCGGCTTATCTGAAATTGAGAACCGTTCGGTTTTAGAAGATATCATATCAACCCCTAAGTTGAACCCAGGCAATTATCGTATTGCACATTATGATTCGCCAGATAGACGTGGAGTTGATGTAGCTTTCTTGTATAGACCTGATGTTTTCAAGTTCAAAGGTGATAAAGCCTTTACAGCTGTGATACCAGGACGTCCCGATTTTAAAACTCGTGACATTCTAGCTATGTGGGGAACTATTGACAACGAACCATTCTACTTTATGGTAGCTCACTGGCCTTCACGTTTAGGAGGAAAAGAGAGATCTGAAAATTTAAGAATGGCTGTTGCATCGCAAATGCGCGAGATAGCAGATTCTGTAATGACAGCAAGCCCAAAAACAAAAGTTGTTATTATGGGTGACTTTAATGACGACCCAACCGATAAGAGTGTTTTAGAAACTCTTGGAGCAAAAATAAAAAGTAAAGATCTTCAGCCGGGTGACTTGTACAACCCTTATGGAGCGATGTTAAAAGCAGGACTAGGGACTCTTGCTTATGGTGATGTTTGGAACATCTTTGATAACATTGTAGTTAGCGAAAACCTTGTCAATGGCGACAAAAACAGCTTACAGTTAATCAAGAGCAATGGTTCTAAGTTTGATGGCAACATCTTTAAACAACACTATATGGTTCAAAAAGAGGGGCAATACAAAGGTTATCCTCTACGCACCTATGTGGGCAATAACTTCCAAGGAGGATATAGCGACCACTTCCCGGTGTATATTAATATAGGAAAATAAAACGTACAATATTTATGAAATTAAAAACAGTTCTACTAATGGTGCTATCCTTCTTCTCGATTTGTGCTTTTGCGCAAGGCGGTGGAGTAAAGGGTAAAGTCGTTTCGCGTACAGGCCGTATGCCAATCGATGGTGTGAACGTAACACTGACACCAGGAGATTTCAAAACAACTACCAATGCTAACGGAGATTTCCTTTTTGATTTTATTGAAAAAGGAGAATACAATCTACATTTTGAAGTATCAGAATACGAACCATTAACATTGGCAGTAAGAATTGATCAGATCGTAAGAGACTTAAACCAAGTTATTATGGTGCCTGACGTATCAATTCAAACATTAGATGATGCAATTTTTGCAGAATACGATATGGAGACATTAGAAGATGCGCAAGCATTGCCTAGTTCACTATCGGCCTCTAAAGATTTATTCAACAATATCGCCTCTTTCAAATTTAGTGAAATGCGCTTCAACCTTCGTGGATACGACTCTCAATATTCGAGCGTATATATGAATGGTATTCAGTTGAACGATGCGATGACAGGATATAGTCCATGGTCATTGTGGAGTGGATTGAATGAAGCTACCCGCAACCAGTTAACTACCTCTGGTATACAAATGGCAGATGTTGGTGTAGGTGGTATTGGTGGTACAACCAATATTCTTACTCGCCCTTCTCAATTAAGAAAAGGATTTAGAGCAAGTGTTGCCAACGGTAACGCAACTTACCGCTTTCGTGGTATGTTGACTTATGCTTCTGGATTGTTAGACAATGGATGGTCTTATGCAGTTTCTGTATCAACTCGTCAAGGTGGCAACTCATATACAAATGGTGTATACTACGATGCATTCGGATACTATGCAGCTGCAGAAAAGTTATTCAACGAAAGACACCGTTTAAGCGCTATGATTCTTGCTGCACCTACTCAAAGAGGTGTATCACAAGCATCGACTCAAGAGGTGTACGATTTGGTAGGAAACAACTACTACAACCCTAACTGGGGATGGCAAGACGGCAAACGCCGCAACGCACGTGTACGTAACTATCACGAACCAATTGCAATGCTTAACTATATCTTTGATATCAGCGAACGTAGCCAATTGAATGTAGCTACTTCTTTGCGTTTTGGTAAGAATGGTTACTCTGCATTAACATGGTATGCCGGACCAGATCCACGTCCTGATTATTACCGTTACCTTCCTAGCTACTACGAAGGTACAAGCAAAGGTGCATGGTTACAAGAGGCATGGATGTCAAACTCAGATAATATTCGTCACATCAACTGGGACAATCTTTATTATATCAACCGTACAACTACTCCAATATCGACTTATGGAACTGGCAACAGATCAATCAACATCATTGAAGAGCGTCATGCCGATCAATTAGATTGGAACCTTGTAACCAGCTTTACTCACCTATTCAAAGATAACTCTAGAATCAATGGTGGTGTTAATCTACGTCGCAACCGTACAAACTATTATACTGATGTAAAAGATTTATTGGGCGGAGATTACTGGATTGATATTGATAAGTTTGCAGAACGCGATTTAAGTGATAACCCTATTGCTTATCAAAACAACATGGCTTATTACAACAAATACGGTCATGCACAAGCAGCAACTGTAGGCGATAAAATAAGCTATAACTATTATGGTAACATTCTTCGTTACAATGCTTGGGGACAATATGGTTTCAACCTAGCTGGTGTAAACATTGGTCTTGGTGTTGAATTGGGTAATGCTACAATCTGGCGTCATGGTTTATGGCAAAAAGGTTTGTTCATTGATAACTCTAAAGGCGATTCAAAGAAACAACACTACTTTGAATATACTTTAAAAGGTAACTTCGATTACAGAATTGATGCATCTCAGTCTATTGAAGCAAGCATTGCTTACATTCAAGCGGCTCCACAATTCCAAGCAGCATTTATCTCACCTCGTACACGTAACTCAGAAACTCCAGGTGTTTCAGCAGAAAGAATTTTATCAGTAGATGCTTCTTATAACCTTCGTTTAGGTGATGCTCGTTTCAAACTTTCTGGTTATTTCACTGAAATCAAAGATCAAACAAAAGTATTATCATACTACGATGATGTAGAAGCTACTTTCTCTAACTTCGCAATGAGTGGAATCGATAAACGTTACTTCGGTTTAGAGTTTGCTGCTACTGTACCTTTGTTTGCAGGTATCTCTTTCAATGGTGCTGCTAGCTGGGGACAATACACATACAACTCGAACCCTGATTATGTACAGATACAAGACAATAGTGGTGTAGTACAAAACCAAGGTAAGGTATATTGGAAAAACTTCCGTATTGAGAGTACACCTCAAACAGCTGTTAACTTAGGATTATCATATCGTGGTCCTAACAACATATTTGCTTCGATTGACGTGAACTACTACAATAACATGTATATCTCAATGAGTCCTGTTTACCGTACTGACGAAGTATTGTCGCTACATATGACAGACGAAGAAGCAAGTGTTATCCGTGATCAAGAAAACTTTGGTGGTGCATGGGTATGGAATGCAAGTGTAGGTAAAAACTGGTCTATCCAACGTAAATATACAATTGGTATCAGTGCAGATGTGAAGAACATACTTAACAACCAAAACATCAAAACCGGTGGATATGAACAAGTACGTTTACTTAAAAACAGAGATGGAAACTATACAACGTATCAACCATTTGACTCTAAATACTTCTATATGTTCGGAACAACTTACTTTGTAAACCTATACTTCCGTTTCTAATGAATTAATGTTTATATAATGAGAAAAGATATGAATAAGATATTTAAAATAGGCATGATCGTTGCGGTGGTACTTGGTTTTACTGCTTGTTACAATGATTTCGACGAGCCAGCACCAACTAAATACTGGACTGCAGAAGATTTTGCCGGAAGTCAAATAGTAACAATCAAAGAGTTCAAACAACTCTTCACTGATCAGTATGGTACTGGTGCTTCGAGTTTAGCAAAGACTTACGAAGTAACAGAAGATTATGTTATCTCTGGTAAAGTGATTTCGAGCGACCAACAAGGCAATGTATACAAGGCTGTATATATCTATGATGGTACTGCAGCTATCGAGTTAAAACTAATGGTGAGCAACTATGTGTATTACCATGTAGGCCAAACTATCTTTGTAAAGACTAAAGGATTGGCGATTGGTAACTACCGTTATATGTTAAGCGTAGGAGCTATGCCTTCTGATGCTGATATTGCAAATGGTTATGCAAACACCAACATCGATACTGCACCTGAATTGGAGAAGCACATCTTCATTGGTCAGCTTGGTCAATTGACTGCTTCTGATACAATTACCGTTAACGCATCAAACTATGCAACCAAATTGAACGATAACTATTTGGGATGCTTGATACGTTTCGAAGGCATTAACTACAAAACAGGTACTTACGATGGTGATACCTATCCACAATATTTGGAAGTAACATACCCTAATGGTCAAACACAAGGTGTATATACCAACAAGTATTATGATCAAGAAAACCTTATTCCTACTTATGCTTACAACTATGGTAACGACCGTTACTATGGTTCATCATGGTTCGGATTTGGAACTTCTACATCAGGAGCAGGCAACTATATAGTACGTGTAAGTGGTTATGCAAACTTTGCTGATACACCTCTACCTACAACAGGAGCATCAGGAGATTTAACAGCCATTTATACGAAGTATTCTTCTAAATCAGGAGGATTCATTAAGTATCAATTATTGATGAATGGTATTAATGATGTTCAAGGTTTCGAAGCTACATCAACAAAATAATAGCTGAATATAACTATTCTACTATAGTATATGCAAACGCATCTCTTCGTCTTGAAGGGATGCGTTTCTTTTTATATCAATTCCAAGGAGTTTCAATGAACTGAAACTTTTGTTCCAATGCGGTGAAACCGAAGTTTCTGTGGGGTGAAACAATGGTTTCAATACGGTGAAACCAAATCAGACTAAATAGAACACTGTGAGAAGCACGGCAAAGACTACCATAACTGAACCAAAACCACCTATTAAGTAAGGGCGAAGTTCACTTTTACGGCCCGAGAAGAATAAAGCATAAAATAGATTTACGGCAACATTACTGATAATGGCTTGCATACAGCAAGCTGTAATAACCCCTATTGTGATGCTTCCAGGGTTTTGAAGCAGATTAAGAATAAATGGAGTGATATCACTGAAGCCCGCTACGAAAGAGAGCACCTTTAATCCGCCAACACCTAGATAAAGAACCACAAAGTGAGTGATGAGGGTAAATACGACGAATAGAATAGCAAATATCAAGGCAACCTTAAATTCCAATGGGTTGCTGCTATCCTCCTCTTCATTAACAATGGTAATATCACCTCTTTTCTTTCCTTTAATATATATGAACCAAGCTATTGCTCCCGAAACTAAAGCCATTATTAGAAGATAAGGATAGATCTGCAGAAAAACTAAATGACTGAAAATTAGTATTAGTATCATAAACCGAAGAAACATCATAGAAATAGCCAAAAGCATAGCCGCCACATACTCGGTTGCATGTCCTTGCCCGGCAGTTCTACTCTTACGTGCCAATACAGATATGGTAGCAGTACTACTATACATGCCACCAATGATACCCGAAACCAACACTCCCGATTCACGAAACACATATCTCTTAAGTAAGTATGACAGATACGAAACGCCCGAAACTACAACTGTAGCAAGCCATATTGAGTAAGGTGTTAAGTTGATGCCTGGAATAATATTGTTATGAGGAAGAATGGGGAGAATGATGCCGCTAATAGCTAAAAACTTGGCGAGTGTTATCATATCATCACTCTTCATGCGTTGCACCAATTCGGTGAAGGTATGCTTCAGTTCGGTCAAAGTAAGAACTACCACAACGATTGTTATATAAAACCAAGAGGGCTGTGTGCAAACGATGGGTGCAAGACAATAGGTGATAAGAGCGATGATGATGGTAGTGATGCCAAACACATGATATTGGGTTTGCTTGATATAATAGTTAAGCCCCAGCAGAAGACCTAAAATCAGTCCGCCACCCATAAACAAACGCATATTGGTTGGATCGAGTATATAGAGCAGATATCCTAAAATACCTATGAAGGTAAAAGTACGGTCGGTACCAAACAAAGTAGTTTCACCCTCGCGTTTTAAACTGATGCGTCTTTGCGACAAACCAATCAGTAACGAGAATACAGTAACCAATACAAAAGTCACTAGTTCTTGTGGCAAATAGTCAAATATTTCTTCCATGTAGTGTTCATTATATAATAATAAACAAATCTGTGAAGAAATGTTTTAAAATCACCAAGCAGTAAATGGGTGTTTTTGCAATTGAGAGTTATAGTAACGGATGTCTCCGGTAACTTCTTGTCCCAAGAAATCGGGCTTTTCAAATTGTTCATCTTCAGAAGCGAGTTCAACCTCTGCCATAATCAATCCTTCGTTATCTCCATAAAACTCATCAACTTCGATTGTATGATTGCCTGAATGTACCAGATAGCGAGTCTTATCAATAACACCCGGTTCGCATAGTTGTATCAACTCATTGGCTTCAGAAAGAGGAATCTCTTTTTCCCATTCAAACCTTGTCAACCCACCCGATGAAGAGATGCCTTTGATGGTAATAAACCCTTTATCGTCTCTTATACGGATACGCACAGTACGACTGGGTACACTACTTATATATCCCTGCGTAATGCGGCTATGAGAGAATGCCAACGACTTAAACTCTCCTATAACCAAAAACTTTCGTTCTATTTCTTTTGCCATAGTTACAAAGATATCAAAAACAACAAAATATAATTCAATCATAAGGCACAAATCATTAAACAAGATTGAGCACTTATTAGTTATAATATATATAAATTAAATGTTTTGGGAAAATAGAATGAGAAATAAGCTTATAATTATAGCCGTAACGTTGGCCTGTTTGATAATGGGATACAGTAGCAGTTTATTTCAGGTAGAATCACTTCTAACGTGGTATCCTTACCTAGACAAAGCGCCACTAACACCACCAAATATCGCCTTCCCTATCGCATGGACAATCTTATATATAATGATGGGTATATCAGTGGGACTAATAATGACGTCTAATTCGCCTAAACGTTTTATATGCATCAAAATCTTTATAGCTCAATTTGTGCTCAATTTATTGTGGAGTATTTTTTTCTTTTACGCACAAAATCCGTTGATGGGCTTTATAGATATCTTATTGTTAGACTTACTTGTAATAATCTATATCGTAGAATGTGCGAAGCCATTCAAATTTAGCTGTTACCTATTTATTCCTTATTTGTTGTGGATTTTATTTGCAACCTATTTAAATGGTTATATACTACTCAACAACTAGAAACGAGTCATAAACTCTATCGAAATCTTATCAAGTTCAGAAGGATCTGGGATGCTATTCTTACGATAAAAGTATTTTTCGTAGTTCAAACGGATATCTGCTACAAACTTCTTTGAGAAGCTAAAGGTTACACCACCCGTAGCTCTATGCCGGGCATAGTTGCTAATAGGTAAACGCTTCGTATCCTCGTCAAGTCCTTTCCCGTTGCTGTGATCGGTCATCATATCATATCGAGCTGATATACTCATCTGTTTAAATATTCTTTTCAGAGGAATATAATAACATCCAAATATGTCGATAGAGTGTACAGGATGAAATGCGTTTTTATTATATGTCTTATATAGATATTCACCTTCGATGTGCACTCTTTCATTCTCATAATACAAGCCAACATCATACATCTGAATACGTATATCCTCGGGATGAATGAACTGGTTACTTAGAGTTAGATTCCACCCCTTCGCGAACAAAAACTGCGCTTTCACCGAGTAATTTAGTGTTTTATTCCATTCTTTTTGTTCTGTCAAGCCATTGCCATTAAACAAACCTGCTTCAAGAATAAATGGAATTGCATAGTCTTTGCGAGTATAAGCTATTGTTGCTCCAACATCGCGCACATCACCAACTTGCTTAGCTATAAAAGAACGATTAACGAAGTAACGCAAATGAGGAGATCGATGAGCATCGATTGTGAAAGGTACACGCATCTGCCCTATCGTGAAGTTAAAGTCTTTAAATGGAAAGATACGTGTATAGGCATCTAACATTCTAACAGAACCTCGGTCAGATAAATCGACTTCAAGTTTATAAGCTACTATAGGCAGTACATTGCCCGTTATACTGAAACGAGCATTCCTAACTTGAAATCGGCTCTCTCTAGTAGTGGTTTGATATTCATATTTCGCACAAACTGTTCCATGTATGGCCGGAATATAGTCTACCAAGTCCATCTTCGCTTTCTCAATCTTCTTGCCATCTACTACAGTCTCGCAAACTTGAGCATAAATAGGTGTATTCAATAGTATAAGCACTAGTAGTGCCAATAGTTTATTCATTTTGTGATAGTAACTTATTACGACCGCAAAATTAGATTTAGCAACATACACGTGTATGTCATTTATATTACATTCAAGTTACATCTACCCCTTAAAATTATAACAGGAATATAAATATGAGCGTATTTATATTCCTGCTATTAAAGTTTTAGTAAAAAGAGAATCCGATTAGAAGGGCAATGCCCAAAACTACCAGAGATATAAAAACAGCTTTAACAACCATATCGGCTCTCTGTTCGGCTTTTCTGTTTTGTGCAGCTTTTTTACTCTTTCCCATATGCATTAGTTTTTGATTGAACATTAACAAAGTAAAGATAAAAATCAGATAAATACAAAAGTTAACAAAACATTTTTTATGAAAACTAAAGTGATAGTAATACAACTACAATAGAAAGAGATTCGAAAATTATATGATAATATACTTTAATATGTGATTAACATTTACTATTTTTAGTATGTTTATTAAATATGGTTTCATGTTTGATTTATAACACAATAAGAGTGCATATGAAGACATAAACTAATTTTTCCACTCTTCAAAACAAATTATACACATCAATAAAGCATGTTAACAGTAGTTTTGCATTAACCAAAATAAACGTTTTACCTTATTTTTTTAATTACTATAATTAACTCGAATATGAAATGTAATCAAGTCATTCGAAAGGCAGCTACATCTATATTGTTAAGTATGCTTTGTCTTTTCGCTTATGCACAAAAAACAATTACTGGTACAATCGTTGATAATATCGACGATCCACTTATTGGTGCAAATGTATTAATAAAAGGAACTACTAATGGTACCATTACCGATCTCGACGGTAGATTTACTCTTCACAATGTAAACCCATCAGACATTCTAGTATGTTCTTATATAGGATATACAACAGAAGAAGTTAAAGTTGGGGATAAAACAAGTTTCAGAATTGTTATGAGCGACGATACTAAAACCTTAGATGAGGTGGTAGTTGTTGGTTATGGACAAATGAAGAAAACCGATTTAACAGGATCTGTTGCTTCTGTAAAAACAGAAGACATTACTAGCAAAGGTACTACTTCTGCACTCGAAGCTTTGCAAGGTGCTATGCCTGGTGTTTCAATCACTCAAAGTTCTAGCCGCGCAGGTGGTGGATTTGATATTGAAATTCGTGGTAAATCTACTTTAGGTTCTAACACAACTCCTCTTTATGTAGTTGATGGTATCATCACAGACAATATCGATTTCTTAAATCCACAAGATATTGAAAGAATTGATGTTTTGAAAGATGCATCTTCTACTGCTATTTATGGTTCGCGTGCTACAAATGGTGTAGTTATCGTATCTACAAAATCGGCTAAAGAACAAGGTGGTAAATCTACTTCACCTGTTATCAGTTTCGATGGTTATTATGGTATTAAGAAAGTTGCACGTATGCCAGACTTTATGGATGGTACTGACTTCGCTCAATTCCGTCACTTCAGATACATGAATGCAATAGGCGAAAACGGAGCAATAAACCCTACTCTATATGAAGCAAAAAACCAATGGGGTATGTCAGACGGTAACTATACTACTGCATACTTGACCGCCAACGGCTCATATACAGGTACATCTTATATTAAAGATATTATCGCTAACGGACAAGAAACTAACTGGCGTGACCAAGTTCTTCGTACAGCAAGCCAACAAAACTATTATATTAGTGCAAGTGGTGGCTCAAGCAGCAGCACAAACAACAGTGCCCTTAATTACCACTTTGGTGCAGGTTATCAAAACGAAGAGGGTATCTTCCGTAATGATGATATGAAACGTTACAACTTCAAAGGTACTGTTGATGCTAAAATCAACAATTACATATCTACAGGTATCAGTTTCAATGCTGCACACTCTACTTTATCGACTGTTGATAATGTTGCGATTAGAGAAGCTTTCCGTTTGAATAACCTTTGTCGCGCTTACGATGATGAAGGCAAGCTAATTCAACAACCTGGTACAGCTACATATCTTGGTACAGGTAGTGCCCAATTTACAAGTACTTGGAATCCACTTCTCGACTTTGAGAACTCTGACTATAATACTCGCTCATGGCAAGCATTAGCAAATCTATATGTGGAAATCAGACCATATAAAGGATTGAGCGTTAAATCTACTTTCTCGCCAAGCTACTACAACCAACGCGCAGGTGAGTTTGAAGGTTCTGCTACTGCTGCTCGTAGTAATGCAGAAAGCCGCGCATCTGTTGTAAACAGAACTGACTTTAGTTGGACATGGGATAATATGGTTAACTATAACATCAACTTTGGCCAAAACTCGATTAATGCAATGGGTCTTATCTCTTCAAGCAAGTTCAACCAAGAGTCTTACACTCAAATAGGTTTTGGTGTACCTGAGGCTTCTAAATGGTATAACTTAGGATTGGCTTCAAACCGCGAAAACTATACATCTAATTCAGCTTATACTGAATGGAGCATGCTTTCATACGCAGCACGTTTAAACTATAGCTATGCTGGCAAATATATGGCAACTGCAACAGTACGTTGGGATGGATCATCTCGCTTTGCTGACGGTAATCGTTGGGGTTCTTTCCCTTCAGCAGCTATCGCATGGCGTATATCTGAAGAAAACTTCATGGCAGGCGCTAGCAACTGGTTATCTAACTTGAAACTACGTGCAAGTTATGGTAACACAGGTAACAACCATACAGAAGGTAAAAACTATCCTACTAGTGTAGTAGTTATGGGTGGTTCATTATTCTACGGTTTCGCTGATGGTTCAGGTAATGCAGTATACTACCCAAGTGGTATCGTAAACAAAAACCTTAGCTGGGAAAAAACAAGCGAATGGAACTTTGGTGTTGACTTCGGTTTCCTTAATAATAGAATTAGCGGGGGTATCGATACCTACAAGAAGATATCAAAAGATCTATTGATGGCACGTCAATTACCTTACGAAGCAGGTGGTTTAACAGTTATCGACAACATCGGTAAAGTTAAAAATTCGGGTGTTGAAGTAAACTTACAAACAGTAAACGTTCAAACACGTGATTGGAACTGGACTACTAACTTCACTTTCGCACACAACAAGAATGAAATTCTAGAAGTAAATGGCGGTAAAGTAAGCGATATCGAAAACAGCTGGTTTGTTGGCGAATCAATCAATGCAATATTCAACTATGAATGGGATGGTATTGTAAGCGATAAAATGATGACTGTACCTAACACAGATATAGCTAAAAACAAAGGATTCACTCCTGGTGAACAAGTAAAAAGCTATGATTACTACTACAATTGCTACGGTTGGGGTGAAGGTATGCCAATCATTAAAGATTTAAATGGTGACGGTGTTCTTGACCAAAACGATAAACGTATCTTAGGTAAAAGCAATCCTTCTTGGACTGGAAGCATCGGTTCTAACTTAAGCTATAAAGGTTGGGAGCTATCAGTAAACATCTATACTAAACAAAACTATAAAGTATACTCACCATTCTTGAATCAGTATACAGCTTATGGTGACCGTGGTATGCAACACGTAAACATGGACTTCTATATTCCTGAAGGAACACTTCTGGGATTTGATGTTGATGAAAATGGTAATCGTTACAATGAGAGATACCAAGAAAGCACTCATTATGGTAAATACCCTTTCCCAACTAACGTAAATGCATCTAATGCAGGTGCAGGTACAATCTGGGCAGGTGCTAATGCTAAATCGGGAACTTCATCAATGGATAAGATGAGTACAGCCAACAGTTCTGGTACTCCATACCAAATTCAAGATGCCTCTTATTGGAAAGTTAAAAACATCATGTTGAGTTATACATTCCCAAGCCAAATGATTAACAAAGCTAAGATTCGTTCATTAAGATTATACTTAAACGTAACTAACCCATTCGTAATTACTAAAGCTGTTGGATTCGATCCAGAATGGGCAGGTTCATCACTAGCTAATGGCGGTCCAAGCTCAGTAACTTATCAGTTTGGTGCAAGTATTAAGTTCTAATTTATTCTTAAAGTAATTTCTAACATGAAAAAGATATTCAAACCTATTATAGCTCTATTGAGCGGTGCGGTAATCCTATTAAGTGGTTGCAGCGATTTCCTTGACGCGGAAGATAAATCAAACCTACAATCTGATGTATTCTTTATGACTGAAGAAGGTTTTGAGAATTTATCTACTACTCCATATTATAAGCTTCGTGCAATTTACGGAGGAGATCCATTCTTATTCTGCAGTGGTACAGACATGTATCAAGCAGGTCGTAGCGGATACTCAGATGTAACATTATCTACATACAAAGACCTTACTCCAAGCAATAACAATGTAATGAGTTTCTACAAGGATTGTTATGATGGCATACAACAATGTAATACAGTATTGTATTATGGTGAAAAGGGAGCAGCAGGCTCAAGCGTAGCAATGCGTATGGATGAAGCTAAATATTTGAAAGCTCTTTATTACTATTTGTTGACACAACAATTTGGTGCAGTACCTATTTCAGATACATACATTCAATCTGTTGCTACATCTTTCCCACGTGTTCCACAAGATCAAGTATATCAATATATTATTGATATGCTAAAAGAAGTAGAAACTAACAATATATTACCGATGTCGTTACAAACAGGTAGAGCAAGCATGCGTGCTGTTTATAACCTTATGGCAAAAGTATATTTAGCATGGGGATGGGATTATGGAACTACAGCAAGTGCAGATGGAAGCAACGTTCAAGTTTCAGACCGTACAAACTTCCAAAATGCGGCTGCGTATGCTGATAAAGCTATTAATGGTGCTACACCATCAATGTCATTCAGCGATATGTGGAATCTTCAAAATGACAACAATAGCGACATCTTATTTGCTATCCAATACACTCGCGCTTTACCTGGTCAAAATGACATCACAACAGGTAACCGCCAACAAGCACAATTTGGTAACTACTACAATGACAATTGCAAGTATACATCATCTCAATATCCTGTAGGTAGCAAAGTAGTTTACTTATTTGAACCAGGTGATGATCGTTATGCAGGTACATTCATGGTAACTCAATATGAGACTTACATGAACTACTATACTGCAACTATCACAGACGACACAGAAGTTTATGGATATTATCCTGCATGGTACGAAGATTTAAGTACACTAACATCTTATAATGCTTCCACAACAGGCCGTACTGGAACAAAGGTATTCTCAAGTTCTGATCCATGTGTGTTCATCAATGCAGTTTGGAATAACCGCCAACAAAAATGGGTATACACACAAGGAACACAATCTTATCAAACATCACGCATCTCGAATGCTCAATCATTCGTAGTACGTAAGTTTGATGACTATGTTGCAGAACGTAACTTGACAAACCCCGTATCATTCCACAATATTGTATTGGCTCACCTTACTGAGACTTACTTGGTTGCTGCCGAAGCCTATCAAATGGCAGGTGATGAATCTACTTCATTGGCTCGTCTAAATGTAGTACGTACACGTGCTAATGCAGCTACATTAAGTTCATATGCTTCATACAAACGCTACTACTCGGATGGAACAGCTAAATCATACAATAGTGGTTCGGGTATTGACAATGTGCCTTACGAAACTGGATTAAACCCTATCGATGTAATTCTTGACGAGCGCGCTCGTGAATTGTGTGGTGAGTATTATCGCTGGATGGACTTGCGCCGTACAAAAAGATTGATCAATTACAATGTACTTTGGAACGAAGGTGTTACATCAGCAGATATGATGATGGGCCCAGATGGTAATTACCGTTGGTTCAGACCATTCCCACAAGGTGAAATCAACTTGAATGATGCAATTACCGATGCTGACCAAAACCCTGGTTACGCTTCTTAATAAATAGAATAAAAAACAGTTGCTGAGCATTAACCAGCTCAGCAACTATTAATTAAACGTTTAATATAAATTTAATTATTATGAAAAAAAATCTACTCTTAGTTGCTGCTCTATTATGCAGCGTTGCAGTTTCTGCACAATCTACATGGTCATGTATCACAACATGCTCAGAAGACGGTAAAAATATCACTGGTACAGCTAACTTAAAAGGTACAACTACAGAAAGCAATATTGCAATGAGTGATATTACTTATGGTGCTGGCATTGTAGCTCCGGCAACATGCCAAAAAGCATGGAAAGACGCAAGTGGAACATCTACAAACTATGCAGGTGATGGTGAAGCAATCATTAAATGGGTACCTAGCTGCACACAAGATGCGACCATCAAAGATATTAACGAAGCATATGCTGCAGGACAATACGTTGAATTTGGTTTAGTTATAGACAATGATTTTGATTATCTAAATCTTGGTTCATTAACACTAGATGCAGTTCGTCTTGGTACAGATGCAGTTCGTATTAATGTACGCATTATCGCATCAACATTTGAAAACGGTGATGACGGTTTGGATACAGGTTGGTTAATTAATGAAGATAACTGGTCAACAATTGCAGGTGGTGTAGGTAAATATTATGAAGGCGAAGCAGGAGGTGAAATAATTCCAGGTTATCAACCTTCACGCGAAGACGAATCTAAAGATTTCTCTTCAACAGGTCAAGGTTGTTCTAAACTAAACATCCCATTGAGTGTTTTACCAGCTGAAACTTATGGCGTAAAAGCACGCATCGTAGTATCGGGTATTGCTGACAATAAAGCATTAGGTTTACGCAATGTAAGCTTTGACACTACAGGCGGTACAGGTATCCAAAACAACGTAACAGTTGACGAATCTGTTCCATCAAAATATTATACAGTATCTGGTATCGAAGTAAAAGAACCAGTGAAAGGTATCAATATCGTGAAACAAACAATGACTGATGGTTCCGTTAAGTATATTAAAGAAGTAAGGTAATTTTTGTTTCTATTGTAAAGTCGAGAGACTTTATGGTTATTCTTTGCAAAAAGAGAGGATAAGCAATAAGCTTATCCTCTCTTTCTTTTTATATCTAGTTTATCTATTATCCTTCGCTCTCATCAGCAAATTCCATCAGATAGGCTTTAACAAATGATTCTATCTTACCATCCATAACACCATTTACATCAGATGTCTGATAGTTTGTACGATGATCTTTTACACGACGGTCATCGAATACATAACTACGTATTTGCGAACCCCACTCAATCTTCTTCTTACCAGCTTCAACCTTTGCCTGTTCGGCCATGCGGTGTTGTAACTCCTTATCATAAAGAATAGAACGAAGTTGGCGCATTGCATTCTCTTTATTCTTAGGTTGGTCGCGAGTTTCTGTATTCTCAATCAAGATTTCCTCTTCTTCACCTGTATAAGGATCTTTGTATTGGTAGCGTAGACGCACACCCGACTCTACCTTATTTACGTTCTGACCACCGGCACCACCCGAACGGAATGTATCCCAAGAGATGCAAGCAGGTAGAATATTTACCTCAATTGTATCGTCAACCAAAGGAGTAACAAATACAGAAGCAAAAGAAGTCATACGCTTACCTTGAGCATTGTATGGAGATACACGCACCAAACGATGAACACCATTCTCGCCTTTCAAGTAGCCATATGCATAGTCACCCTCAATTTGAATAGTACAAGTCTTGATACCAGCCTCATCACCCTCTTGTAAGATAGAGATAGTTGACTTATATCCGTTAGTCTCGGCATAACGAAGATACATACGCATCAACATCGAAGCCCAGTCTTGACTCTCCGTACCACCGGCACCCGAGTTAATCTTTAAGATACAACTCATTTGGTCGGCTTCACCACGAAGCATATTCTTTAACTCCAAATCTTCGAGTGTTTCAAAAGCCTTTGCATAAGCCTCATCCACTTCAGCTTCAGTAACAAGTTCATCTTTGCAAAAGTCAAAGGCAAGCTCTACTTCATCAGTCAATGTTTTGAGGTGGCTGTATCCTTCAATCCATTTTTGCAGACCTTTCACTTTCTTCATTTGCGCTTCCGCAGTCTTTTGGTCATCCCAAAAGCCAGGAGCTTGTGTGCGAAGTTGTTCTTCTTCTACTTGAATCACTTTCGCATCTATATCAAGATAACGGTGCAAAGCTTCCGTACGCTCTTTTATGTCTTTAAGTTGCTCTAATGTTATCATCTTTTTTATTTTAGGGTGCAAAGATAAAGCAAATATGCTCATATTCAAAGAAAAAGGGATGATGCCATATGGAATCATCCCTTTTTTTAACGCACGTTTATGCTTTTATCGTTACTCTTCGTACATTTTATCAATTGCCTCCTTATAATTCTTGGCAACAGCTGCACGCTTAATCTTCAAAGTGTTAGTCAGTTCGCCACGTTCCATACTGAATGGTTCAGATAGCAAAGTGAAACGTTTGATTTGCTCGTAATTGGCAAATTGTTGTTGCAAAGTCCCAATACGACTTTTAAACAGCTCAATCACCTTTGGATTTTTAAGCAAGTCGTCCATATCCTTATACTCAATGCCATGCTCTTTAGCATAAGTAATAACGTGTCCATAAACCGGAACAATCAATGCAGAAACAAACTTGCGTTCATCGGCAATAATAGCTATCTGGTCGATATAACGGTCAATTGCCAATTTCGTTTCTAGCGACTGAGGCGAGATATATTTACCGTTCGAAGTCTTAAATAAGTCTTTGATACGTTCGGTTAGATAAAGCGTATTACCTTTTAAATAGCCGGCATCACCCGTTTTAAACCATCCATCTTCAGTAAAGACAGCAGCCGTTTCAATAGGTTTGTTATAGTATCCTTTAGTAATCGTTTTACCTTTTAATAAGATTTCGTTTTGATCACCAATCTTCACCTGAATATCGGGCATCACTTCACCAACTGAGCCAATCTCAAAGCCGGTATATGGGAAACAAGCAACGGTAGCAGTCGATTCAGTCAAACCGTAACCAACCATCATATTGATGCCTACCGAATGAACAAATACACAGATATCATCGGGCACTGCAGCACCTGCCGTTGGGAAGAAGTTACCATTCTCGATACCGATAGTCTTCTTCAACAAAGCATATACTGTCTTTTCATAAAACTTATATTTTAAACGAATACTAGCAGGAGGAGTTTTGCCTACACGTAGATAGTCCAAGTTATGAATTTTGCCTACGCGCAATGCATCAAGCATCATGGCTTTCTTTATACCTTTTGTTTCGTCAATTCTATCTTTAACACCCGCATATACTTTCTCCCAGAATCGAGGTACACTACACATCAATGTAGGGCGAATCTCCTTAATGGTCATTTGTATATCCATTGGTTTCTGGTTGATACAGATTTCAGTTCCCATATATAGGCAGAAGTAACACCAAGCCTTTTCGAACACATGAGTCAGCGGCAAGAAGTTCATCGAAACATCCTTATCACTCATGCTCGTTAAGCGTATTTTGTGAATACGCATTATTTCTCTGTAGTTAGAGTGATGCAGCATCACACCTTTAGGTTCGCCTGTAGTACCCGATGTATAAAGGATATTAGCCAAGTCATCATCGCTCGAACGTGATGAACGTTCTGCAACAACTGCATCTTCTGATAAATCGGCACCCATCGCAAGGAACTCATCAAAATAGATTGATGACATATCGCGAGGATCTTTAACCACCTTACGGTCAAAAATGATTAGTTGTTGTAGCGAGTGACAAAAGCCAAATATACCAAATGCTGTATCATATTGATATTGCTCACCTACAAAAAGGAAGCGTATATTTGCATCATTTATTATATATTGAGCCTGAGCACCTGAGCTCGTTGCATAAAAAGGGATAGGTACTGCACGATTGGCAAAAGCACCGAAGTCAACATAAAACCACTCGGGCATATTTTGAGCGAAAATACCAAGATTTTCTTCTTCTTTCAATCCAATCTTCACGAAAGCATTCGCTGCTTTACGTGTCGTTTCCGATAGTTGATTCCAACTAACAGGAATCCAAGTTGAGGTTTCGTAGTTGCGATAGCGCAAAGCGATTTTATCCCCATACTTCTCTGCCTGGTTATGAACCAAAACAGATAAAACAGAGTTATTCATATTCTTTGGTTGTTAGTGAATATAGCGACAAAGATATTAGTTTTATTTGAAACAATCATCGTTTTAATTATTTATCCGTATTTTTGCCATATGAAATACGATATACCTTATATAACAACTGAGGCTATCAGTTTGCTCAAAGAACTGATAACTATTCCATCTATTAGCCGCGAAGAAACAGCTGCAGCCGATTACTTGCAGCAGTACATTGAAGCAGCTGGGATGGCTACATGCCGCGAGGGGAACAATGTTTGGTGTCTAAGTCCGATGTTCGATTTACAGAAACCAACCATATTGTTAAATTCTCACATAGATACTGTTAAACCAGTGAATGGATGGCGAAAAGACCCATTTTCGCCGAAAGAAGAGAATGGAAGACTCTATGGATTGGGCAGCAATGACGCAGGAGCCAGTTTATGTACTTTACTACAGGTGTTTCTGCAACTATGTCGCAATCCTCAAGATTATAATTTAATCTATTTAGCTTCGTGCGAAGAAGAGGTATCGGGTGCAAATGGCATCGAAAGCGCGTTAAAACAACTACCTCCGGTTACTTTTGCCATTGTAGGCGAACCAACTGAAATGCAACCGGCTATTGCTGAAAAAGGATTAATGGTTCTTGATGTAACAACTCAAGGCAAGGCAGGGCATGCTGCTCGCGAAGAGGGTGTAAACGCCATCTACAAAGCACTCGATGACATCATTTGGTTTCGCGATTATAAGTTCGCTAAGACTTCATCTATACTAGGGCCTGTAAAGATGAGCGTAACAGTAATCAATGCCGGTACACAACATAATGTAGTACCCGACAAATGTACTTTTGTTGTGGATGTGCGTAGCAACGAACTCTATACTAACGAAGAGTTATATAACGAAATCAGAAAGAACGTGAAGAGTGATGTAAGAGCTCGTTCGTTCCGTTTGAACTCATCGCACATCAGCGAGAGTCACCCTTTTGTACAACGCGCCATCGCATTAGGTCGCACTCCATTTGGATCTCCTACTCTATCAGATCAAGCATTAATGCCCTTTCCATCGGTAAAAATTGGTCCGGGACGCTCATCTCGCTCGCATACAGCCGACGAGTATGTGATGTTGAAAGAGATAGAAGATGCAGCCGAGTTGTATTTAGATTTATTGGATGGATTGTCTATCTAACAAAGAGAAATCAAACTAATAAAGACTAGAAATTAAGTCAATATAATCTGCGCGATAGTTGTTAACAGTTATCGCGCTTTTTATATACATATAGCACGATAATAGTTAACAGTTATCACAGTAATCATAAATCATCTGTTTGTAGATTATCTATAATTAGAAAATAAAATGCCCATTAACAAGATGTTGTTAATGGGCATTTGCATTATTACAAGATATATGTTATTTCTCTAACCAAGGTTCCGGATTAAGTTTATCCTTGTCTTTACGCAACTGAAAATGCAATACCGTACGGTTATTATCAGCCGAATTCGAGAATATTTTACCGATGGATTGGCGAGTTTTTACTGTATCACCAGATTTTACCGCAGTCGAAGATAGATTACAGTAAACAGAGATATAACTTCCATGACGTATCAATACATTAAACAAGCCATTGAGTTGGAATACAGCAGCTACCTTGCCATCAAATATAGCACGTGCACTAGCTCCTGGTTTAGCTTGAATATCAATACCTTTATTGTCGAGCTTTACATTCTTCAATCCTTGAACATTGTATTGGCCATATCTACTGGTAATCATATACGAACCGGTAATCGGCATGGGCAGTTTGCCCTTATTATTGACAAATGTACCCGATAGCTCTCGATCGGCTTTACTCATATTGAAGGCATCTATCGGTGCAGCCTTCTTGGTAGTAGTAGGCGTTTTTGAAGCCGGTGCATTTGATTTCTTTGCATTAGCAGCGTTCTTTTTCGCTTCTGCCTCAGCAAGTTTACGTGCTTTCTCAATCTCTTCGGCTATCAATTTATCGATACGAGCATTCAATTGATTGGCTTCACGTCTCTTCTTGTTAACCTCTGCTTGCAAATCTTTTTGTCTCTTTTGCAAGTTGGCAACAATAGTTTTTTGTTCTTTCTCTTCCTTTTCGAGTTTAGCACGCTCTGCTTCACGATCTTTCAATAAAGATTGCTTGGCTGCTCGAGTTTTCTTCAGCTCCTCTTGCTTTACTGTTACTTGTTCCTGCTTTTTCAGAATCTCCTCGCCTTGCATACGTTGATAAGTAGCATATTCGCGAGCATATCGCATACGTCGATATGTTTGGCTCAGATTATCGGCAGATAAAATAAATAGTAGTCGCTCCTGTATAGAACGATTGCGATAAAGATACTGAACGGATGCTTCGTACTTCTTCTTCTTATCTTGAAGCTCTTTTTTTAGCTGCGCCAACTGTCTGTCGAGCGTATTGATTTCTCTATTCAGCTTTATCACATCTTCATTGATCGTATTAATATACTTCTTGCGTTGAGTGATTTGGCTGGTTAGCGTGCTAAGACTATTAAGCTGACTGCTGACTGTTTTCTTTGTATTTTTCAATAAGGTTTCTGTCTCTGCAATCATCTTTTGCAGAGCACCGTGCTTGCTTTCTAACTCTTTGATTAGCTTATTTTGTTGCGCAAACAAACCAATCGAGAAAGCAAATAGACATATTGATAATACAATGATACGTTTCATCGGCCTAATATAGATTGTACTAACTGTTCTACAGTAACTTGTTTGTATTTATCGGGAATAGTGGCAGCAGGCATTTCAAATTCTTTTTCTGATAAATCTGACAATACCATTTTGGCTCCTGGTAAGAAAGACAAACCAAAATCAGCTGTTGTTAACTCTTTTTTTCCTCCAGGTTGAGAAGCGTCATAAAAAGTTTTCTCTAGTTTCTCATAACTCATACCTTTGGGCAACACGTTAGACAACTCTTTATAGGTTGTTCGCACATATTGCTTATTCATTCGGTCTATTACCAATATATCTGTAGGAGTGCTTTCAATACGAACTACTTCTGTACGCAAAATAGGCATCAACAATGAAAGTTGAATGCGTTGACCGCTTATCATTTTCATATTTCCATTAATGCTCATCGAGCTATTAGGAATACTGAATTGAACTTTTGATGATAGATATTTTGTGGTTTCGGTTGCTGTTGATAGTCTAGAAGATGCGTTTTTAGTGCTCTTACAACTAGCCATCACTAAAATAATTAATAGTAGATAAGTTATCTTTTTCATTCTGTCATGTATTTCTTTTTACTAATCTTTTGTTTTAAAACTTTAGACTCACTGCCCATATCTAAGGCCTGTCTCCAATATTTAAGGGCTCCAGGTATATCGCCAGTCATGTAATATATATCGCCACAATGTTCAACCACTACATCACTCTCTTCACCGCCATTCTTCATGGCATTATCTATGTAGATACGAGCTTCAGCATAATTACCTTTCTCAAAAAGAATCCATGCATAGGTATCAAGAAAGGTTGCATTATTGGGTTCTGCTTTTACTGTTTTGTAGCTCATCTCTTCTGCCTTGTCTAAATCTGTACGAGCTACCGACAAGTAATAAGCATAGTTATTGAGTGCTCCAATGTTATTTGGATTGTAAACCAACGAAGAGTCGTACGCACTGAAAGCCTCTTCTACCTTGTCTTGCTGATAATAGATATCGCCTACAATGGTATAGAAATCGGATACCATCTCTTTTGAGCTTTCGGGTGTAACGTACTCGAATGCCTTTTGAGATACTCTCAAAGCATCATCATATTGCTCATCTTGGTTGTGCGCTATAGCCAAATAGAAATAGAAGTCTAAAGCATCTGGCGTAGCATCTATTCCTCCTTCGCAAACTAGTTTTACCAACTGTGTATCGTTATTTTGAAGGCCAACACGAAGTAACATCAAACGTGCTGCTTTATTGGTAGGATCAATGCGTATTACTTGTTTCAATACCGGTTCTGACTCTTTGAACATATTCTTAGACCAAAGATATTGCGAATAAAGCATAGGTACTTGATCATCTTCGGTATCTAAGGCTATGATTTCATCGAACAAAGATATTATCTTGGTACTATCGCCCTTTGCTTGTTCGTTTTGAGCAATGAGCTGTTGCATTACACCCAACTTGGTTTGTGCGGGTACTTGCTTTTCGAGCAAGAGTTTATCAAGATACTTTTTGTATAACTCAGGTTGATCGGTTTCTTCGTAATAAGAAGTCATCGAAAGAAGAGCCAAAGCATTGTCAGGTTCAGCGTCTAATACTCGTTGGTAGATAGGATAAGCATTATCAGGTTGGCCTTGTTGCATATACAAATCGCCCAACAACACTTGATATCTATAATCCATCGGATATTCTTTGACCAAGCCTTCTATCTCTTCGAAAGCCTTCTTGGTTTCTTGCATTTGCAGATATATACGAAACTTCTCCATCGACAATTGTTCACTCTTGCCGAGCAGCCCTTCTATCTTATCGAGTGTATTGATGGTTTTATTGTTTTCGCCGGCGCGACTATACAAATCTACCAACATAAACAATGACTCACGTCTATCGGGGAAGCGTTGAGCCATACTTTCGAGTAGATTAATTGCATTCTGTTTATCATCCTTTTGCAGATAGGTGTTGGATAAAGCCTGAGAATACCAGTAATTATCCGGAGCATTAGCTACTGCACCTTCAAGCGCTTTCATAGCTTGATTGTTTTGCTTCAAGAAGAGATAATACTGAGAGATCTCATATAGAGCTGCTGAAGCATTGGGGTCAATATTCACACAATGCTGAAGCATATCAAAAGCTGCAGCATACTCATCTTGTCCTTTCAAACGGATAGCCTCAAGGAAGTAATAATCAAAGCGACGTTGTTCTTCGGCAGAAAGGGCGGGAATTTGTTTTTGATTCTCTTTTTTAGAGCCACGCATGCCACTAGAAGCACCACACGAAGCTACCAATAGAGTTAAGACGATTGATAAAGCGCAATATATTAACCTCATATTGTAAGTCGTTTCTATTTTTTTCCTGTATGTCCGAAACCGCCTGCTCCACGTTCTGTCTCATCAAGTGATTCAACAAGATTCCATTGAGCTTGCTCATGACGCGCAATAACCATTTGAGCAATACGTTCGCCATCTTCGATTATAAAAGCCTCTTGTGATAAGTTCACCAAGATTACACATACTTCTCCGCGGTAATCTGCATCGATAGTACCAGGTGAGTTGAGCACAGTTATACCTTTCTTAATAGCCAAACCGCTACGTGGGCGTACTTGAGCTTCGTATCCTTTAGGAATAGACATATATAAGCCCGTTGGGATAAGACAACGTTGCATCGGTTCAAGCTTAATAGGTTCTGATAAGTTAGCACGGATATCCATTCCGGCAGAAAGTTCAGTAGCGTAAGTAGGTAATTGATGCTTAGACTTATTTATTATTTTTATTTCCATATTCCACTCATTTATAGTTTCATGGGCGAAAATACATAATTTGTATTGAATTTCCCTACATTTGCAGTTAAATAATGTGCTCTAAACAATAGCCATTTAAAGATATTGTAGGAGTAACTAAATCAAACATCAAGACCAATAGATATGAGCCAAATGAATTGGAATAAACTAATCTCTGCCAAACGTTTCGGTATGGAAGAGTTTCATGAAGAGCGCCAAGAGAATCGTTCTGAGTTTCAACGTGACTACGATAGATTGATATTCTCTGCTCCTTTTCGTCGTTTGCAAAACAAAACACAGGTATTTCCTCTACCGGGAAGCATCTTTGTACACAACCGTTTGACTCATAGTTTAGAGGTTTCATGCGTGGGCAGATCATTAGGCAATGATGTTTCTAAGCTTATTCTCGAGAAAAGACCCGAACTCAAAGATTCGTTTATTGCTGAGATAGGTTCTATTGTTTCGGCTGCTTGTTTGGCTCATGACTTAGGCAATCCTCCTTTTGGTCATTCAGGTGAAAAAGCAATCTCTACCTTCTTCTCTGAAGGCAAGGGATTATTCTTGAAAGATAAATTATCTGCGATGGAATGGGATGATTTGACACATTTTGAAGGAAATGCAAATGCTTTCCGTCTACTCACTCATCAGTTTGAAGGAAGACGTAAAGGAGGCTTTGCTATGACTTATTCAACACTCGCTTCTATTGTAAAATACCCATATTCATCGAGTTTAGCAGGTAAGAAGTCTAAGTTTGGCTTCTTCATCTCTGAAGAAGATACATTCAAGACAATAGCCGATGATTTAGGATTAATTCAAGTACAAGAAGAACCCCTTAAGTATGTTCGTCACCCATTGGTCTATCTAGTTGAAGCAGCCGATGATATCTGCTATCAGATGATGGATATTGAAGATGCATACAAACTAAAGATTCTAACTACAGAAGAGACAAAAGAGCTTTTGATGAGCTACTTCTCGGATGAGAAGAAGGATAGAATGCGCGAAACATTTAAACGTGTTAGCGATACCAACGAACAGATTGCCTATCTACGTTCATCGGTTATTGGATTGCTGATTAGGGAATGTACAAAGGTATTTGTTGACCATGAAGAGGCAATACTTAAAGGCGAGTACAACGAACCGTTGATTAAGAACATATCATCGCTCCCAGCTAACGCCTATAAACATTGTGCTCAAGTATCCATGGAGAAGATCTATCGTTCGCGCGATGTACTAGACATTGAGTTAGCCGGTTTCCAAATTATAAGCACACTGTTAGAACTTATGATTGAAGCAGTATCAACTCCAGATAAAGCATATTCGAAGTTACTGATTGACCGTGTATCGAGCCAGTACAATATAAAAGCGCCTGCACTCTATGATAGAATACAGGCGGTCTTAGATTATATCTCAGGTATGACTGATGTCTTTGCGTTAGATCTATATCGCAAGATTAACGGCAACAGCCTACCGGCTCTTTAAGAGGCGTAAAAACATTATTTGCACCAGAGGTAAAACAACAAGCCTCTGGGTGATTGTCAACGAATGATTGGATGTGGCGAACATACTTATCTTCTAAGATTTCATCAACAGCAATCAAGATACCAGTCTCTTCTACTTGACCGAACTCATGATTAATAGCTGTTCCAAACATACGCATTGTAGGACTTAACCCCATATAAGCATTTACCAAAGGAGGTATGTTATATCCTAAGCTTCTAATTTGTCCATTCAAGATCTTATAATTCTCTTTGAACGAGTCTTTATTGAATAGAGTCTCAAGATAATCTTCATCACTCTCAATCTCTAATGGATGAGTAGGAATAATCAAGTTCTCTTTATCACCAAAGTGTTTCTTCAAGAAATAAAGAATCATATCACGTCCGTGGCGATGATAACTTGGATACATTGTAACCTTCCCAAAGAAGTACTTAACATTAGGCATAATTACAGCCAATGCACCCAAACCATCCCACAAGTTATCTAAGGCAAAAAGTCCTTTGCTTCCAGCGCGCGACGATTGATACTCAAGAGTAACAAAAGAACGTCCTAGTTCGATGGTAGTTGGCAAATACTCCTTGATGAACTCATCAGAAAAGTGAAACATGTGAGAAGTAGCAAGAATAGGAGCACCCGATTCATCGTATCTTACATCAGTGCCAAGTATATAGCGATATCCGCCAAGTATTTCTTCAGCCTCAGGGTTCCAAACAATCAATTGTTTATATGGATTATCCATCGTATCGAATTCATCAATATCAATAGATAAACCTGTACCACCACCTGCAGCACGAAATGCAATTTCGCGTAAACGACCAATTTCCTTCATAACGTTAGGTGAGTCATGATGAGTAATAATATAGATATGATTATTACTTTTGTTGGTCATTCTTAACCGTTTGTCATCCGTAAGCTCAGCTTTAAGGATTTCCTTACTTATCGGTTCAATAATTTCTTCCATATAGTTTATATGTAGTTTTCTATTTTATCTAAGCTATTAGAGTTTATAAACAATATCTTTCACATAATCGGCCCATTGAGCAGGCGTCTTAGACTTATCGAATGTTTGCCAAGGTATTGGCTTTCCGATAGTGATGGTGAAAGTTTTAGAACGGTTCTTAAACATTTCATCAACCAAATAGAGCATAGCAATATTAAATTTGATGCCAAGAGCCTTACAAGTATTCGCTAAGTTATAGAAAGAATCAGAGTTTCTTCCGCCAAAATGTATAGGCACAACATCACGTTGCGATTGTACGCTTTTAACGACGAATGTCTTTTTCCATTCCAAATCCCTTATAACTCCATTTTGTCTGCGAGAGCACAAACCAGCAGGAAACATAATCAGATGATCATCAGAACCAAATCCGGCTTCAACCATTCTAGGGAAATCCTTAGATTGTTTACCTGTTTTGTTTATCGGAATACATAAAGGAGCCAAACCTTGTAGATTCATCAACAAGTCATTAACCAGATATTTAACTCGTCCTTTGTAATGTTTACCAAGAACATAGCCTAATGCCACACCATCTTGTCCACCAAGCGGATGGTTAGATACAAATGTACATAAACCATCTTTTGGTAAATTCTCTTCGCCTTTAATTATTACTTCTGCATCAAGGAAACCCATGCATGCTTCTAAGAAATCGACTCCGAACTTATCTTTCGATTCAGCCAGAAATGGATTTATCTCGTCTTGATGAATAATCTTCTTTAAGTAGGATATTAGAAAACCTGGTATGTATTTATAATACTTCGGTGTTTTTTCGCGGAGTATTTTGTCGATATCGATTATAAATAATGAATCCTCAGCCATTTATTAATGATGAAATGTTGTTGCAAAATTAATAGTTCTTTTTTATTTATCGCATTTTTTTATTATAAAATACAATTAAAATATCGACTGTATTTGCAAACAATTCATTAAATTTGTACATTTAAAAGCGATTAAAGTGTTAAATATCAATTTTTGGGTGTTTTAATAACAGTTTTCACCCCATTTGAGAATAAAGTATACTTTATCATTGTAATGTGAAAAAACGTTTAAATCAACATCGACACTATTTCTCTGAACACACATATAACAGAAACTCTATGAGCCAAATTGACTTTAAAAAAAATCTATTAGAAATTCAAGATGAACTACTACGGTATGCATTAAAGCTGACCTGCAACCGTGAAGAAGCAAATGATTTACTACAAGAAACAACATTGAAAGCTCTCGACAATGAGGCACGATACTCTGAAGACACCAACTTTAAAGGTTGGGCCTACACCATCATGTATAACATATTCATTAACAATTATCGAAAAAATGCTAGAGAGCAATTAATTGTAGACAACACTGATCAATATTACATCACCAACTCTGTGCATGATGTAGAGGGTGATAATACTGAAAGTTCTTATGACATGAAAGAGATAAGAAGGATAGTCAACTCATTAGAGTCTGAATACAGAGCACCCTTCTCACTACATATATTGGGTTATAAATACAAAGAGATAGCCGAAAAACTAAATATGCCTATCGGAACAGTGAAAAGTAGAATCTACTTTACGCGTCAAAAGTTACAGGCTGAATTAAAAGACTTTAGATAAAAATCGAAGATACACAGCTGTATCACACGAGATCAGATATAGAATCCATCCAGAATCTGACAAACACAAATCTGGCAACAACATTATGTTAGTTGCCAGATTTTTTAATATCACACCTATACAACTAGACACATATCTATTATTAATGAGTAAGAATATGATATTTGCCTCATATTTTTAAGAGTTTATCCAAACCAAAACAACTAATTTCTATTATTAAACCCTATAAAAACTATCATTTGTTAGTTTTTAAGTTTAAATATGAATAAATCAATACTATCATAACTGTGTTTATGCGTTAAACTTGCAATACAATTAATAAAAAAGCGAATATTAACCTATTAAACGCAACAACAATGAGAAGTCTAAGTTTTAGAAAAGATTTGATCGGTTTACAAGACGAACTTCTAAGATTCGCTTATAAACTTACCACCGATAAAGAAGAAGCTAATGATTTATTGCAAGAAACTACATTAAAAGCATTAGACAATGAAGAAAAGTATATACCAGACACTAATTTCAAAGGATGGATGTATACCATTATGCGCAATATATTTATAAACAACTATCGCAAAGTAGTACGCGATCAAACGTTTATAGATCATTCAGATAATCTATATCATTTAAGTCTACCCCAAGATTCGGGATTCGAAAGCACCGAAGGGTCGCACGATTTAAAAGAGATCAGAAAAATAGTCAATGCACTATCAAAAGAATATAGAGTACCATTCTCAATGCATGTATCAGGTTTCAAATACCGCGAGATTGCAGAGAAACTCAATTTGCCACTTGGCACCGTAAAGAGTAGAATATTCTTTACGAGACAAAAACTTCAAGAAGAATTAAAAGATTTCAGATAACGATTGTTTCAGGGTATTAGTTTTAAAACAACAAACATGTTTAGTTATGAAGGAGCGAGTGAACGATGGTTCATTCGCTCTCTTTTATTTTATACCAGTAGAACTAGAAAAACAACATACCAGAACAAAACAAAAACGAATAGACATAGAAACGAATTGTTAATTGCAGCATAAGAATTAGATAATACATATTACGCATCCAATAACTCAAAAACAACCTGATAACAGACATAAATACACCAACCTAAAACAACCTAAAATCTATCAAATAAAGTCCGAAAAGAATTATAAGTGAGTTTTTCGGATAAAGAAAGTGAGAAAGGCACCTATTACTAGACGTTTAATCGAGTAAAATTGCAAAACCAAAAAGAGATAAAAATATAAACAAATAACTAAAGCCGTTATGAAGAGTTTAAGTTTCAAAAAAGATTTGATTGATGCACAAGAAGAGCTTCTAAGATTTGCCTATAAGCTTACCTCAGATCATGAAGAGGCAAACGATTTATTGCAGGAGACATCACTTAAAGCACTGGATAATGAAGAGAAGTATATTCCAGATACCAATTTCAAAGGATGGATGTATACTATTATGCGTAATATATTTATTAATAACTATCGCAAAGTAGTACGCGATCAGACATTTGTTGATCAGACAGACAACTTATACCATTTAAGTTTGCCACAAGACTCAGGCTTCGAGAGCACCGAAGGCTCTTACGATTTAAAAGAGATTAGAAAGATTGTCAACTCATTATCAAAAGAATATAGAGTTCCATTCTCAATGCATGTATCAGGTTTCAAATACCGCGAGATAGCAGAAAAGCTTAATCTACCTCTAGGAACCGTAAAGAGTAGAATCTTTTTTACGAGACAAAAACTTCAAGAAGAGCTAAAAGATTTCAGATAATAGATATTAGATAGTTTCATCATTTACATTTAACCTAAACCAACCAAAGAGTCGATTTTTTTCATCGGCTCTTTTTTTATACCACAAACATCAATCTACTTCATAATACCCCTCCCACAAGAAGCATATCTTAAAGAAGAGAAATTAACACACTAAAGTCTTCAATAAAAGAGCAAAAACTTGCAAGTTACATATCATTAGCTTACTTTTGTTTGATATTTAGTATAAAAACACCCGGATGTTTTATAGTACAACACCCGGATGTTTAAATATAAAACATGGGGATGTTAATATATAAAACATCCGGGTGTAAAAATAGTATACATGGGGATGTTGAAATGATGCCTATAGATAAAGAATGAGATAGCATCGTAC
>CAMTPH010000003.1 GCA_947074345.1 uncultured Bacteroides sp. | reverse complement strand
CAGGACATTCTTTTGCTGCGAATTTCACGATTTCAGCAAAAACTTCATGAGCAAAGTCACCACGGTTAGTAAATTCGAATGCACGAACACCACCTTCATAACAAGCTTTTACTACATTTTTTGCTACCTCTGCATCTTTATGGTAGAATACAGGAACCATACCAGTTGAACCAATTTTGTTCAACACAGCTATTTTATCAAATTTTGCCACAGTCTCAATTCCAATTTATGATGTACAATTTATTGTGCAATTCACGATGTACATCAATTTTATTAAAATAATAAATTATATAACAACCTAACTCTTTAAATCATATATCCTGATTGACTTAATAGTAATGGATATAATATCAACATTCATTTAATTTGCATTCAAATTAAATGAATGTCTTAAAGATAAATTGAGCTTCAATTAGCGTTGTACACGACCACTAGCGTCGCCACCAGCCAATGCTTCTACTTCTTCAATAGTTACCAAGTTGAAGTCACCATTGATAGTATGTTTCAATGCAGAAGCAGCAACTGCAAATTCCAACGCTTCGCCTTGGTTTGGTTTAGTCATCAAACCGTGGATTACACCACCAGAGAATGAATCACCACCACCTACACGGTCAATGATTGGATCAATATCATAACGTTTAGAAGTATAGAATTCGTTTCCATCATAAATCATAGCTTTCCAACCATTGTGAGTTGCAGAGAATGATTCACGAAGAGTAGAGATTACATATTTAAAATCGAACTCTTTCAACATTTGAGTAAAGATTCCTTTGTAACCTTCAGCATCAGTATGACCAGCTTCAACATCAGCATCAGGTTTGAAACCTAAGCAAAGTTCAGCATCTTCTTCATTACCAATACAAACATCAACATATTGCATCAAAGGCTTCATGATAGATTGTGCCTTTTCTTTAGTCCAAAGTTTTTTACGGAAGTTCAAATCCACAGACACTGTTACACCATGACGTTTTGCAGCTTCACAAGCCAAACGAGTCAATTCAGCAGATTTGTCAGAGATAGCAGGAGTAATACCCGACCAGTGGAACCAGTCAGCACCTTCCATGATAGCATCAAAATCGAAATCAGAAGCATCAGCTTCAGCGATTGCCGAGTTAGCACGGTCATAAATTACTTTACTTGGACGCATTGAAGCACCTGTTTCAAGATAATAAATACCTACGCGATCACCACCACGAGCAACAAAATCAGTCTTCACACCATATTTACGCAAAGCGTTTACTGCCGATTGACCAATTTCGTGTTTAGGCAATTTTGATACGAAGTAAGCTTCGTGACCATAATTAGCACAGCTCACAGCTACATTGGCTTCACCACCACCATATACTACATCAAATGAGTCTGATTGTACAAAACGAGTATTTCCTGGAGTTGACAATCTAAGCATGATTTCGCCTAACGTAACGACTTTCTTTCCCATAATTCTTTTATTTAATTATTATAAGTTATTAATAATATTAAGTTTCGATTTATAATTTTGTACACTTATCGCTATTACAACACTAAGCATCAGTTACTTATATATACTTAACACAACTGTTAACCAATAACAAATACTGTTCGTGTACGGCCACAAAGATACAACAATTTTCTCAATTACAAAATTTGTTATATATTTGTATCGAAAATATTAAGATTATTATTGTGTTCGTGCACATACACCTCTATTTATAGCTATTTATGTGTGTTGCTTTCACAATACAACCCATGAGATTTAATAAAACAGATGAATAAACTTCCCGAAAGAATCAGAATAAAAGACATAGCACGACTAGCTGATGTATCTGTGGGAACCGTAGATCGTGTACTTCACGGACGTACCGGAGTTTCTGAGTCGAGTCGTAAACGCGTAGAAGAAATTCTAAAGCAACTCGATTACCAACCCAATATGTATGCTAGCGCTTTGGCTTCTAATAAAAAGTATACATTTGCTTGTTTACTTCCTCAACACAACACTGGTGAGTATTGGACTGCTGTCGAAAAAGGAATTAGTGAAGCTATTCAAAACTTCTCAGATTTCCATATATCTGTGCAGACAGTATATTATGATCCATACGACTATCATTCTTTCGCTCAAGCTAGTCAAACAGTTGTTGATTTATCACCAGATGGCGTTATTGTAGCTCCTACAATTATTGAATACACACGTCCATTTATTGAGCAACTTTCATCTGTCAATACACCATTTATATATATCGACTCATATATCCAAGAGTTACCACCACTTGCATTCTTCGGTCAGCATTCACATCAAAGTGGATATTTTGCAGCACGTATGTTGATGCTTTTGGCTGGTAGCGACAAAGAAGTAGTTATTTTCCGTAAGATATATGAAGGTGTAGTTGGATCGAACCAGCAAGAGAACCGCGAACAAGGTTTTCGTCAATATATGCAGCAACATCATCCTGATTGTACTATTCTTGAACTCAATCTACGAGCCGAAAGCAATGACGAAGATGCACGTATGCTTGATGAGTTCTTCGCTGTTCACCCACATGTGAAACATGGAATTACATTCAACTCAAAAGCATATATTATTGGTGAATATTTACACCAAAAACAAAAAGGTGATTTCCATCTTGTTGGATACGATTTACTCGACCGCAATGTCAATTCAATCCACCAAGGAAGTGTTGATTTCTTAATTGCTCAACAACCCGAACTACAAGGTTTTGGTGGAATAAAAGCATTGTGCGATCATCTAATTTTCAAACGTGAGGTTAATAGCGTTAATTATATGCCAATCGACCTACTTACAGCAGAAACAATCGACTATTATAGCAATAAATAAAAAACAATCATTGAGAATGGAAACTAAATATCTAAAAATTAATCCCGCTGACAACGTAGCAGTTGCAATCGTTGACTTACCAGCCGGCGAACAAATCATCGTTGATGATGTAAATATTGTGCTTAACCAAGCAGTTCCTGCAGGCCACAAGTTTGCTCTAAAAGACTTTGCACAAGGCGAAGACGTTATTAAATACGGTTATCCTATCGGACATACTGCAGTTGCTGCGTGTCAAGGTGATTGGATGAATGAAGACAATATTAAAACTAACCTAGAAGGTTTGTTGGATTATTCATACTCTCCAGTAGATGTTAATTTGGAAATCCCTGCTAAAGATCTTAGCTTCAAAGGCTATCGTCGTGCTAATGGCGAAGTAGGTATCCGTAACGAAATATGGGTAATCCCAACAGTAGGTTGTGTGAATGGTATTGCTGGACAGTTGGCTGATGCACTTCGTCGCGAAACTAATGGCGAAGGAGTAGATGCAATCGTTGCATATCCACATAACTTTGGTTGTTCACAATTAGGCGATGACCACGAAAACACAAAGAAGATTCTTCGCGATATGGTACTTCATCCAAATGCAGGTGGTGTATTAGTAGTAGGTCTTGGATGTGAAAACAACCAACCAGATGTATTCGAACAATTCCTTGGCGAGTACGATAAGAGCCGCGTTAAATTCATGGTTACACAAAAAGTTAGCGATGAGTTTGAAGAAGGTATGAAACTACTTAATGAAGTTTACGAAGTAGCGTCAAAAGATGTTCGTGTTGATGTGCCTATCTCTGAACTACGTGTAGGTCTTAAGTGTGGTGGATCAGATGGTTTCTCTGGAATTACAGCTAATCCATTGTTGGGTGTATTCTCTGACTTCTTGATTGCACAAGGCGGAACTAGCGTACTAACTGAAGTACCAGAAATGTTTGGTGCAGAAACAATCTTAATGAACCGTTGTCGCAACGAACAGTTATTTGATCAAACAGTAAGTTTAATTAATGACTTCAAAGAATATTTCTTATCACATGGTGAACCAGTAGGTGAAAATCCATCACCAGGCAACAAAGCAGGTGGTATTTCAACACTAGAAGATAAAGCTTTGGGTTGTACACAAAAATGCGGTAAGAGTCTTGTAGAAGGAGTTATGGGTTATGGAGATCGTCTTCAAGTAAAAGGTTTAAACCTACTTTCTGCTCCGGGCAATGACTTAGTTGCTGCTACTGCTCTAGCATCATGCGGTTGCCATATCGTATTGTTTACTACAGGACGCGGAACTCCATTCGGTACATTCGTTCCAACTATGAAGATTTCTACTAACTCTGCATTGGCAAACAATAAACCAGGATGGATTGACTTTAACGCTGGCGTAATTGTAGAAAACGAACCAATGGAGAAAACTTGCGAACGTTTCATTGATTACATCTTGCAAGTAGCAAGCGGTGAATTAGTAAACAACGAAAAGAAAGGTTATCGTGAAATCTCTATCTTCAAGACAGGGGTAACATTATAATTCAAACATATTAGTTATTTTGAGATAAACCGGCCCACTACTTCGTTAGTGTGGTCGGTTTTTTATTTGTCGTACAAATACGGTTCAATCAAAAATATCTATCTTTGTACACATGAATCAGATATACAATCCAAAACCCATGTCGGGACTTCGTGCACTAAGCCCGCTTATAGTATTCTTGTGTCTCTACCTTATCACCTCTATTGTGATGAACGACTTCTATAAAGTTCCTATCACAGTAGCTTTTCTGGTATCATCGTGTTATGCTATCGCCATCACACACGGCGTGAAACTAGACCAACGCATCTACCAGTTCTCTATGGGAGCAGCCAATAAGAACATACTACTCATGATTTGGATTTTCATTCTTGCAGGAGCCTTTGCACGAAGCGCTAAAGCAATGGGAGCCATAGATGCAACAGTCAATCTCACACTTCAAATATTACCCGACAATCTACTTTTGGCAGGAATATTTCTCGCTGCATGTTTTATATCGTTATCTATTGGTACGAGTGTTGGAACAATTGTAGCACTGACACCAGTAGCAGTAGGTTTAGCTGATAAGACAGGCATCGCCATACCATTTATGGTAGCTGTTGTAGTAGGCGGATCACTATTTGGTGATAATCTGTCATTCATTTCAGACACAACTATCGCTGCCACTAAAACTCAAGGATGCGATATGAAAGATAAATTTCGTGTAAACTCGCTCATTGTTGTTCCAGCCGCAATAGTAGTATTGCTCATTTATGTATGGAAAGGTATTGGCGTAACAGAGCTAACTCATACACCTGCTATAGAATGGGTAAAAGTAATCCCCTACCTCATTGTATTGGCCACAGCCATTGCAGGGCTCAATGTATTTATTGTACTTACCCTCGGAATTGTAGCAACCGGTATTATTGGTATCGCAACTGGAAGCTTCGATTTGTTTGATTGCTTTGCCGCTATGGGCGATGGTATTATTGGCATGGGCGAACTAATTATAATTACACTACTTGCCGGAGGAATGCTCGAACTAATACGTTACAATGGAGGTATATCTTATATTATTCGTGGCCTTACTCGTCGTGTAAATGGCAAACGTGGTGCAGAATTCAGTATAGCAGGATTGGTGAGTATTGCCAATCTATGTACTGCCAACAATACAATTGCCATTCTAACTACCGGTCCTATTGCTAAAGATATCGCTACACGCTTTAAGCTCGATCCCCGCAAGAGTGCCAGTATACTAGATACCTTTTCATGCTTTATTCAAGGCATCATTCCTTATGGTGCACAGTTGCTTATGGCAGCCGGACTAGCCAACATCTCTCCAATAAGTATTGTTGGCAATCTTTATTACCCGTTCACCATGGGAGCTTTTGCTTTATTAGCAATTATATTCAGATACCCTAGACGCTATAGCTAATACTAGTTATTTCGAATTCGCCTAAAAGCATTTTTAGCACACATTATACATATAAATAAGAGGCATAATTCACCAATACACACGTTAATTATAGTTAACATTAATTATATATTAATCTTTCTATTTGACAGATTGTTTAAATATATAAACTTATCATTAATATGTGTGCTACGTATAAGAAATTATGTTTTACTGCCGCGCTATTTATCGCATTATTTGTTTCGTGCGAAAACACAGTCATAAATTATAATAGATTAAATAATTTATCGGTTGATGATACTTCTAAAAATAAGGTTAGAGTTAACTTTAACACAATAATAGAACAAAACTTTACGAGAGCAGGATATGAAAATATAGGCAAAAACAAGTACATCAATGTATATGCCTATGATACCGATAATAATTTAGTCACAATCGTAAACTACATCTCAACTGATGAAGGGACCTTGTCTCCACTTACCGAAGCAATGTATTTACCACCGGGTACTTATAACTTCTTTGCTGTTGGGACTAATGATTTTTTGCGCAAAATACCATCATTTACTAACGGTATATGTAGTGATATTGACTATACAGTAGATTATATATGGTCGGATACGTGCAATGTAACATTAAAAGATCTGGTAAATAACTACAACCTTAAATTTGATCACTCGGTTACTCAAGTGGCTTTAGAGATTGTTATATCCGAAGAGATAGACCTAGTAACCTTCGAAGAGATGTTGTTAACCCCATCATCAAGAGATACCATAACCTGGAATCTCTTTAATGGCGACATGGGTCCATCACATAGTGTCAACGATACCCTTTTCCAACCATTAACATCTCAACTTAATGATACTACATTCTATGGCACATTTACAATGCCGGCGCTCCACCTGAAAGAAAGTTCTACTTTAAAAGCATCATTTAAAATCATAATGATTATTGACGAGAATCAGTATTCAAGAGCATATCAAACCGAATTGCCAATCATGAATGATAGTCTTAAAGTAGGCTACTCATACCATTATAGCCTATTAATACGAGCGGATACTATCTTATTCAATAGTGTAAACATAGACAATTGGATACCTGTAGTAGATAATGTTCCTATCGCACCTGATATAGATTAATACGATGAATAAATTAATATACATATTAATATTGATGCTTGTTATGGTAAGTTGCACCGATAACGAGTTTATTGTAATCGACAATAGAGGCAACTCTGATGCTCATACGGATAGTAGCTCTACTGAACAGAATAATATCAACTTCTACGCACGTATCATTGATTATTCTTCATCAAGAGCAAGTGGAGTAACTCTGTTTCAGAAAGGCAATGTTGCACGACTAGACATTTTTTTATATAAAGGAGATTATTTAAATAAAGCAAGTGCTTACTATAAAGCATACGAGAATGGTATATTATCACCTGTATCCGGCCCAGCATTAGTTTTACCCTCGGGCATGTATGCTTATTATTTTATTTCTACAAATTCTACAAGTAACCCACCGCTATTCTATAATGGTATTGTAACTAATACAACAAACAACCCGTTATCAAATGGCACAGATTATTTGTGGTATTACTCCATATCTAACGTCATAGAAAACCCGACCAACCTACTAGTTGATTTCAAGCATTGTGCAACTCAAATATCTGTAAAAATATCCAATCAAAATCAATCTAACTTAGTCGATTGGATTAGTTATGCATCAATTTCACCTCCATTATTAGATAGCAATACGAAATGGAACCTCTATAGTGGTAAACTAACAACTATCACTGAGTTAGATTCTTCTCATCCATTGCAAATGAATATTGACACACTTTTAATGCATCAAATCATTTTTCCATTAGACAGTATTGCCGAGATACCGATGTACATATCATTAAAGCTTGCAAACAACGATAATTTACAAGGTTATAATTTATCGTTGCCTACATTAGATAACAATAGTTTTATAGCCGGAAGATCATATGAATATACCATTGAATTACTAAACGACAGCGTTTATATCACTGAAGCAACCATAGCTCCATGGAAAGAAGTAAATGAAGATGGCGATTTAATACCTAATTATTAGAATATTTATATGAATAAACATAAACTAAAATATATACTTCACCTATTAATCATATTGCTGCTATCATCTTGCAGCAAAGATTTAAGTATCATATCTATTGATGATGATATAAACAATATAAATATATCAAAAGACACTCTATTTTTTGATATTAACTTGTCTGCTTATGTAGAATCGTACCAATCGATTACAAGAAGTAGTTCAGATACTACTTTAGAGATATTGCCCAATGCCATCATTCATATATACGCTTATAAACAATACGAAACTCCCGATGAGAATAAATGTTTTGCTAAAAGTGTATATCAATCAAGAAAGACGGGTAAGATTAATCCTATTCATGACAATCTGAAACTCAATAAAGGTATTTATAACTTTTATATGCTTTCGGTATTTAACTCAACTCACGATCGCGTACCTGATTTTGATCCATTAAACGGTAAATCATCAGCTGTTTATAATGGTGTAGATTATTTGTGGGGCATGATAAGTAATTTTGAGATAAAAGATGATATAAAAAACATATTAGAGTTCAAGTTAAAAAGATGTTGCTTAAGCATTGAGTTTAACTTTGAGTTCAACAATAGCAATTACAACAAATTATATTCAGCAGAAATAGAAGCCGGTGATGCTTCACAATGCGCTTGGTCTATCGCAACAGGCATTATAAATCCTGCCGCGAATAGTAATGAGATTTATCGACTAAATACAGATAGTTGTAGTGCTAAAGCTATATTATTGCCTTTTGAGTCAACAATTCCTTCCAAATTATCGTTCGTTGTTACAAATAGTCAACTAGAGATGAAAGAATACACTCTTGATATATCGCCACATTTTGGAAATGTATTTCATTGGGGATATAACTTTGTATATAAAATCATTATTGACAACAATAACGCATATATAAGCAAAAACAATACTATATCATGAAGTTGAGATATATAATATGGTCCATAATAAGTCTTTTTATCATAGCTAGCTGTGTTAAGAATGAATATATCATTGATGATTATCGAGGACTTGGTATTATTGACTGGAATGGTCCTAGATATCCGATTTTCTTTAGCCCTAAATTAGAAACTAATTATACTAGAAGTCTAGATATACCATTTCCTGAAGGGGTTAAAGCTAGAATATATGCATTCCTCGATAATCAGGCAAATTCCTATATCAGTGCAAACGATTATTATTGCAAAACTAGTGGCATTCTGTCGAGTAGTGCACCATTATTGTTGCCTTATGGAACATACAACTTTCGTGGCATTTCATCATTGACTAACTCAAACCCGCCAAGCGTCGAAAATAATGCAGCAACCGGACTTGAAAATGGAGTTGATTATGTATGGGGAGCAATATCAGGACAAACAATTAATTCGCCTTCAACTACATTGCCTATCACATTTTATCATCAGGCAGTACAGTTGCAATTCGTTATACAAGATTCACTATCGGATGTTAAGGTTACTCAAATATATAATACGTCTCAAATCGGAGTTCCTAATGGTGAGAGTAACTCAAAATGGGATATAATTAATGGTGGGATATCGCAGATTACAGCAACATCTTATACATACGCCACATCGAGCGATTTGACTATTAACGGTTTATCTATAAGTACTATCTGTGTACCTTTTACAAGTAGCATAAGCGATACAGTAAAAATTAATTGTATTAATACAAATAATGACGATGTTTCCTTCTCGGTTGTTGTACCAATACCAACAGGTGGTTATGTAAGTGGTACATCATATAATTACAATATCGTTTATGCAGTCGACACTGTTTATACAGATGTTGTTACAGTTTTGCCGTGGACAGAAGTGGTTGAACCAGATGTTGACGAAAACTAAAAAATCATGAAGAAAAATATAATACATACCATATTCTCTGTCATTTTGTTCTTATTTTTTATAGGATGTGCAGGAGGCAATTATCACCTTGTTATTGAAGATTATTATCAACCATTAACAACTGATGATACCATAAAAAGTAATGTAACATTTACTGCAGAAGTAATACCTAGAGGGGGGACAAAAAACGTATCAAGAGGCGCATATACTCCTGATACTATTCCATTACCAGAAAATAGAGTTATACACATTTATATATATGATGGCGAATATACACCAATAACCGGTACCCCTATTAATTTTGTTATATACTCTTCTACCAGCGCAGGTATTGTTGCGCCTACTAGCGCGCAATATGATATTAATCTCGATCCTGGCACCTACAATTTTTACGCCTTAACGGAGCTTAATCATGATAGCGACAAAACTCCTCCATTTCTATATAGTGATGGTACTGATGGTCTAAAATACATGTTATCAGACAATCTTGATTATTTATGGTGGGGTTATGAAGGGATTGTTATTTCGGATAACGAAAGCACCAATGTTAATATGCAGTTTCAACATATATGTACTCAAATTCAAGTGACTTTCATAGCTGCATCAGGGCATACAATAACAAGTATTAGTACACCCAATATACAATATCCTAGTAACACTGATATTTATTTGCAAATGGCTAACGGAAGTATTACAACATCATATACGCTTGCTAGCGGAATGATGAACTTGGATAGTATACCTGGCTCTAATACCTTTTATATTGATCTCATACCCTTCGAACCGCCCGATAATACAATGATAATGAAGGTACCTTTAAACTTAGACAACAAAGGCATAAGTTGGTATGATGTAAACTTGCCTATCCCAACAGAAGGGGTTTATGAACAAGGTTATTGTTATATGTATGATATATATTTTGGAGAAACAACGAGAGCAACTCTGACTAATTCCCTAATATATTAAAACTATAAACATTTGGGAGGAATCAAAAAAAAGATTTTAAACAAAACATTTATAAAATTTATATGTTTTGTATTAATAAAAGAATAAACTAGACTGTATAATATTATTAATGATGATATAGATATGAAAAAAATGTATTTAATAGCAATAGGGTTATTATCACTAATCACTATATGCACAATAAGTTGTTCTAAGGATGATATAAATATCAACCTTTCCAATCTAATCAATCCAACCGACAATGACAACACCAATAGCGGTGGAGGTTCGGATGATAATAGCAATAGCAGTGATAGCACCGGAACTAGTAGTAGTTACAAGTTATATTTC
This sequence comes from uncultured Bacteroides sp., assembly GCA_947074345.1. GTDB lineage: Bacteria > Bacteroidota > Bacteroidia > Bacteroidales > Bacteroidaceae > Bacteroides. The sequence continues at coordinate 56,813 of CAMTPH010000003.1, read as the reverse complement.
CGGGCTGGTGTATTAACATCAGCAACACAGGGCGGATTTGCTGTCACTACAGGCACTGATGGTACCTATGTTGATATTGGTACTGGCCGTATCGTAGATATTAGCGCATTTAATAATACAAATTCCGTTGTTCAAGCAAAGGAATATAAATCGATCACTTCTGGAACATTATCGCCATCAGACGACGATCAAATGGTTCTTGCCTCTGGTGTATACGATTTCTATGCAGCAGGTGTAAATGTGCCGGCTGGTACAGCTGTTCCTTCATTTACTTTTAGTAGTGGATCGGCTACTGCCTCTTCTCTACAAAATAAAATGGATTATATCTGGGGCGATAAATTAAGTTATACACCTAACGCTACCTCAAACGAAATCGATTTTAAGATGACACATTGTTGTACCCAAATAATTGTCAACCTAACTGCTGAAAGCGGTGTTACTATAAATAGTAGTCCAACTCCACTTTTCGGTATAACACCATCTTCAACTAACGGTATTTCTTGGAATTTAACTACAGGTATTATTACACCAGCTGATGAATTAACTTCTACAACTACAATGTCAGTTGGTGATGGTACATCAACAAACTCTTCGGCCACTAATGCATATAACGGACAAATCACTATGATGCCTTTGGCTCAAATAACTGATAGTATGACGTGTACATTTAGTGTAACTATTAATAATGAAAGTTCACCTAGAGTTTATTCATTGAAAATCCCTCCATACAAAGGGGGAACATCAACAAGTGGAGATGGCGGATATCAAGCAGGTTATTCTTACACCTACAATACTACGCTCAGTGTAGATACGATAACCTTTAATGCAACTAATAGTGTTCAAGTTAAAAATTGGCAGATTGTAAATATTGATGGAGTAATTATTCCTACCCAAACCAATTAATATAATTGATTGACATATATACATCAAAGGCCAAAGCAGTAACAAACTATTGCTTTGGCCTTTGTATGTTTTATTATTTTCTTCTACAACTTGCACGTTAATAGTTAACAGTTATCATATTGTTTATATACATTTAATCTGATAATAGTTAACAGTTATCAAATACGATATAGGCTAGTTGATACGACTTATAGGAAGTAACTTGCCGTATGCATCAAATGATTTGCGAGAAGCTAGCTTGATAGTAATAATTAGCGATATCATTGAAGCAGTAAAGGTGATAACCATAATCATCATTTGATATTTGATAGCTACGTTTGGGCTACTACCTCCAAGTATCTGACCAATCATAGTGCCAGGGAGAGCCACTAACCCCATAACCGATATATTTGCTATAAGTGGGCTAAAAGCTTTTACGAGCGCTTGCTTTATAAATGGGGCTTGTGCTTCTTGCGATGTCGCTCCATTGCCTAAAAGATAGCGATACATTTGTTCTTCTCTTTTCAGTCCGCTATAGTAAGTATTGAGAGCAATGACATTGCTAGAAAGCATATTACCCATCAAAATACCAAATATCGGAATAAAGTATTGTGCGCTAAATATATTGTCGAGTCGCAACACCACACCTATAAAGTAGAGTCCCACAACAATTGCACTAAACAAGAATCCTACACTAAAAGGAATAAGCAGTATACTACGTTTTAATCCGGTGCGAGCAATAGCTGTTTGACCGGCAACAAATACCATTATCACAACCCATAGTATGTTAACCCATGGATTATCCCATAAAAATAAGTACTTCAAATATATACCAATAAGAAATAACTGAACAATCATTCGCGATGTTCCTATTATGGTTGCATTGACCAAACCGGTTTTATATTTCCATAAGTAGTAAATAGGAATGACTAATAATAATAGCCCTATGGCTAAATGCAAGTATGATATATCTATGGTGCCCATAATTTAATATGTTTTGAGAGTACTATAAACAAATTTGAGTTTTACAACCTGTAGCAAATCTCTTGTCGTGCGAAACAGCAAGAATTGAAGTGTTATGTTCGGTTGCTTGCTTATGAAGAAATGCCAATACTTTATCTGTCGAAATAGGATCGAGTGCAGATGTTGGTTCATCGACTATCAATAGCGATTTTTGCAACATAGCTGCAACGGCTATCATAATACGTTGACGTTGTCCGCCAGATATTTCTGTTACACGCTTCTGATATAGATCATTGTCTAGACCTAACTCTTCAAAACAAGAAAATAAGTTATCTTTAGAGAAAACGATGCCACGATTAGCTTTCAAGTCAAAAGGCATTTGTACCATTTCGTGTACCCACTCGTTGGGCAAAGCTAACTCTTGAGGTATCCAAGCAATCTGTTTACGAATATTATGAATGTTGCTCTTATTTAATTCTAACCCTCCAACTATGATTTTTCCTGAATGAAGTGGCACGAAGCCCATGATAGCATTGAGCAATGATGTTTTACCACGTCCTGAATCGCCTCCTATACAAGCTGATTCGCCTTTATTTAATTGCATACTGAAATCTGAAAATAAAACCGTTTCGTTGTAAACAATAGAGGCTTCTTTTATTTGTAGCATTTTATTTATATTCTATACTTAGTTAGGGCAAAGTTACACAAATTGCATCATTTCAAAAGTTTTAATCAAGATAGTTTATATCTTTGTATTATAGATTAAACCAAAAAAGATATGATTATCAACGAACGTGACAGTCGACATGAATATATTTGTAATGTAGGTCGACAAATGATGACTGCAGCCCGTACTGCTCCGAAAGGAAAGGGAGTGGACATTATTGAGGTAGCCATGATTACAGGCGAAGATATTAAAACACTATCTAACAAGATGATAGCAATGGTAGAAGAACATGGCATGATGTTCTTTTTGCGCGATGCCGAAAACATTCTTAACGCTGAATGCATTGTTATAATTGGTACTGATGATGCCGCACAAGGTTTAAATTGTGGACATTGTGGATATGATAAATGTGTAGATAGAAAAGAGGGTGTTCCTTGCGCTATCAACAGTGTTGATGTAGGAATTGCCATTGGTTCGGCTTGTGCTACTGCAGCAGATTTTCGTGTAGACACTCGTGTTATGTTCTCGGCGGGACTTGCCGCACAAAGACTTGATTGGTTAAAAGGATGCAAACAGGTTTATGCTATTCCTGTTAGTGCTTCTTCTAAAAATCCGTTCTTTGATAGAAAACCAAAACAATAATAGCTTTTCGTTATGGGAATAAATTTTAATATTGCTTATGAAGGTCTTTCTGGTAAAGATTATCAATTGACTTTCGATCAACTTTTTAATAAAAGCATCGAAATGAGAGAGGCTTTTCTACCTGCTGAATGGTATCAACAAAGTGGTGTACAACTAACATGGCCACATGCAAACACCGATTGGGCTTATATCCTTGATGAGGTTGAACGTTGTTTCATTGAGATAGCTAAAGAGATAGCTAAACGCGAATTGCTTTTGATTGTTACTCCAAATCCTGACGAGGTAAATCAGAAAATTGCCAATATCGTAAACATGGAGAATGTTCGTTTCTTTAAATGTGACACAAACGATACATGGGCACGCGATCATGGTGCTATTACTATGATTCAAGAAGAAAAACCTCTTCTGTTAGACTTTACTTTTAATGGGTGGGGCTTAAAATTCGCATCAAATTACGACAACCTCATTACTCGCAATTTATTTATTGGCAACGCTATAAACGGTGCATATGCCAATTGTCTAAATTTTGTGTTAGAAGGTGGATCGATTGAAAGTGATGGCAAGGGTACTATTCTTACTACATCAGAATGTCTATTATCGCCTAATAGAAATGGACAAATGAATAAGGTGGATATTGAGCAATATCTTAAATCGATATTTCATCTACAACAAGTATTGTGGTTAGATCATGGATATCTGGCAGGCGATGATACCGATAGTCATATCGATACGCTTGCTCGTATTTGTCCTAACGACACGATCGCTTTTGTAGAATGCAATGATAAAGAGGATGAACATTATGAGTCATTGTTAGCGATGAAGAATCAGTTAGCTGAATTTCGTACGCTTGATGACCGCCCATATCGTTTGCTTGCTTTGCCGATGGCTGATAAAATTATTTTTGATGATGAACGTTTGCCGGCTACATACGCCAACTTCTTAATCATTAATGGGGCTGTACTCTACCCTACTTATCAACAACCAGAAAATGATGAGAAAGCTGCAGAGGTATTAAAACAAGCTTTTCCTAATTACGAAATTGTGGGCATCGATTGCTGTGCATTGATTAAGCAACACGGCTCATTGCATTGTGTTACCATGCAATTTCCAAAAGGAGTTATTAAATAATAGATTTTGATTACTAATAAATATATGAGAAGTATTAAAGTAGGACTTATACAACAAGCCAATACTGCTGATTTAAAAGCAAACTTAATGAAGCTGGCTAAGAATATTGAAAATTGCGCTAAAGATGGTGCCGAACTTGTGGTATTGCAAGAGCTCCACAATTCTCTTTATTTCTGCCAAACAGAAGATACTAATTTATTTGATTTAGCAGAACCAATTCCTGGCCCATCAACTGGTTTCTATAGCGAAATTGCTAAGAACTTGGGTATTGTTCTTGTGACTTCACTTTTCGAGAAACGTGCTCCTGGTTTATATCACAACACTGCTGTTGTGTTTGATAAAGATGGTAGTATTGCAGGGAAATATCGCAAGATGCATATTCCTGATGATCCTGCTTATTACGAAAAGTTCTATTTTACTCCGGGTGACATCGGCTTTGAACCTATTCAAACATCTATAGGCAAGTTGGGAGTTCTAGTATGTTGGGACCAATGGTATCCGGAAGCTGCTAGACTTATGGCTCTAAAAGGTGCTGAGTTATTGATTTATCCTACAGCTATCGGATGGGAAAGTTCGGATACTGAGGATGAAAAGAATCGTCAGCTAAATGCATGGATCATCTCTCAAAGAGGTCATGCAGTTGCCAATGGCTTGCCTGTTATTTCTGTTAATCGCGTAGGACACGAAAGTGATCCTTCGGGTCAGACTAATGGTATTCAGTTTTGGGGTAATAGTTTCGTTGCAGGCCCACAAGGTGAGTTCTTAACTCAAGCATCTAACGATAAAGAGGAAAACTTGATTGTCGATATTGACATGAAACGCTCTGAAAACGTGCGTAGATGGTGGCCTTTCTTGCGTGATAGAAGAATTGATGAATACAGCGGCATCACTAAACGCTTTATAGATTAAAAAGAAATCTACCGATAAAAAGAAATCCGGTTAAACAATAAAATGTTTAACCGGATTTTCTTTTTGTATACTGTTCTTGTATTATTTCTTTTCTTTGAATGTAAATCGTTTATTGGCAATAAAGTTGATGGCACCATATATAAACATACCAAGAAACTGAGCAACTATCTTATCTACATGCCCTACCTCAACCATTAAAATAAGGAATAAGAATTGAGCGCCATAAGCAATGCCGAAAGCAATAGCAAATAAGACTAACTGTTCCCAAAGAGTATGTTTTGGTCCTCCATCGTTTTTGAAAACCCAATATTTACACCAGAAAAAATTATTCGTTTGTGCCAAAACATAGGCTACAATATTAGTTATAATGTAGTGACACGATAATACTTTCATCATAAACCATATTACAAAAGCTATGATTATGGCGTTAATCGTGCCAATAATGGCAAAACGAAAAATACGTGTTGATGTTTTCACTTATTCTTTTATGTCTACTATTAAATTCAACTCTTCTAATTGAGATGGATCCAATGGAGCAGGTGCATCAGTCATTACATCACGGCCAGAGTTGTTTTTAGGGAATGCAATGCAATCACGAATCGAGTCAAGACCTGCAAACAATGACACCCAACGATCTAATCCGTATGCCAATCCGCCATGAGGAGGTGCACCAAATTTGAATGCATCCATCAAGAAACCAAATTGTTCTTGTGCACGCTCTGGAGTAAATCCTAATAATTGGAACATCTTGTTTTGCAATTCGCTATCGTAGATACGGATAGAACCACCACCAACTTCAACACCATTGATTACCATATCGTATGCATTAGCACGTACAGCACCTGGATCTGAATCCAACAAATGAATATCTTCTGGTTTTGGAGATGTAAATGGATGGTGCATTGCCATGTAACGTCCTGTTTCTTCGTCCCACTCAAACAATGGGAAATCAACAACCCACAAGCAAACGAATGTATCTTTATCACGCAATCCCAATTGAGAACCTACTTCAAGACGTAGTTCACAAAGTTGTTTGCGAGTTTTCATTGCATCATCACCCGAAAGAATCAAAATCAAATCGCCTGGTTTAGCATTGAAAGCTTCTTTCATTTGTTGAAGTACCTCTTGAGTATAGAATTTATCTACGCTTGATTTTACTGTACCATCAGCTTCAACACGCGCATAAACCATTCCTTTAGCACCAATTTGAGGACGTTTCACGAAGTCTGTCAATGCATCCAATTGCTTGCGTGTATATGATGCTGCACCTTCAGCACAAATACCACCAATATATTCTGCACTATCAAACACAGGGAAACCGTGACCTTTCATGATATCCATCAACTCTACGAATTTCATATCAAAACGTAAGTCTGGCTTATCACTACCATAATACTTCATAGCATCAGCCCAAGGAATACGTTGGAATGTTTCAGTAATCTCGATACCACGAATTGATTTGAACAAGTGTTTAGCCATACCTTCGAATGTTTGGATAACATCTTCTTGGTCAACAAAACTCATCTCACAGTCAATTTGAGTAAACTCTGGTTGACGGTCAGCACGTAAGTCTTCATCACGGAAACACTTAGCAATTTGGAAATAACGGTCAAAACCTGACACCATTAATAATTGCTTAAACAACTGAGGTGATTGAGGAAGTGCATAGAATTGTCCTAGATTCATACGTGAAGGAACTACAAAGTCGCGTGCACCTTCTGGTGTAGAACCAATAAGAATTGGAGTCTCTACTTCGAGGAATCCTAGCTCATCTAAGTATTTACGTACTTCGATAGTCATTTTATGACGAAGCTCCATATTAGATCTTACGTTGTTACGACGCAAATCTAAATAACGATACTTCATACGAATATCATCACCACCATCTGTATTGTCTTCGATTGTAAAAGGAGGAGTATTTGCAACATTCAACACTTTCATTTCTGAAACAATGATTTCAATATCACCGGTTGGAATGTGTTCATTCTTATTATAACGTTCATTTACGGTACCTGTAATTTGAATAACAAACTCACGTCCTAATTTATTAGCTTGTTCGCACAACTCTTGATTAACAGCTTCGTTGAAAACTAATTGAGTTATTCCGTAACGATCACGAAGATCTACGAAAGTCATTCCACCCATTTTACGAGTGCGTTGTACCCACCCCGCTAAAGTTATTTGTTTATTCACGTCAGAGATTCTAAGCTCTCCACATGTATGAGTTCTAAACATATATATATGTATTAAATATTATAATAATGTAGATTTGTAATAAGTTGGCTGCAAAAATAAATAATTTAATTTTTGCGTGTTAGTTTTTGGATAATTTTCTGATTCTTGCTATTTATATTATCAACAATAGCCTCATTCATTAGTTTGATTCCATTCATATATTGCTGCGCCTTTTGCAATACATGCTTATTTTCTTTATCAATAGATGGGGTTCTAGGTACGATTACCCTTAAACCTTTCTGCATTATCTGAATAGAAACATCCTTATCAGCCTCAATAGGGTCACCATCAAAATGTATAACACCCGGTGATGAACGACGAATAAGCATCTTCTTTGTTCGAAATGTTTTGATTCTACTATTCTGATCAATAGTTTTATTAAACAATTGAAATGCTAAAGAAGGTACATCAAGTACAGTGAATGGTTCTAGAACAGTTACATCTAGTAATCCATCATGCAAAGTAGCATGAGGAGTAATATAAGCATTGTTACCATATTGCGAAGCATTGCCACAAGCTATCAAGAATGCTTTATATTTGTTTACACCATCTTCGGTCTCAATCTCATAGGTTTCAGGTTCGTAAGTCAAACTTTCTTGAAGGGTTTTTTCTAGATATGTCAATAGACCTCTTTTGCCGGCATTTGCAAACTTAAGACTAACAAATGCGTCAAAACCTACACCACATGTACAGAAGAAGGCCATATCATTGATTCTTCCATAATCAATAACATCTTGACAACCATCATTAATTATCTCTAAAGCCTTACGCGGATCCATTGGTATATGCAAATGACGAGCAAGTCCATTTCCTGATCCACAAGGGATAATACCTAAAGATGTTTTTGTATGTACCAACGAACGACCAATTTCATTAATCGTTCCATCACCACCAATGGCAACTACGATATCAATACCTTCTTCAGCTGCGAAAGTGGCTATCTCAATTGCATGACCAGCTCGTTCGGTATAAACAACATCCCATAAATATTTATCTGAATCTATCTTCTCATCCAATAGATTTAAAATATATTCCTTGGCTTGTGTGCCCGAAATAGGATTAACAATAAACCTTATTCTCTTCTTTTCTTCGCTCATGCTAATTTTAAAAAATATCAATATGGAAATTACAAAAGTAATACAAATTTCCTAATCTAAGAACTCAACGATTATCCAAATAACTAGTGTAATACATTTTTTCTATCAAAAAGAGTAGCTAAATACATTTTTTGTTATCTTTGCAACCTGTTTTAAACAGTTATTAAGAATAACACATTCAAACTACTCATTACAATTGAGTATTCAATGGGAATAATATTTTAAAATTCATGGGATTATTACAAGAAAAGCTAGCTAAATACGACCTACCACAACGCGTAAAAGCAAAAGGCGTATATCCATACTTCCGTTGTATCGAAAGTGAACAAAACACAGAGGTTATAATGAGCGGCAAAAAAGTCTTAATGTTTGGCTCTAACTCTTATCTAGGATTAACAAATCACCCTAAAGTTATTGAAGCTTCTGTAGAGGCTACACGCAAATATGGTACAGGTTGTGCAGGATCAAGATTCCTCAATGGAACTCTAGACTTACACCTTGAGTTTGAGAAGGAACTAGCCGAATTTGTAGGCAAAGAAGATGCTATCATATACTCTACTGGATTTCAAGTAAATTTGGGCGTTGTATCATGTGTGACTGGCCGTGAAGATTATATTATCTGCGACGAATTAGACCATGCATCAATCGTCGAAGGTAGAAGATTATCTTTCAGTACCACACTCAAGTTTAAACACAACGATATGGAGTCTCTTGAAAAAGAACTTCAAAAATGTAAACCAGAATCAATCAAATTAATTATTGTTGATGGTGTGTTTAGTATGGAAGGTGATGTTGCTAACTTACCTGAAATAGTTAGATTAGCTAAAAAATACAATGCATCTATCATGGTAGACGAAGCTCATGGATTAGGTGTACTAGGAGACCACGGACGTGGAACATGTAATCACTTCGGCGTAACAAACGATGTTGATTTAATCATGGGTACATTCAGTAAGTCATTAGCAGCTATCGGTGGTTTCATTGCAGGTGATAAATCTATCATCAACTTCTTAAGACACAATTCACGTTCATATATCTTCAGTGCAAGTAATACACCTGCTGCTACTGCTGCAGCTAAAGCGGCTTTACAAATCATGAAGTCTGAACCAGAAAGAATTGAATATCTTTGGGAAATAACTAACTATGCTTTAAGCAGATTCCGTGAATTAGGATTTGAGATTGGCCACACTTCTACTCCAATCATCCCTCTATATGTAAGAGATATGGAAAAGACATTCTTGGTAACAAAAATGTTGTTTGATGAAGGCGTTTTCATTAACCCAGTAATTCCTCCAGCATGTTCACCTGAAGACACTTTAGTACGATTCGCACTAATGGCGACTCACACGAAAGAACAGATTGATATTGCAATCGAGAAACTTGTAAAATGCTTCAAAGCTTTAGATATTATTAAATAATATCTTTATCAAAATAAATGCAATTTAGCCCTATAGTATATAACCTATAGGGCTTTTTTTATTTGTAAATAGTCAATAATCTAACGGAGCAATATTAATTCATCATGATTTAATTATTTGCAAATACATTTCATTTTGATATCAAATACATAAAATATCGAACATAATGCATATTATATTTCAAATTTAACAATATTAATTCATTAAATAGACATCTTTAAATGAGTCAAACTTTCATTTCATAAGTTATCAGCATTATTATAATTACAATTTAAAAGTATATATACGTTTTTTTAGAACAATTAATACTTAATTCAAATTTAATACATAATAGACACCTAATTTAATACAATATTAAACAAAAAGGTATATCTTTGTATCGTAATCATACAAAAAGAAATAACAACCAATAAATTAGCAACAAAATGACAAAAACAATTCAGTTCACTAAAATGCATGGAGCTGGGAATGATTACATTTATATAAACACTCTCAAGTTTCAAATAAATAACCCCGAAGAAAAATCAATAGAATGGAGTAAACCCCATACTGGTATTGGAAGCGATGGACTTGTACTAATAGGAAGATCTGAAATAGCAGATTTCAGTATGAGAATATTCAACGCTGATGGATCAGAAGCTTTGATGTGTGGTAATGCATCGAGATGTATTGGGAAATACCTATATGAATATGGACTTACCACAAAACAGTCTATTACTCTTGAAACATTATCGGGTATCAAAGTTTTGAACTTGACTTTAGAAAACGAAAAAGTAACATTGGTGACCGTAGATATGGGATCACCATCAGAAATAGAAAAGATTGTTTTCCAGGATTTCGATAACCTAAACTCCACTCAGGTTTCAATGGGTAACCCACACTTAGTAACATTCGTAGATGATATCGAACAAATCGCTTTAACAGAAATCGGACCTCAACTAGAAAATCATTCACGTTTCCCAAATAGAATCAATGTTGAATTCGCTCAAGTAATAAAAGACAATGTTATTAGAATGCGAGTTTGGGAAAGAGGATCAGGCATTACTCAAGCTTGCGGAACCGGTGCTTGTGCAACAGCAGTAGCAGCTGTTATTAATGGTAAGGCAGATAGAAAATCAGAAATCATCATGGATGGAGGTTCTTTAATCATCGAATGGGATGAAAAGACAGATAAGATTTATATGACAGGACCAGCAACGAAGGTATTTGATGGAACAATAGAAATAGAAGAATAACATTTATAGAAAAACTTAAAACAAAAAACAATATGGCTTTAGTAAACGAAAATTTTCTTAAACTGCCGGGAAGTTATCTGTTCTCGGACATAGCTAAAAAAGTAAATTCATTTAAAGTTACTCACCCAAAACAAGATATTATCAGATTAGGTATTGGTGATGTAACACGTCCATTACCAGAAGCTTGTTTAGAAGCTATGCACAAAGCAGTAAATGACTTATCGAAAGCAGAGACATTCCGCGGATATGGACCAGAACAAGGATATGACTTCTTAATCGAAGCAATTATTAAAAATGATTATGCTCCACGTGGCATCCACTTTAGTAATTCTGAAGTATTTGTTAATGATGGCGCTAAAAGCGATACAGGTAATATAGGTGATATCCTTCGTCATGATAACAGCGTTGGAGTTACAGATCCTATTTATCCAGTATATATTGATAGCAATGTAATGAGTGGCAGAGCTGGCGAATTGGATATTGAATCTGGCAAATGGAGCAATATTACATATATGCCATGTACAAGTGAGAACAATTTCATTCCACAAATTCCTGACAAACGCATTGATATTGTATATCTATGTTATCCAAACAACCCTACCGGTACAACTTTAACAAAAGCTGAATTAAAGAAATGGGTTGATTATGCATTAGAAAACGATACATTGATTTTGTTTGATGCTGCATACGAAGCATATATCCAAGAAGATGATGTACCACACTCAATTTACGAAATTAAAGGAGCACGTAAATGTGCGATAGAATTCCGTAGTTTCTCTAAAACAGCCGGATTTACAGGTGTTCGTTGTGGATATACTGTAGTGCCAAAAGAATTGACAGCTTCTACTATCACTGGCGAAAGAGTTGAGTTAAACAAGCTGTGGAACCGCAGACAAAGCACTAAGTTTAATGGTACATCTTACATTACTCAACGTGCGGCTGAAGCGATTTACACTCCTGAGGGTAAAAAGCAAATCAAAGAAAATATAGATTATTATATGACCAATGCAGGCATCATGAAAGAAGCATTAGAAAGCAGCGGTTTAACAGTATACGGAGGTGTTAATGCACCATATTTGTGGATTAAAACTCCAAATAACATGAGCTCATGGAAATTCTTCGATCAACTTCTTTATGAAGCAAATATTGTTGGAACACCAGGAGTAGGATTCGGCCCAAGTGGCGAAGGTTATTTAAGATTGACAGCTTTTGGCGAGCGTGAAAATTGCATTGAAGCAATGCGACGCATCAAAAACTGGCTTTAATACTAGAACACAACAACACAAACAAAACAAACACGAAGAAGTAAAAAAACGTAGTCTAAGGACTAAATCTCACGAAAAGCAGATAGTAATTGCGCGCTACTATATATAAAGTTGGACCGTACATCCACAATTTTTCTAACTTAAAAGGTGAAAAGACGATGAAAACAACGATTAACAAAAAATTGATTTTAATAGTAGCTTTATTGGGAATGCTTGTACCAAGCACAATGTCTGCACAAGACAAGTTTGAAGTCACCATTGGTGCTGATTTCGTTAACAAGTATGTGTGGAGGGGATTTGATCAGGGATCAGGAGCTTCAATTCAACCTACTCTAGGTTTGGCTTGGAAAGGATTATCTCTATCGGCTTGGGGAAGCACAAGTATCACAGCTCTTGAACCAAAAGAGTTTGATATCTCATTAGGTTATAGTATTGGCGGATTGAGTCTATGTTTGACTGATTATTGGTGGAATGGAGAGGATGCTAATTATGGTTATTATAAAGATAGCCATTTCTACGAAGGAGCAATTAGTTATTGTTTCGGAGAGAAAGTTCCCCTTACCCTATCGGCAGCTGTAATGTTTGCGGGAGATAAAAATCCGGTAACAGACAAAAAAGTTACATCAGCTTATTTTACTGCTTCATATGATATAAACTGTCCTGGCGACATAGTTTTGACTCCTTCAATTGGAGTTTCAACCAAGTCTTATATGTATGCAGACAAAAAGATAAGTGGGTTTACAGACATTTCGCTTAAGGGCGCAAAAGACATTAAAATAACAGATAGTTTTTCTATCCCAGTATTTGCACAAGTGATTGTTTCACCTGCAATGGATAAAACTTATTTGGTATTTGGTTTAAGTTTTTAGAGAGAGAATTTTGATATAGGAGTGAGTAAGAATTCTGGTAGTTAGAGTTTTCGTAATCGGTTTGTTGTAAGGTAACCTACAATGCCATCCAACATTCTTACTCCTCTTTTACTAACCTGTACACACTAAATATTTAAGGTATATGAAAAAGATTGAAGCAATTATTCGGAAAACAAAATTTGAAGAGGTAAAAGATGCACTTCTTGAAGCTGATATCGAATGGTTCTCTTATTATGACGTAAGAGGAGTAGGCAAAGCTAGACAAGGACGTATCTATCGTGGAGTTGTTTATGACACAAGTTCTATCGAACGTACATTAATTTCTATTGTTGTACGCGATAAAAATGCAGAAAAAACAGTTCAGGCTATTATTAAATCAGCTCAGACTGGAGAGATCGGAGATGGACGTATATTCATCATACCACTCGAAGATGCAATACGTATTAGAACTGCAGAAAGAGGCGATATCGCACTTTATAATGCAGAGCAAGAACGTTAATTTTTAATTAGAGAGAATTATTATAGGTATTACAACTCACATATAGAACTACATTATGGATACATATAAAAAACACAGTATATCAAAACTGTGGTTAGCCAGTGTTGTATTCGCACTGTGCTTTACAACCGAAATATTTGCTCAAGATTCAGCAACAGTTGAGCCAACAGTTATAGTAGAAACTGCAACTCTCATAGCAGAGCCAGTTGTCGAAGAAGCATCTATAGCACCAACAAATATTGGCGATTTAGTAAACGGACTTAATACAGTATGGATGTTATTAGCCGCAATGCTAGTATTTTTCATGCAACCTGGATTTGCTTTAGTAGAAGCAGGTTTCACAAGAGTAAAAAGTACTGCCAACATCATGATGAAAAACCTTTGTGACTTCATGTTTGGATCATTATTCTATTGGTTTGTAGGATTTGGGTTTATGTTTGGTCTTGGAGATTTCATTGGTGCCCCACACTTCTTTGAGTTAGATTTCTACGAAAGTGATGGACTTCCTGCTGAAGGATTCTTGATATTCCAAACAGTATTCTGTGCAACTGCAGCAACAATTGTATCAGGTGCAATGGCAGAACGTACAAAATTCTCAATGTATTTAATATATACAATATTTATCACAGCTATTATATATCCTGTTTCAGGTCACTGGACTTGGGGTGGCGGATGGTTAATGAATGGCGAAGCAGGATCATTAATGATGAACTGGTTCGGAACAACATTCCGTGATTTCGCCGGATCTACAATTGTTCACTCTGTCGGAGGATGGATTGCTCTTGTAGGAGCTGCAGTTCTTGGCCCACGTATTGGTAAATATGGCAAAGACGGTAAATCAAAAGCGATACCAGGACACAACTTAACAATTGCAGCTTTAGGGGTATTTATCCTTTGGTTCGGTTGGTTTGGTTTCAATCCAGGTTCACAATTAGCAGCAGCATCTGCTGAAGATCAAATTGCTATTTCTCATATCTTCTTGACTACCAATCTTGCAGCATCTGCTGGTGGTTTTGCAGCATTATTTTTAAGCTGGATTAAATATAGTAAACCATCTTTATCACTATCTTTGAACGGCGTTTTGGCAGGGCTAGTAGGAATTACAGCTGGTTGCGATTGCGTTTCAGGTGGTGGAGCTGTTGCAATAGGTGCAATCTGTGGTATAGTAATGATATTCTCAGTAGACTTTATTGATAAAGTTCTTAAGATAGACGATCCAGTAGGTGCAAGTTCTGTTCATGGAGTTTGCGGTTGTCTAGGAACACTTTTAGTTGGATTGTTCGCAACTGACGAAGGTTTATTCTATGGCGGTGGATTTGGATTATTAGGAGCTCAAGCACTTGGTGCAATTATCATCGGTTTATGGGCAGCACTTATGGGATTCATCATATTTAAATCACTTGACAAAGTATTCGGCTTACGCGTTTCGGCTCGTGTTGAAGAAGAAGGTCTTGATGTTTACGAACATGGAGAATCAGCTTATAACGTATAATTATTGATAATAAATATCCCGGACGAGTTTGATCGCTTTTCCGGGAACGATAAAAAAAGTTTTTTATACTCTAACAAATTAACAACAAATCATTTTAGCTATTATGTCAAAACTAAGATTCAGAGTCGTAGAGACAGCTTTTACCAAAAAAGCAATCGAAGTACCAACTCCAGCGGAGCGTCCTTCTGAGTATTATGCAAAGTATGTATTTAACAAAGAAAAAATGTTCAAATACCTTCCTAGCAAAGTGTACCAACAATTAATTGATGTAATTGACAATGGTGCTCCACTAGATCGCTCAATTGCTGATGAAGTTGCTGCTGGTATGAAAAAATGGGCAACAGAAATGAATGCAACTCATTACACTCACTGGTTTGCTCCATTGACTGAAGGAACTGCAGAAAAGCATGATGCATTTATCGAACACGACGGAAAAGGTGGTGTAATGGAAGAATTCTCAGGAAAACTTCTTGTTCAACAAGAGCCTGATGCATCTTCATTCCCTAACGGTGGTATTCGTAATACATTCGAAGCTCGTGGTTATTCAGCTTGGGATCCATCATCACCAGCGTTTATCGTAGATGATACTTTGTGCATCCCTACTATCTTTATTGCATATACTGGAGAATCTCTTGACTATAAAGCTCCTTTATTGAAAGCTCTTCGTGCTGTTGATAAAGCTGCAACTGATGTTTGTCGTTACTTCAATCCAGAAGTAAAAAAAGTAGTTGCTTACCTTGGTTGGGAACAAGAATATTTCTTGGTTGACGAAGGTTTATATGCAGCTCGTCCAGACTTATTGCTTACTGGCCGTACTTTGATGGGTCATGATAGTGCTAAAAACCAACAGTTGGAAGACCACTACTTCGGTGCAATCCCTACTCGTGTTGCTGCATTCATGAAAGATTTAGAAATCGAAGCTCTTAAACTAGGTATTCCAGTTAAAACTCGTCACAACGAGGTTGCTCCTAACCAATTCGAGCTTGCTCCAATTTACGAAGAGTGTAACTTAGCAAACGACCACAACTTGTTGATCATGTCTTTGCTTCGTAAGATTAGCCGTCGTCATGGCTTCCGTGTTCTTCTTCACGAAAAACCATTTAAAGGTGTAAACGGTAGTGGTAAACACAACAACTGGTCACTTGGCACAGATACAGGAGTATTATTAATGGCTCCAGGCAAAACAGCCGAAGACAACCTACGTTTTGTAACTTTCGTTGTTAATACATTAATGGCAGTATACCGTCACAACGGATTGTTGAAAGCAGCTATTTCAAGTGCAACAAATGCTCACCGTCTTGGAGCAAACGAAGCACCTCCTGCTATTATCTCTTCATTCCTAGGCAAACAATTAACTCAAGTTCTTAATCATATCGCAGAAAGCACAACTGATGATCTTGTAACATTGGCTGGCAAACAAGGTATGAAACTTGACATTCCTCAAATCCCAGAATTGTTGATCGACAACACTGACCGTAACCGTACTTCTCCATTCGCATTTACAGGAAACCGTTTTGAGTTCCGTGCAGTTGGTTCTGAAGCAAACTGTGCTAGTGCAATGATTGCTTTGAATGCTGCTGTTGCAGAACAACTAAACATGTTCAAGAAAGATGTTGATGAGTTAATCGAAAAAGGCGAACCTAAGATTTCTGCTATTCTTGACGTTATCCGTCGTTATATCAAAATCTGTAACCCAATTCATTTTGATGGTAATGGTTATAGCGATGAGTGGAAAGAAGAAGCTAAAAAACGTGGTTTAGATTGCGAAACTAGCGTTCCAGTAATCTTCGACAACTACTTGAAATCTGAAACTATCGCTATGTTTGAAGCAACAGGCGTTATGAACGAAAAAGAGTTGGAAGCACGCAACGAAGTTAAATGGGAAACTTATACTAAAAAGATCCAAATTGAAGCACGTGTATTGGGCGACTTAGCAATGAATCACATCATTCCTATCGCTACTCAATACCAATCAGACCTTATCGACAATGTATACAAATTGAAAGGTATCTTCGCTGAAGATAAAGCAGCAGATCTTTCAGCTAAAAATATTGAGTTGATTGAGCAAATCTCTAAACATACTGCATTCATCAAAGAACATGTTGACAGTATGGTTAATGCTCGTAAGGTTGCTAATAAAATAGAGAGCGAACGTGAAAAGGCAATTGCTTACCATGATACGATCGCTCCCGCTTTAGATGAAATTCGTTACCACATTGATAAGTTAGAATTAATTGTTGACAATCAAATGTGGACATTACCAAAATATCGCGAATTGTTATTCATTAGATAATTTTTATATTATCTATTTCTTTTGTTGGTTGTTTTAAGTTTGCAGGGGAGGAGTGCCGTGAGGTAGTCCTCTTCTTTTTTTATATTAGCTTTCTATGTTTTCGATGTCCTTATCTTGTCCTGCTGGAAGCATACGAGAGAACTTAATGTAATTGACTAGTTCTGTCAAAGCGTAAACAAGACAGGTAATACCGATCAATATAAAAGTTGTGTTTCGTACATCGGCCGGAAAGAAAATCACAATCACACCCATCAATAATATCAAGAAAGGCATTACAAAAAAGCCACCGGGTACAGCCATCTGCTTACGAGCAATATTTAGTGAAGCAAGTTGCCAGATGCCCGCCAATATCAAGATGAAGCCAAGTACATACATCAAAACATTAGCAAAGAAATCGGGCATTACAATAAGCCACAATCCAAATAGAATACTACCGATTCCTTCGATAGGAAAACGAGATATTTTATTTTCGCGGGGTTTAGATGCAATATAGCTTATCATTGCAATAATGCCTGGAATTAGAAAAAGGATTCCGACAGTTATAACCAAATAATTGACTGCTACACCAGGCCAAATAATCAATATTAGACCTACGATGAGAGCAAATAGAATACGAACGAGTGAGTAATTAATAGCTTTCATTTCTTTTATTTTTAAATTTAACTAATACAAATTTAATGAAATAGTATTCATGTACAAGTAAACACCCATCAAGAAGTAAAAGTTTATAAATTCAAGAAGTCTATCAACTACAAGTTAAAAGTAGTGAGTTTGCTTTGTAATAAGGCTAGAAAGAGATATTCAATATATTAACCCTGTACGATAACTGTTAACTATTATCGTGTTATATATATACAAATAGCGCGATAACAGTTAACAGTTATCGCGCTATTTGCATTGTTTATCAACGCATAGAGCCACCTATTATATCGAGTAGCTCATTAGTAATAGCTTGTTGTCTACCTTTGTTGTATTGTTGTGTAAGTGTTTGCAATAAATCATTGGCATTATCTGTTGCCGACTGCATGGCAATCATACGTGCGGCATGTTCAGAAGCCGATGAATCTACACTTGTAGTAAACATCTTATTTGCCAATACCTGAGGTAACAAATCTGCTATTAACTCCTCTAACGATGGTTCAACAATATAATCTTTCACAAGAACATTATCTTCTATCTCTTTGGCATGTTCCTCTTCTTCTATTTGCAATAAATCAATTGGCAAATACAGTTCTCTAACCAATGTTTGAGAAGCAACAGATTTGAAATGATGAAAGACCAACTCTACCCTATCAATCTCTTTATTCTCGAAAAGCTTCATGAGCTGCTGAGCCAAAACAGACGCCTCGCTATAATTGGGCTTTTCTGATAAGTGTTGAAAAGTGCCTTTGGGAGTAAATCCCATTTTGATAACAGCCTCTTCTATTTTCTTGCCAACAGGATATATATAAATATTCTCTTGCCCCAGTTTACGATATTCGCCTATCATATGGAGAAAATCTTTCACTACGTTAGAGTTAAAAGCACCACACAAAGAACTGTTTGAAGAGAATAATACAATAGCCACCTTCTTAACTGGTCTATATTGCACGTAAGGAGAATCGATAGGCAAGTCACCACTTAGAAAATTACGTAATATTTTGTCTAACTGCTCCTGATAAGGCAACATGTTGACAATGGCATCTTGTGCTTTATGTAGTTTGGCAGATGCTACCATCTTCATGGCAGAAGTAATTTTTAATGTACTTTGCACCGAACCAATTCTCGATTTTATCTCTTTAAGTGAAGCCATTTTTGAGTATCAATTAGTTAGATGGTAATATAATTAGCTAAATTGTTTAACTACAAGATCGGCAGTATCTCTGAGTCCCTTTTCTACATTCTCATCGATAACACCGGTTTTCAATACATCCAGCACATCGGTTTGATGGTTTATAGATAGAGTTTCGAGGAAGCTACGCTCAAAATCATGTACCTTATCAAGAGGTACATTACGCAATAATCCGTTGACACCACAATATAGTATTGCAATTTCTTTTTCAACCGACATTGGAGTATATTGAGGCTGAATAAGTAGTCTTGCATTCTTTCTACCTTTGTCGATTACAAGAGCTGTAACAGGATCCATATCGCCACTAAACTTAGAGAAAGCCTCTAGTTCGCGATATTGGGCTTGGTCTATCTTCAAGGTACCTGCCACTTTCTTCATTGCTTTGATTTGCGCATTACCACCAACACGCGATACCGAAATACCTACATTGATAGCCGGACGATTACCTTGATTGAACAAGTCGGAATCAAGAAATATCTGTCCATCAGTGATAGAGATTACATTGGTAGGGATATAAGCCGACACATCTCCTGCTTGCGTTTCGATAATAGGTAAAGCAGTAAGCGAACCCCCACCCTTTACGATATCTTTCAAGCAATCAGGCAAATCATTCATTTCGGCAGCCACCTCTTGTTGGTTGATGATACGAGCAGCACGCTCTAACAAACGAGAATGGAGATAGAAAATATCACCCGGATAAGCTTCGCGACCAGAAGGGCGGCGAAGAATTAAAGATACTTCACGATAAGCTACCGCTTGTTTAGACAAGTCATCAAAAACGATCAAAGCATCGCGACCGGTATCTCTAAAGTATTCGCCAATGGCAGCACCCGAGAAAGCCGAATAATACTGCAAAGCAGCAGGATCGCCGGCAGTAGCAGCCACAACAATGGTGTAATCCATAGCACCATATTGTCGCAGTGTATTAACAATTGATGCAACGGTAGAACCTTTTTGCCCGATAGCCACATAGATACAATACACAGGTTTGCCCGCTAAATAATTCTCTTTTTGATTGATTATCGTATCAATAGCGATTGCTGTCTTCCCGGTTTGACGGTCACCAATTATCAACTCACGTTGTCCGCGACCTATAGGAATCATGGCATCAACTGCTTTCAATCCTGTTTGCAAAGGTTGGTTTACAGGTTGTCTAAAAATAACACCAGGTGCTTTGCGTTCGAGGGGCATTTCATATAACTGTCCTCCTATTTCGCCTTTACCATCAAGCGGCATACCAAGAGGATCGATAACACGACCAAGCATGCCCTCGCCTACTTTAATAGATGCAATACGCTTAGTACGCTTTACTGTAAAACCTTCTTTAATTTTATCGGTTGGTCCTAGCAATACCGCACCTACATTGTCTTCTTCAAGGTTCATGACAATTGCCTTAATGCCATTATCAAATTCTAAAAGTTCGTTAGCTTCGGCATTTCTCAGACCATAAATACGTGCTACACCATCGCTTACTTGCAATACTGTACCGATTTCATCCAGTTTAACACGGTTATCAATACCTTCCAACTGTCTACGTAGCACTTCAGATACTTCGCTAACCTTTATAGTATCAGTCATTATACAATTCTCCTATTCTTTTCAATAAATTGTTGTTTCACTCTCTTGAGTTGTGTTGCAACACTTGCATCCAATCGATAGTCATCATAATCAAATATAAATCCACCTTCGATGCTTGGATCAACCACAGTATCAAGTTCCATCTTCAGTTTCAATACTACACCCGCTGCACGTCTAATACGATCGGATATAGAATTATCAACCGGAACAGCCGTAATAAGCTTGGCAATACCAATATGCTCCATCTGTCTATATAGTTCTAGAAAAGACAAACAGATATACTGCAAGAAATTCTCACGGTGGTTTCTTAATACCAGTGTGATAAATCGCGAGAACTCTCTACTAACTGCCAATTCTCCTGTTGCTGCCGTACAAATGAGGGAATATTTATCGCGTATAGATAGTATAGGGTTATCCAACACCTTGCGTAACTCTTGACATGTATTCAAGTTATACGAGAGTATTGAGATTTCATCATACAACACGTTGGCCGTATTGGTATTCTTTGCATATTCTATCAACGCTTTAGCATAGCGCATCGAAACAATTCCTATATCCATACTAATAATTTATACATGATATGATTAATTATTGCGTTTCAAGATTTCATCGAGCATTCTATCTATCATGCCCATCTGTTCATCTTCTTCGTTGAGTTTTTTACGCAATACTTTTTCAGCTATATCTACTGATAACACTGCAACTTCTCTACGTATTTCACGTATCGCATCTTCTTTCTCGGCCTTAATTTGCTTGGTTACCTCATCAAGTTCTTTTTGAGCTGCAAGCTGTGCTTGAAGCCTAGCCTCTTGAATGATTTTATCGCGCTCCTTTAAAGCCTCTTTCATAATTCGCCCTTGTTCTTTATTTGCATTAACCAAAATAGCATCGCCTTCTGCTTTAAGTCTTGCCAACTGAGCATTAGCTTCTTTTGCCACTTCTAGCGACTGGTCTATAAAGTTTTTACGTTCTTCTACCATTTTAGTAATGATAGGGAAACCGAATTTCCACAATATAGCCAATACGATTCCGAAAGAAAGAATCATCCAAAATATAAGACCACTATCGGGCAACAATAATGACATAAAATGCTATTTTATAAGAAAATTGCTAATAAACAAACAACTACTGCAAACAATGCAATACCCTCGATAAGACCGGCTGCAATAATCATACTATTACGAATATCACTTGATGCTTCTGGTTGACGAGCAATTGCTTCCATAGCCGAACCACCAATTTTACCAATACCATATCCTGCACCAATAACGGCAAGTCCAGCACCAATAGCTGCTCCTAATTTTCCAATGGCAGCTCCTGCGGCTGCTTGCATTAACACTGCTAGTAACATAATAATTTAATTTTTAATAGTTTATATTTCTTCATCTTCATTGTGAACACCACCCTCTTGGCCTAAACCTATAAATACAGCCGACAGCATTGTAAACACATAAGCCTGTATAAAAGCAACCAATATCTCGAGAGCATTCATAAATATATTAAACAGTACCGAAGCTACTGTCAAGCTTCCATTTAACACGGGGCCCATACTTACCGAGATAAATACCAAGCTAACCAAAACCAACATTGCCATATGGCCTGAGAGCATATTAGCAAATAAACGAATCATCAAAGCAAATGGCTTTGTGAATATTCCAAACAGCTCGATAACAGGCATCATTGGTATTGGTACTTTAAGCCACCAAGGTACATCTGGCCATAAAATCTCTTTCCAATAGTGTTTTGTTCCGAATAAATTGATGGCAATAAATGTACACATGGCCAAAACAAATGTAATAGCTATATTGCCGGTTACATTGGCGCCTCCGGGAAAGAACGGCACTAAACCCATCAAGTTATTTAGAAACACAAAGAAGAAAGCTGTAAGGAGATAAGGCGCAAACTTCTTGTATCGAGGACCGATACAACTCTTTATAACATCATCGTTTATCATCATGATAAACATCTCCATGAAACCAATAAAACCTTTTGGTGCTGGCGACTCTGGTCCTCTTTTTTTATACCATCTAGCTATGCATAAAATAATAATCACTAGAAGTATACTGTTTATTATTAATGCTACAGCTATCTTGGTCAATGATATATCGAATGGCCTAACTTGATCTCCTTGGGCATTATATTCTACTATCTTGCCTTCGTATTTAGTACCCTTTGGGGCTATCGAGAATCCTTTGTAGTCGCCATGATGCTCTTCTAACTTAGACGACAAGAATACATTCCACCCACTTGTCTTGCTATATACTATAATTGGTAATGGTATTCCGATTTCTTTATGCCCTATCTTAGTGATATGCCACTCATACGAATCAAGAATATGCCCAAAAACAATTTCTTTAACATCAACATCATTTTGTGCCTCCTCAGTTACAGTAACCGTTTCTACTTGTGCATAGATAGGGTTTGCCATAAAAAGCAAAAGCAACAAACTTATTATATTTAATTTATACCACTTCATCTATTATAACCTCCATTATCGAGAACTGCCTTTCCGGGTTGATACTTCATCATCAATATCGAATCGAGCATTAAGAAGAATAAGTAATTGCCAATAAATGCAATTAAAAACTCTACTATCTGAACTTTTACAAATAACACATAGATTAGCAATAAGATGATGGACAGCAAAATCTTAATAATCTTTGAACCTAAGAAAACCATCATGCTATTGTTTGATTGATTCTTAAAGGAATTGAGCATGAAGTAAACAACCACATTGAGTATATAAAAATAGAAAGGAATGGCTGGATATATAGGCAAATAGTGCGTAGGGAAAATAAATTTCAATACACATCCGCTGATTATATCCCATAACATGGCAAACAATGTAAGATATAGTAAATACTTATGATTAGATAATATATTAGCCATTCTGCTAGTACTTTTATTGTTTAAATAATTATGATATACATACTGATACTACATTATCACTCATCTCAATGAAACCACTTTGTATATCGATGCCATGACCTACTTCATCTAATGTAAAATAGACAAGTTTGCCACTTTGCAATGATGATACGATTGGGGCATGATGTGGCAAAATAGTAAACGATCCGCTAGTTCCTGGCAATGTTACTCTAAGAACTTGCCCATCGTATACAAGCTTTTCAGGCGATACAACACGGAGTTGCAATGTATCAGTTCTTCCTTCCATTGTATATTATTTTTTCACTTGATCTAATAGTGATTTACCCTTTTCCATTGCTTCTTCGATTGTACCAACGTTCAAGAAAGCTTGCTCAGGCAAATCATCAACTTTACCATCAAGTATCATGCTGAATCCTTTAATCGTATCTTCTATAGAGACCATAACACCTGGCACACCTGTAAACTGCTCGGCTACAGAGAAGGGTTGAGATAAGAATCTTTGTACCTTACGAGCACGAGTTACAAGGGTTCTATCTTCATCAGACAACTCTTCCATACCAAGTATAGAGATAATATCTTGCAACTCTTTATTACGTTGAAGGATACGTTTTACTCTTTCGGCTGTACTATAATGTTCGTCGCCAACAATATGTGGATCAAGAATACGAGATGTTGACGCCAATGGATCTACAGCAGGATAGATACCTAATTCTGTAATTTTACGATCTAACACGGTGGTAGCATCAAGATGGGTAAAGGTAGTTGCCGGTGCCGGGTCAGTTAAGTCATCGGCTGGCACATATACAGCTTGCACAGAAGTGATAGAACCATAACGAGTCGATGTGATACGCTCTTGCATAGCACCCATCTCAGTAGCAAGGGTTGGTTGATATCCTACGGCCGAAGGCATACGACCAAGCAAGGCTGATACTTCTGATCCTGCTTGAGTAAAGCGGAAAATGTTATCGATAAAGAATAAAATATCACGAGGATTAGTATCATCTGTATGATTATCTCTAAAAGACTCGGCTACAGTTAACCCCGATAAAGCAACCGAAGCACGTGCTCCAGGAGGTTCATTCATCTGTCCAAAGACAAGAGATACTTGAGATTTCTCGACTTCGTCATAATCTACTTTTGTCAAATCCCAATGTCCTTGTTCCATACTTTTCTTGAACTCTTCGCCATAACGAATAACACCCGATTCAATCATCTCACGCAATAAGTCATTACCTTCACGGGTACGTTCACCAACTCCTGCAAAAACAGAGAAACCATTATGCTTCTTAGCAATATTGTTAATAAGCTCTTGAATCAATACGGTCTTACCTACCCCGGCTCCACCGAACAAACCAATTTTGCCACCTTTAGAGTAAGGTTCTAATAAATCGATTACTTTGATTCCGGTATATAGAACTTCTTGAACAGTAGTCAAATCTTCGAATTTAGGTGGATCACGGTGAATAGAATAGGCACCATTACGATCAAGGGGCTTCATTCCATCTATCTCATCGCCTACTACGTTCATTAATCGACCTTTAATCTGATTGCCAATAGGCATCGTTATTGGACCACCGGTTGGATAAACAGTCATGCCACGTTGCAACCCATCAGTAGTATCCATAGCAACAGTGCGCACTGTATTTTCGCCAATGTGTTGTTCTACTTCTACAATTAAGGTTTTCCCATTATTTCTTTTGATTTCGAGTGCATCGTTTATACTTGGCAACACTATTTCGGCGTCGGTACCTTCAAAGTATACGTCTACTACAGGTCCGATAACCTGTGAGATACGTCCGTTAATTTGTGACATAAGCAATCTATGATTAGATAATTATTTTATTAAGATAAATAAGCATTATACTCATTCTAACAGATGAGCAGTATCAATATGATTTATCCTGAATTAAAAACATTGTACTGTTGCTATTGTTCAAACTAATATTAGTTACATAAACAACGTTGCAAATAAATACAGAAATTAATTCTCACCCAAAACATGTTTTATATAATTATCTGAATTAAGCCAAACCTCCCAACAAAAAGGAGTTTTAGAACAAACATAATACACTATATCTTAATAAATGAATAACTATAATATAAGAACAAATTAATAATGGTAAATCAAACAACTAATCAACAAATTAATAAAAAAAGCGCATTGTCTTTTTAAAGATCAATGCGCTATCTGTTTTATAACGAAGTTAATAAAATACTATTTACCTATACAATGATAGATAAATCCTTGCTCTTCAACTTCTTTTTTATCATAAATATTTCTTCCATCCAACACAAGGTTTCCATTCATCGCTTTTTCGATAACACCCCATGCTGGCAAACGAAACTCTTTCCATTCAGTAAGAAGCATTAAGGCATCTGCATCTAATACAGCATCATACATATCTTTAGCAAAATAAACTGAGTCTCCGATCTTTCTTTTGCATTCATTCATTGCAACAGGATCATACACCCTAACATTGCATCCGCTTTTCAACATTTCATGAATAAGAACCAATGCAGGAGCTTCACGCATATCATCTGTTTCTGGTTTAAAAGCTAAACCCCATACAGCTATTGTTTTTCCTTTTAACTCACCAGCAAATAATCGATTTAATTTCTCGAACAAGATTCCTTTTTGTTTCTCATTTACATCTTCAACTGCTTTGAGTACACGCATATCATAACCGTGCAGTTGTGCAGTTTTAATTAATGCTTTCACATCTTTTGGGAAACAAGAGCCACCATAACCAATGCCTGGATATAAGAATTTACGACCAATTCGAGTATCAGAGCCGATACCACTACGTACCATATTAACATCTGCTCCAACCAGTTCGCAAAGATTAGCGATATCATTCATAAAACTAATACGTGTAGCCAACATTGAATTTGCCGCATATTTAGTCATCTCAGCAGATGGTATATCCATAAAGATAACGCGGAAATTATTCAACTGAAATGGTTTGTAGAGTCTAGTCATAATCTTTTCAGCACGTTCTGACTCTACACCAACAACTACCCTATCGGGACTCATGAAATCAGCTATAGCATTTCCTTCTTTTAAAAACTCTGGATTAGAAGCTACATCAAAATCAATCGCCTCACCACGTTTATCTAACTCTTCTTGTATTGCTGCTCGCACTTTATTGGCTGTACCAACTGGCACAGTACTCTTTGTAACAACCAACGTATATTTATTCATGTTTCTACCAATGGTACGAGCTACATTGATAACATAAGTCAAATCTGCACTTCCATCTTCATCAGGTGGGGTACCAACAGCACTAAACACTACATCAACTTCATTTAAACAGCTTTCTAATGAAGTAGTAAATTTCAATCTACCTGATTTAGCGTTTCTAAGTACCATCTCCTCTAACCCGGGTTCGTATATCGGAATAATACCTTTATTTAAAGATTCTATTTTATCGGCATTTGTGTCAACACAATATACATCAACGCCTATTTCAGCAAAACAAGTTCCTGTAACCAAACCTACATATCCGGTTCCAACGATTGCTATCTTCATATTAATTTATTTTGTATAGATTATTCAAAGTATTCAGCGTGAATAAACGCTTTTGCGGCTTTATCTTTGTCTGATAAGATTAGTTTCTCGATATTGAAAGGCCAATCAATCATTAAATTGGCGTCATCATATATAATTGAAGCTTCAGCTTCGGGAGTATATGTATTATCTACTTTATAAGTAAAGATTGCTTCATCACTTGTTACTAAAAAGCCATGAGCAAATCCGCGTGGAATATATAATTGTTTTTTGTTTGTTTCAGTTAATAATAAACCAAAGTATCTACCAAACGTAGGAGATGATTTGCGTAAATCAACAGCGACATCATAAACTTCTCCTTTTATAACGCGTACTAATTTTGCTTGACTAAAACATCCTTTCTGATAATGCAATCCACGTAAAACTCCTTTAGTAGATTTTGATTCATTATCTTGGATAAAATTCACTTTACCAATATGATTCTCAAATTCATCTTCCTTAAAGGCTTCCATGAAATAACCACGATCATCGCTAAATACTTTAGGTTCTATTACCCAAACACCTTTAATATAAGTTTCAATAAACTGCATCTACTTAGAATCTTTTAATTGAGTTTCAATTATATAACGATTAAACTGTTTCTTGCAAGATGAAGCAATTTAAACTATATTATACTATTTAGGTATAGTATACCATTGCTTCATAATACAAATGTATGAAAAAACTCTAATAATTGATTCCAATAGATAGTCAAATAACAGAGCACCTATATCATATTAACAGATAAAAAAAATTCCGGTATCTTAAATCAATACCGGAATTAATATATTATCCTTTCATCATTACTCCTACTGTTCTGAACATAATTTTCAAATCTAGTAATACTGACCAATTCTCAATATACCACAAATCATATTCAACACGCATCTTCACACGCTGTAGTTCACGTTCGCCTCTTAAACCATTAACTTGAGCCCATCCAGTAATACCAGGTTTAACTCTATATCTCAATGGATATTCGGGTATTGAAGATGTATACTCATCATCGTGAACTAACATATGTGGACGAGGTCCAATTATTGACATATCACCCTTTAATACATTCCAAAATTGCGGAAGCTCATCTATACTGCTAGAACGTAACAAATTTCCAAGAATAAGAGAATTAGATTCTGGATCTACATATATATCTGATTTATTACGAGCATCCATAGATCTAAATTTATAACATGTAAAAATGCGCCCATCTTTACCCGTTCTCTTTTGCTTAAACATTATTGGACCTGGCATAAAGATTTTAATACCACAAGCAACAAAGATATATACCCAAGGATATATAAAAATAAGTACGACTGAAGCAGTCATTATATCAAAAGTTCTTTTCATTACACGATTTCCATTTCTTGTTAATGGGGTGTTATTCTTAGTTAATACAGAATTCATTTTAATGGTTAATGCTTCCATAATTCAAATTAGTTATTTAGTATAAAGACTCATAAACTTGATCGGTTTGTTGAGCAATATTAGCCCAATCATAAGCTCTCAAATCATAATTATGACACTTAACATCACTTCCAACATTAATGTTTAATCTCTCGGTTAACTTTTTTACATTGCCTTTTGGATAATAATAATCATCTGACAAATCTAATAAACGTGTTGCCGGAATGTCGCTCAGTAAAATATCACAATCAAACTGCATAGCTTCCAAAACAACTAAAGGGAAACCCTCGTTATGCGATGATAATACAAATAATTTTGCAGAAGAATATAGCTCTGATAAACAATCTGAATTAATTGAACCAGTAAATATTATTCTATCATCACTTTTTTTTTTCAATTGCTCAAAATAACCTCCTTCATGTTCAACACCTCCAGCTATAACTAATTTATAACCAGGCAAATTAGCGGCGTTAAATGCATTTATTAAATCAATAAATCCTTTCTCAGGAGTTATTCGACCAACAGCTAATATATATTTATGGGGTAAAATACCTAATGACTGTAAATAGTTCAATGATGATACATTTTTCATCTTATTTATTCCATTAGCTATATACACACTTTTTTGTTTAATGCCATCCTTTTGTTTATCCAACTGAAATCTATTTACAAAGATTATGCAATTAGAGCATGACAATGCAATAAATTCAGAAAACTTCAACAGCAATTTAGAAAAAGTGCCCCATTTACTATGTTCATAATTGGGACTATGATATGTTAAAACCACTTTCAGTCCTACAGCACGCAACAACGGGATAAACAATCCAGGCCCAATATTATGAATATGTACTATTTCAGGTCTTTTATAAGCACAAACTAAAGAGCATATAAATGAATGAACTAAAGCTTCTACTCCTTTAATTTTAGTCGATGGTAAATCTATAAACTCAATATCAGAATCAGCAATAGAATTCTTAACATACGGCTTCCGTCTGAAAACAGTAATTTTATGTTTATCAGATAACGAATGATACAATGACTCGCAATGTTTCTCTACGCCACCTTGTATATTAGGAAATCCTCTCGTTCCAAAAACCGATATTCTCATTCAAAGTCTATACATTTACCCATTCTGATTCTCATCTTATTCTTCACAATCCACCAAATAGGTTTCCAAGGTTTACGTACCATATCATGACGCTCGGTAACAATGAATGCACAATTACGATTACAATTAGCTACTTTTTCAGATATTTCTTTCGCTTTATCTGAAGCCAATATCTCTTCAATTGAGTTCTCTTTAATATTACCTATCACCCATTCTTCTTCTGAACCATTACATGGCGATACATTTCCAAAAGGGTCTATAAAATAAAAATCATGAAGAGCGCCACATTTTGGACGATATCCAGGTTCATCTCCTCTTAGTCTACGATGAATACTTTTATTAAAGTATGCTCTACCATAATCCTTGAGTTTCTTTTTAAATCCACGTCTTTTTGATTGCAATAAGGCTTCAACAAACAATTCATGTTGTTTTAAAGCTTCTTGACTAGCTATCTTATTATCTTCTTTATGAAAATACCATGAATTATGTACAACGGAATTTCCTAATTCAACATCAAGAGAAGCACACAAATCATATAAGTGGATTAGATCTTGATAATTATCAGGTGAGATAACAACCGAAAAGCCAATATTCTTACATTTTGTTTTCTTTAATTCAAGCATAGTTCTCAGCGCATGATCAAAACCATTAGGAGTTCCACGTTTAGAATCATTTAAAGCAGGTAGTCCTTCAAGACTAACACGAATAAGAATATTTGGATATTTATTTGCCAGAGCAACAATTGTTTCTGTATTAAATCCGTTTGTACTTAGCTCCAACAATGAAGCTTTTGGATAAAGTATTTCAAAAATACGATCTATATCTTTTCTGATTGTAGCTTCGCCACCTGTTATATTAATACGTAGACCATCAGGTAACTTTTCATAAAACGATGAATCGATTTCGTCACTTGCATTAGTCTGGTGATGCCAAATATTACACATATTACATTTGGCATTGCATCTATAAGTGGTTATTAAACTAGCTTGAGTAGTGGTTTTCATTGAAATATATAACTTTTCACTTTATTCAACAATAGAAATATTTTCGTTTTTACATTTTATTTAAATATAGAAACTTTTACAATACATATCATAAACGAATATATTTCATTAAAATTATATTTTAAACAATTTATTTAAATAATAATAGCAAATAGAAGAGTACAATACTGATTATCAACGCCTATACAAACAAGCATATTTTAAACATTCAAGTATCCTTTTTAAATCTTCGTTTCACCTTCGGTCCCTAAACAATTTGGGCATTAGAAAGTTGTGTTATTTCTTAAACTAAAACATAAATTATTGATTTTGCGTACAAAAGTGATATAATATTTAGAATTATAACACATGTTGAAACATTTATTTTAAAAAAAATAGTTCATTATTACTATTATCAGCCATATTTATCTATATGATTTGCCATTTTCACAATAAACTATTAGTATTTTATATATCTTTGGACACATTATTTTCGCTTTATTAATAAAATAAATAATAGTTCATAATTCAATTTGTAATTCGAATTTCAATTGTGTTATATCGATAAAGCCAGTACATTATTTTTTAGATTGAAATTTCTTTTATTCATGCAATCATCTCAGAAAGTCGCTTTAAACACAGGCATTATGTATGCCAAAATGGTATTAACTATTGGCATAACACTATATTCTACAAGAATTGTTTTAAATGAATTGGGAGCAGAAGATTTTGGTATCTTTAATGTTGTAGCCGGCGTTATTACTATGCTATCTTTCTTAAATGCCGCTATGTCTACATCTGTACGTAGATATTTATCCAATGCATTAGGAATGCAAGATATAAACAAGCTAGCCAATATATTTCATTCAAGCGTTAAGCTGCATCTAATCTTTGGTCTGTGCTCAATCATAATATTCGAAATTATCGGACTGTTTCTATTTAATGGATTTCTAAACATTGCACCCGATAAAATATTTTCGGCACATGTCGTTTTTCATTGTATGGTATTAAGCACTTTCTTTTCGATTATTGCCATACCCTATACAGCGGCTATAAACTCTCACGAAGATATTTATGTCATATCGATTATTTTCACTATTGAGGCTTTGCTCAAGTTAGGGATAGCAATCTATTTACAATATACGCCTTTCAATAAACTGATTACTTATGGTGTACTTCTAGCTACTATATATAGTTTAACCACCTTTATTCAAAAAATTTATTGTCATTGGAAGTATTCAGAGGTAAGAATCAAAGTAAAAACTGATAAGAGCATTTATAAATCACTTTTAAAATTTTCAGGTTGGTCTTCACTTAGTTATGTATCCAAAATATTATCAGATCAAGGGATGATCATTATATTAAATATATTTGGAGGAACAGTCGTTAATGCAGCCTTTGGTATAGCAAATCAAGTAAATGGTCAAATGAATTATTTCTCTACCTCACTATTGCAAGCTATTGAACCACAAATCATGAAGAGCGAAGGTGCTGGTGATAGAGATAGAATGCTTCGATTGAGTATATTAACTTGCAAGTTATCATTCTTCTTAATTTCATTTTTCAGCATACCTATCATCATAAAGCTACCTTATATTTTAGAATTATGGCTAAAGAATGTCCCCGATTATACGGTCATTTTTTGCAGAATAATTCTATTTGCTACAATCATAAGTCAATCTACCCTTGGTTTACAATCTGGCATATATGCTAAAGGAGATATTAGACATTTTCAAATAGCAATAAGCATCATACAAATATGTACGTTGCCCATAGCTTTGCTTCTTTTTAAGTGTGGTTTACCAATATATTCTATTACGATAGCATTAATTATAGTTGAAATATTCCTATTCATTGCCCGATTAATCTATTCCAAAAAACAAATTGGATTATCCATATTGTTATTTATCAGGAAGATCAGTATTCCATCAATAGTATCATTCATTATATGCCTATGTTTTATCTATTATACATCTTTATATATAGCAAATGATTTCATCGGCTTAATTATAATTTGTATGATTTCATTTAGCATATACTTTATCCTATTTTGGATTATAACGTTAAACAGACAAGAGAAAAGTATCATTTATGATATTTGCAATTCCATTATTTTAAAAATCAGAAAACGATGAAACGAATAGCCGTTATTTGCACAGCAATCTCTCCTTATCTTGGTAGCGAATACTCTGTAGCTTGGAACTTTGTAAAGAGTATGAGCAAAAATAATATGCTTTATGTAATATATGGCAATGCAGGCAATGGATTTGGCGATTTTGAATCTATCAGAGAGTGGCAGAAGCAAAACGATAATCCCAATATTAAGTTTGTCGAAGTTCATTTACCAGATAATAAATTCTATAAAACACTTGAACATTACAGCAAGAAATATGATAAGAGTTTAGTGAATATTGGTCAGATAGTTCGAGAAAAGAATTGGCATAAATATGCTCGATTGGCAATCGAAGAGCTTTATTACAATAACAAAATAGATCTTATTCATTACCTAAATCCTATTGGATTTAAAGAACCCGGATATGCATGGAACATTAAAGGCATACCTTATTGCTGGGGACCAATATCTGGTGCACATCGCAGATCTTGGCAGTTAAGAAAGTGTTTAAGTACAATGTCGCAAATTAAAACATTTACGCTTAGAAACATACTCCATTATTATTCGTTCAAGTATAATCAAAGAGTAAAAAAAGCTATAAAAAGATGCGATTATATATTAGGGGCAACTCCTACTACCATACAGCAAATAAAGAACTTTCATAAAAGAGATGCTATCTATATGCCCGAGAACGGAATAATGAGAATGGAAGTTACAACACCAGTATCATACAATTCTGGTGATACCTTTGAGATAGTATGGATTGGAAGAGTTGATGAAAACAAAGCATTAATATTATTGTTAGAAGCATTAAATAAGATCAAAGATTGCAAATGGCATCTTAATGTAGTTGGCGATGGTTTATTATATAATGACATGAATAAGTTTTGCGATAATAATAATATTAATCATAAAATCACCTGGTTCGGAAAAGTAGGAAGAGATCAAGTAATGAGTATTATAAAACAATCTCATTTACATATTATTACTTCTCTAGGCGAAGCAACAACGACTGTACTTTTCGAGGCAATGTCATTTGCAGTTCCTACCCTATCATTAGATCATTGTGGCATGGCAGGAGTAATATGTGATAATTGCGGTATTAAAATACCGATACACTCTTATGATCAGGTAACGAACGACATTAGTCATTCTATAAAACAATTGATTGATAACCCACATCAGATTAATAAATTATCAAGTGGTGTTTTAGAATGTTCTAAGCAATACATGTACGAAGAAAGAATAAAGCTTTTTGAAAAGATATATGAAGAAGCTATCCAAAAATATAATACTTTGAATAATGAAAATAATACTAGCAAATAAATTCTATTATAGACGTGGAGGAGATTGCATTTATGCGATTGAGTTAGAGAAAATCTTAAAAGCAAACAATCACGATGTTGCTATATTCGCAATGCAACATCCTGAAAACATAGAAAGCCAATGGAGCGATTATTTCCCAAGTGAAGTAATATTTAAACCTGGCCCCAAAATGTTTGAAGCATTTATGCGCCCTTTTGGAACAAAAGAGGTAGAGAGAAAATTCACCAAACTTATCAAGGATTTCAATCCCGATGTTGTGCATCTTGGAAATATCCACTCACAACTATCTCCTATCATAGCACAGATAGCCAAAAAACACGGCATTAAAGTAGTTTGGACAATGCATGATTACAAATTGCTTTGCCCAAGATATGATTGTCTTAAAAACGATGTTGAGCCATGCGAAGAGTGTTTCACTGATAAGAAAAACGTTCTTAAACATAAGTGCATGAAGAACTCCACTCTTGCAAGTTATTTAGCTTACTATGAAGCTAAGAAATGGCCTCTAAAGAAATTAGAAAGTTT
This sequence comes from uncultured Bacteroides sp., assembly GCA_947074345.1. Taxonomy (GTDB): domain Bacteria; phylum Bacteroidota; class Bacteroidia; order Bacteroidales; family Bacteroidaceae; genus Bacteroides. The sequence goes on along the minus strand of CAMTPH010000003.1, from coordinate 21,915 downwards.
CACAGATACATTTATTTGCCCGAGTCTATTTATAAAGAACAAACTTGTACAAGGAGGAATGGAAAGCAATAAGACAACTGTTTTATGCAATTTCATTGACGTTGAAAAATGCAAAAGAGATAATTTCAAAAAAGAAGATTATTATTGCTACATCGGTCGTCTATCTAATGAGAAAGGATTAAAAACTTTGATTGAAGCGGCTAAACATCTTCCATACACGTTGAAACTTATTGGTGGCGGACCTTTAGAGAACGAGATTAAAGAGTCAATCAAGGATTACCCACAAATACAAATGGTAGGACATAAACAATGGGATGAGATAAAAGAGCTTGTAGGCAATGCTCGCTTCAGTGTTATTCCTTCAGAATGGTACGAAAATAATCCATTTTCAGTTATAGAAGCACTATGTTTAGGCACACCTGTATTGGGTAGTAAAAATGGTGGAATACCAGAATTGATAGATGAAAACACAAACGGAATGACGTTTGAAGCAAAAAACATTAGTGATTTAGAAACTAAAATCAACGCAATGTTTAATGCTGAATTTGATTATACATCTATAGCACAAAGAGCGCAAAGTAGATTTAACGCTATACAATACCATGATAGCTTAATGAAAATATACGATTGCAACAATTAATGCAATAATATCGTTATCAATTATGCGTTATTATCATACACCGAAATTGATTCTTTAAAAGAGTATGACAAATAGAACAAGAATTTATCTATTACATAAAACCATTGTATTATCATTACTATTGATATGCAGTAATAAATCTATCGCACAAAACATCACGAGTTTTATCGAAGCTGGTACTACTTTGCACACAGGTGATTATACTCCTTTATGGCAAGTGAGCAACCAACACGGACTATCTTCTCTCGATAATAATGGATATTTGCGAGGAGCAGTATTCTATAAAGACACTGTAAACAACTGGAAATATCATTTTGGTGCTGACGTTGCTGTAGGTGCAGGCTTAAATACAGTATTTGTACCACAACAAATATTTGCTGATATACAATATAGATGGTTGGGCTTATGGGCCGGTTGTCGAGAGATTGATTCTCCCCTGCTTAATCAACAGTTAAGTAGTGGTGGATTAACCTGGTCGGGCAATGCTCGACCAGTACCTCAGGTTTGTATCGGTATTCCTGAGTATGTACATCTAGGACCGGTTGTGCAGTTCAAAGCAGAAATATCATATGGATGGTTTACAGATGGCCGTTACCAACGAAAACATGTTGGCAATGGATTTCCTTATGCTAAACAAATTAAGTATCATCATAAAAGTTTCTTCTTTAGATTCGGCAAAGAAACATCTAATTGGCAAGTCGATATTGGCATGCAAATAGATAATCAATTTGGCGGATACTCGGTTTTAGGTGATGAAGTCACTGATTTTGGAAATACATGGAAAGACTATGCAACCGCTTTCATTCCATTCAACAGAGGAGAAGGTATATTCTTTGATGGCAACCTTCTTGGCAGCGAACATATTAAACTCACCTATAAACACAAAGAGTTTAACATTAGTGCATATCTAGAGAACTTTTACGAAGATTTTTCTGGCATGGGCAAGCTCAATGGCATGGATGGTCTTTGGGGAATAGAAGTCAATATGAAAAACTTCAAACCAATCACCGATTTAGTTGTAGAGTACTATCAATCGACCAATCAGAGTGGTCCAATGCATGGATGGGACTTTTCTATTGTTGGTAAAACCGGAGGAGCAGACAACTATTACAATCATGCATATTCAGGTTGGACACATTGGGGAATGATGAACTCAAATCCTTTGATCGTTGCAAACATTTACAACAAAGACGGATTCCTTTCGCTTAGACATACACGCATAAAAGCTATGCATATTGGATGGAAAGGAGAGATTGCACCACAGGTTGACTATAGAGCGAAGTTTTCGTTTAACCGTTCATGGGGAACACCTTTCGAACCAACGGCACAAATACTGGAGAACTTTTCGGGATTTGCAGAGGTTATTTACAAACCCAATAAACTAAAAGGTTGGAGATTTACAGGATCGTTAGCATTTGATACCGGAGATTTATATGGAGATAATTTTGGTTTCCAATTAAAAATAAGAAAAACACTTAGATAATCATTCTAAGTGTTTTTCATTTTGTCCCATTACTATTCCCAGTAATATCATTACGAACAATCCCCTATTGTGTGTGAGAGTCGCATCTGATGTGCCCTCAATAAGGAAGAATAGAAATACGAGTATAATAATTAATGCGTTTTGTTTTGATACTGCTTGAGCCGCTAAGCCTTTTCTTGCAATCCATATCCAGAAACCAAAATAAAGTATCACACCAACGATACCAAACTGCGCCAATTCTGGATAATATGCATCAGCAATAAACATAGGGTTCTCTCTTGTTAGCCCCCACAATTTATCTATTCCATACTTCTCGTAGATTGGAGAATAATATTCACCCGAAGCAAATGTACCAAAGCTTCCAAATCCTGAACCAAAAGGAATATAATCATACAAGATTAAGAAAGAAGTCAATACCATAGCCGGACGACTCCACATCTCTTTTGTATTCATAAAACCATCGATATAGTATATAGCTATCTTTTTCCATGTAAGGGCAAGCACCAAAGCAAGAACTACAACAAATATAAGTATGGTTTTTATATTTAATCGGATTGTTCCACCAAGTTTATAATAGACACACAAGAGTACTGAGACACTCCAGAAACCATACATTTTAGATCTGGTAGAAAGAAGTCCTACCGACAGTAGAATAGTAAAAATAACGATATCACTCCAGTTAAAGGAGCTGCAGTATAAAAACAATAATGCTGTTACAGTTGCAGATGTAGCCAACCGAGAAGGGTGAACAAAGAACGTCCATAAATTGCCCGATATATAAACCACTACTATAAAGCATCCTATTATCATACATAAGATACACGCTATTAATCGTTGCTTCTTAGTAAACCGTGGTGCTATAAGCCATGCACAAAAGAAACCTAAAAAAGGTTTTATCTGAATAACAAAATCCTTTAATATGGCTTGTGGTACATTAGATTGAATAGCAAAAGAGTAAATGGTATAGAAGAAGAACACCAAGCCTAAATAAAACAAAGGCTTAAGTTGCTTAATATCTTTTCTTTCAAAGACAGTAATTCCGGCAAATACAACCAGAAAGAAAGCCATTAATTCATCCGTATAATCAAATTTGAGATAATCATAAAAGATTACCCCAAATAGATATCCGAAAATTAAGAAATAAAAGAAAAGATTATTCTTAGATATAACTAGTTGCCGCATGGCTTATTCTTTATTGAAAACAAATATTTTCAGTGAGATAATAAATAGCGAAACCATAGACGCCAAAATAAACGCTATAATCAACACGATTGATGTTTTAGGGAATATATGTTTGTATGAAGTATAAGCTTCATCAACAATACGTCCGGCAACCTCATCGGGCGAGTTAATCAATTCTTTTTCTTGCAACTTTTGAATTAAGAATAGATAGATTGATTCTTTTATTTTTTGTTTACGCTTCATTTCGATAAACTCGCGCTCTTGAGTAGGCAGCTTATCAATCTGTTGAATCAATGTATTATCCTTGTTGTATAGTGCGTTCAATGATATCTGAAGATTATTCTTAGCTACGTTTTTAATTGTTTCCAACAACATCTTACGTTGCTCTTTCAACTGCAAATCAATTAACATCAAAGCCGGATTGTTAGATTCAGAGGTCAAAAGCATATACTGTCTTTCAACCAAGAGTTGGTTGTAATGACCAACTGCAGTTTCGCCTGTACCATCAACAATAGGTATGGCCGAATATTCATTCTTAGGGTCCTCAATATACTTAATAACATAATTAAGCATATGCAAACGAGTTTCTGTCTCTAAGATAGTCTTTTCAATGTCTTTATTTGTATAATAAGTTGCTTGAGCATACAATTCAGGATCGGGCATCTTATTAGACTGCTTGTACTTTTCTAGTTGAATTTCGAGCATTGTTAGTTCTAAAGTAATTGAGTCTAAACGGTCGCGAACAAAACCTGCATTTAAGTTAGCATCACGAACCTTTACGCCTCTCGAGTAGTTGTTATATTGATTCATTACGCTATTAAGAATCTTTTTTGCACGCAATTTATTAGACGACTCATAGCTCATATAAACAACGTCAGATGCTTTCTCGCTCGATTTGATATTCAGATCTTTGTCCATTACCTCGTACACCAATTGCAACGGAAGTAGATTAATGGTAAATTCACCATCCATCGAATTGTTGCGAACTAACATTATATCGCCCACCGGCAGACTTAGTGTTGCAGGAAGAGCAAGATTTCTGAAAGTAATAGTCTTAAAGAGACTGCTCTTACATTTAACTTTCTCAATTGTATTACCTTTAATCGTCAAAGAAATATTGATAGGACGTTGAAGGTCTTGCAAAAAGCCTTGAGGGAATATAAAAGAGACAGGAGATTCATCTCTGTCTAAAATCAATTTCTTAAATCCATCATGCAAGTAGGTTTGAACTTGCAATTCATTATCTTCAATAACTCTTGTCAGATTTTGTCTAGATAGCATGATTGTTATTTCATCATCTACATTCACACCGCTAGAGCTACCACCAAGTAAACCACCGAGTCCCGAACTCTTAATCATTTTAAGTTCAGACATCATTCCTTGTTTTTCACTTAAAAGTTGAATGCGTGATATTACCCTATACTCTTTAGGAGTAATCATCAAAAAAACGATAGCCCCTATTAAGAAGGCAATCCCTATTGGAACATAGATTTTCCAGTAACCAAATACTGTTTTAATAAACTCTCCAATATGTATATTTTCGTCGTTAGTAGTCATAATAAAAAAGATATAAGCATTAATTATTTAATCAACAAAGCAATAGTTAGTGAAGCAATCACAGACACAGCGCTAATCACAGTAGAAATAATCGTCATATGATAGGATGTTTTTTGACTGAAGCGCGAGTTACTTTGACGTGCTTTATTAGGCTCTACATAAATCACATCATTTTGTTGAAGATAAAAATAAGGCGATTTCGTTAAATCAGAAGAAGTCAAATCGATTCTGTGGAATTCTTTTTTTCCATTATTATCACGCAATATCAAGACATTCTCTCTTCTAGCATAAATATCCAAATCGCCTGCAGCACTTATGGCATCTAATATAGTGATACGTTCATTGCCAAAAAACTTAGAACCTGGTGCTCTAACTTCACCTAAAACAGATACTTTAAAATTATTAATCTTTACATTTACAAGAGGATTCTTTACATATTCTGATATTTTTTCAGCTAAGATATCAGACAATTCGATTCTTGTTAGCCCCTCTACATATATCTTGCCTAAAACTGGAAAATTAATATCACCCTTGCTATCTACAAGATACGTTTGTAAATTAGGAGATGAAGCAAGAGATGTTTCACCTGTTCTTTGATAACTCACAGCCGGAAGATTAAACATTGACACAGCAGCGGGATTCATTGCAGAAACCTGAATAAGCAATTGATCATCAGGCATTATTTTGGCTTCATAATTTACAGATTCATCGGTCAACACTCCCGAGTTTAGGCTTTCTAAATCTTGAAAATATACAACATTCACAGGAGTCTTACAAGATGCAAGAAGAAGTATTGCAAATAGAAGAAATGTACTTTTAAATTTCATAACGTATTTATAATAGCTTTTAAAAAGGTTTTACTTATTTTACTCAATTAATAACGAAAGTTCAATGCCTTTAGTATAATTTGACGCAAATATAACAAATTTACCTTTCTACTTATTAAAAATAGTCGATATAGTAACTACGAATATTCTATTGCTTTCATTAGTTTCATAAATCAACCGTATTTAAAGCAAATGATAACTGTTAACTATTATCGTGCTAAATATATACAACCATCGCGATAACTGTTAACAGTTATCACATTGAAAATAACGCATCATATTATTAGAAAAAGCAGACGAGCATTTATTATATGCGATAATGCGATATATTATATTGCTATTTATCATCGCGTGTTTTGGTATAAAAAACCAAATCAATTTTAACAATAAAATCAAAATAAACATTATATTTGCACTATGATTGAATTGTCACAGCATATAGAAAGATTATTATTAGAAAATGATTGCGTTATCATTCCCGATTTTGGTGGGTTTGTTGCATTCAATAATCGCGCACAGATAGAAGAAAACAGCTTTCTTCCTCCTACTCGCACTATAGGCTTTAATCCTCAGCTTAAAATGAATGATGGATTATTGATTCAATCGTATATGGCTAGCCACGACACTGACTTTGTTGACGCTTCGAGAATAATCGATCACGAAGTCAAAGAAATGGTAGAGCTTCTACAGAAAAACGGAAAGGTTGAACTGCCACATATTGGCGAACTCCACTACTCTATTCATCAAACCTACGAGTTTACTCCTTACAACAACAAATTTATTACGCCAGCTTATTACGGCTTGCACGCGTTTGAGTTGAAAGAGTTATCAGAATTGATGCCGATAGAGGAAAAACCTATTCAACCTATCATACCACATACTAATAAGAAAACATACGACATTCGCATTAACCGTGCATTTGTTCGTACAGCTGTTGCATCTGTTGCAGCAGTTATCATGTTCTTCTTATTCTCTTCGCCGATAGAGAACACTTATGTAGTAAAAGGTAGTTATGCTAATTTATTGCCGGTAGATATTTTTGAGACAATCGAGTCTAAATCTATCTTAACCAACCAAATTAGCACCAATAATAAAGTAGCTAAAAGCAAGGCAAGTACCACTTCGCAAAACACTAAACCAATTGCGACCAAAGAGATTAAGGTTGCTACTAAGCCTGCTGAAACAAAAACGATTGTTGCTGCTACTCCTATTACTCCTGCTACTATTAAAGAAACAACAAAACCGGTGGTAGAAAAAGAGGTTGCTAAACCTGCAAAAGTTGAAACAAAAATCACTTCAGGCAAATACCATTTAATTGTATCATCTAGCATTGGCATGAAAAATGCCGAAACACTAGTGAGTAAATTAAAGGCTGAAGGATATACCGGTGCTCGTGTTATTAACGGTGGAGAAAGAATCCGCGTTAGTATCATGTCTCTTCCTACTCGAGATGAAGCAAACAATCATCTTGCGAAAATCAGAACACAAGATTCTTTTAAAGATGCTTGGCTTTTGGTACAATAATTCATTATAAACCTATTCCTTTTTAATATTTTACATTTATGAAACGTGTTCGTTGCCCCAAGTGCGAGAAATACCTATCTTTTGATGAAACCAAGTACAGTGAAGGTCAATCACTTGTATTTGAATGTGATGAATGCGGAAAACAATTCAGCATTCGAATTGGTAAGAGTAAAATGAAAGAGCTTCAAAAGAACGAGAAGCTAGATGATGAAGCATTCCGCGACGAGTTGGGAAGCATAAGTGTTATCGAAAATGTGTTTGGCTTTAAACAAATCATTCCTTTCAAAGAGGGAGACAATGTGATTGGTCGTCGTTGTGTAGGATCTGTAGTAGATATGCCTATCGAAACAGGTGATATGAGCATGGATAGACGCCACTGCATCATCAATGTAAAACGCAACAAACAAGGTGAAGTGATTTACACTTTGCGCGATGCTCCTAGCCTTACAGGAACTTTCTTATTGAATGATATTCTAGGCGACAAAGACCGTATGCGTATTGAAGATGGCGCGATTATAACCATTGGTGCTACTACCTTCATTTTAAGAGCAGCTCAGCCTAAATAATCAGATTACTTTTGGGTTTATTATTCTTTATTCAGCCTAAAGCATAGACTGAACAAAGTTGACATAGGTTTGTTGAATATTTAAGTATGTAAAATCAATAAACCTAAACCAAAATGAAGAATAAAAGAGGAATATGGCTGATAGTAATTATTATCATTGCACTATTTGCAATAGCCATCTGGCTGCTTACGTCACCAACTATCGACAATCAAGTAGACATCAATTCTCAAGACAACGTTGAAGGCGTCATTATTGATTAGCTACATTAAAGAGAATAAAAAAGAGTGATATCCATTTAATAGGATATCACTCTCTTTTTTTATACTATGCTGTATGCTTATTTAAGCATTGCTTTTACAGTTTCCAACATACCGTTTGCTTGGATAGAATCCAAATCAGCTTTCAATGCTGCAGTTAAACCAGGAATTAAGTTCAAATCTTCGTTCCAGATAAATGTTGCAGCCAATACACCTTCAGCAACTTTTTGAGTATCACCAGTAGCCCAAAGTTTTTGCAATAGATCTACAATTTCAGGAGCATCGTTTGGAGCAATAGGTGCACCATCAGCACGTGTACCACCTTTGTAATAAGTTACAATTGCAGCAAGACCTAATACCAAACCTTTAGGAAGCTCACCTGTTCTCTCCAAATAAACTTTCAATCCTGGAAGATCGCGAGTTTCGAATTTAGGGAATGAGTTAAGCATGATGCTTGTTACAGCGTGGTCTACGAATGGATTATTGAAACGTTCCAATACGTCTTTACCAAATTGTTCTAGTTCTGCTTTAGGCAAGTTAAGAGTTTCCATCAATTCACCAAACATTACTTGGTTGATGTATTGGCTCAATACTTCGTGTTGACAAGCGTCACGTACGATATCTACACCTGAAAGGTAAGTAACAGGAGACAATACTGTGTGAGGGCCATTCAACAAAGTAACTTTACGTTCGTGGTAAGGAGCTTCAGATGGTACAAACAATACATTCAAACCAGCTTTGTCAGCAGGGAATTCCTTAGCGATTGATTCAGGAGCTTCGATAACCCATAGGTGGAAGATTTCAGCTTGAACTACCAAGTTATCATCGTATTGAAGTTTTTCTTTGATAGCATCGATATCTTTGCGTGGGAAACCAGGAACGATACGGTCTACCAATGTAGAGTATACTCCACAAGCTTCTTCGAACCATGTTTTAAACTCATCGCTCAAACCCCAAAGTTGGATATATTGATAGATAGTTTCTTTCAATTTAGCACCATTGTGGAAAATCAATTCACATGGGAAGATAAGTAAACCTTTAGTCTTATCGCCATCGAAAGTTAAGAAACGACGGTAAAGCAATTGAGTCAATTTACCTGGGTAAGAAGATGCAGGAGCATCATCTAACTTACATGATGGATCGAAAGTAATACCAGCTTCAGTTGTATTTGAAATAACGAAACGAATATCTTCTTGATCAGCAAGAGCCATAAAAGCATCGTTTTCTGTATATGGATTAAGTGCACGGCTGATAACATCTACTAATGTAAGGCTGTTTACAACTTCACCTTTATCCAAACCTTGAAGATTTACATGATATAAACAATCTTGTTTCTTCAACATATCGATCATTCCGTTCTCGATTGGTTGCACTACTACAACATCGCCGTTGAAATCAGCTTTTTCATTCATGTTATATACGATCCAATCTACGAATGCGCGTAAGAAGTTACCTTCTCCAAATTGAATGATTCTTTCAGGACGTGTCACCTTGTTGGCAGTCTCTTTGTTTAATGCTTTCATGTTTAAATAGAATTATATAAATTAATAATTAAGTTTGCTTTACTCAAATTCAAAGTAGAAGTCAATATTATCTTTCAGCAAGATATCTATTGGCATATATTTCACCTTATTACGAGGCTTTTTAAATACAATATAATCTGTTAATGCCTTTACCCCACAATAACCTTGCAATCCGGGCCTTTGACCAATCAGATAAGTAATAAAACCATCTTTAAGCAACTCTACATTGCGTTGCAACAAATCATATCCCAACAATCCTTTTAATGCAAATTCGTGCTCTTTAAGGAAATTACCAACCTGATAAACACGCGAATTAAAAGAGACTCCTAAACGAGCGTTGGGGTGTGTTTCAAAAAACGATTTTAATACCATATTGTTCTTTGACACATCATCATTTGTGAGTATCACTTCAGATGTTTTAACATCAATAGGCAACTCAGATACATATTGCAGAAAACCATCTAAACGACGTCGCATTTGTATTTCGGCAGGATTGTCTTTATTGTTACTTAGAAACAATACAACCTCCTCGCCTTCTACATAGTCGCGCAATAAAATCTTAGCAGCCAGATATCCACTACAATACGAGTCTTGGCCTATATACTTTAAGGCATTTGCCTCTTCGATATTAAAATCGATAAAGACATAAGGAATATTTTTTTCTTTAAGTTTATCTACCGTCTCCAATGTCTCTTCTGCAAAGTTTGGAGCTATCAATACAGCATCCATGCTTTCCTGTTCTATCTTGAAACATAAGTCTTGATAAGAACCACGATTACCATGATCATAAAACAAATATTTAACGATCACATTGAATGCTTTTAACTCTTCTTTAGCTCTTTCAATTCCTATAAAAACTGAATGCCAATAGTTATTTTCAGCATAATGAGGAATAACACACAAAATAGTATATTTCTTTTTTGCTGCTAGTCCAATGGCAAATACATTGGGCTTATAGTTTATTTCATCAAGCACAGCTTGCACCTTTATACGGCTCTTTTCAGACACATCACCACGATTATGCAATACCCTATCAACTGTTCCTGCCGAAACGCCTGCCATACGGGCAATGTCTTTAATTGTATGGTTCTGATCGCTCACTTGACTAGATTTTAAAACTTAAATTTTATAAATATTCTTCGCAAATATACATGTATTTTTTGTTCCTACAAGTAATTTTTCTACTTTTGTGTTCGATAACGGTTAATAAAACAAAACGGTTTTATACTGTTATAAGCTTTAATATCAGTGCCATATATAATAAGGTACGAGAAGTAATAATTTTATATATCTAAAAACACAGTAGAATGAGAAAGTTTATGGACGAAAACTTCCTGTTGCAAACTGAAACTGCACAGAAGTTGTATCACGAGCATGCGGCTAAAATGCCAATTATTGATTACCACTGTCATTTAATTCCACAAATGGTGGCTGATGATCACAAGTTCAAATCATTGACAGAAATCTGGTTAGGCGGCGACCATTACAAATGGCGTGCAATGCGTACTAACGGAATCGATGAGCGTTACTGTACAGGTAAAGATACTTCTGATTGGGAGAAATTCGAAAAATGGGCAGAAACTGTACCATACACTTTCCGTAATCCACTATACCACTGGACTCACCTTGAATTGAAAACAGCTTTCGGTATCGATAAAATCTTGAGCCCTAAAACAGCTCGCGAAATCTATGACGAATGTAATGAAAAGCTTGCTTCTGCTGATTATACAGCTCGTGGCTTCATGCGTCGTTACAATGTAGAAGTTGTTTGTACTACAGATGATCCAATCGACTCATTAGAATATCATATCCAAACTCGCGAAAGTGGTTTTGAAGTTAAAATGCTTCCTACTTGGCGTCCTGACAAAGCTATGGCTGTTGAAGTTCCTTCAGAATTCCGTGCTTACGTTGAGAAATTATCTGAAGTTAGCGGTGTTACTATCTCTACTTACGATGATTTGATTGCTGCACTTCGTGTACGTCATGACTTCTTTGCAGAACAAGGATGTAAACTATCTGACCACGGTATCGAAGAGTTCTATGCTGAAGACTATACAGACGCAGAAATCAACGCTATCTTTAATAAGGTATATGGCGGACAAGAATTGACTCAAGAAGAAATCTTGAAATTCAAATCTGCAATGATGATTGTATTCGGTGAAATGGACTGGGAAAAAGGTTGGACTCAACAATTCCACTATGGCGCTATCCGTAACAACAACACTAAAATGTTTAAATTGTTAGGTGCTGATACTGGTTTCGACTCAATCGGCGAATTTACTACAGCGAAGAAAATGTCTAAATTCTTAGACCGTTTGAACTCTAACGGTAAATTGACTAAAACTATCCTTTACAACTTGAACCCATGTGCTAATGAAGTAATCGCAACTATGTTGGGTAACTTCCAAGATGGTACTGTTGCTGGTAAAATCCAATTCGGTTCAGGATGGTGGTTCCTAGATCAAAAAGATGGTATGGAAAAACAAATGAACGCACTATCTGTATTGGGTCTATTGAGCCGTTTCGTAGGTATGTTGACTGACTCTCGTTCATTCTTATCTTACCCACGTCACGAATATTTCCGTCGCACATTGTGTAACTTGGTTGGTAACGACATCGAAAATGGTGAAATCCCAGCTTCTGAAATGGAACGTGCAAACCAAATGATCGAAGATATTTGCTACAACAACGCTAAAAACTTCTTCCAATTCTAATCGAATAGAAGTAAATTATAACAAAATGGGATAGTTCATTCGAGCTATCCCATTTTTATTTAATACAAACCTTAAACAACATCATTTCACTAAAACTATACAACCATTCTTACAAATCTATTGTTTTAAGTATTAAATCCTCTAAGAATATGCTTAAGACTATATTTATATATATTGTAGATGCAGCTATATTTATGTTTTACTTATGGCTCACATGGTTCTCCATCAGAATCATGATTAGCGTATTTAAGGATTTACGCAAGAAAAAGTTTTTCCATTAACTCTACCCTTCCTATCGTTTTATTTAAATAGCTTTAATTTTTTCTATAGAATTGAACATAATTCTATACATTTGTCATTCATGCAAGTTAAAAATATGAGAAAGCTATTATTTTGTCTTTTAGTTATTATCTTCCCTTTTACCATTTATGCACAATCAGAAATACCATCTGATGACAATACCCCATATATCTTAAACGATAACTACAAGGAGTACGGAGAGTTCTTGCTTGACGTAAGTTTATTTAATATCTCACCTCCTGAGATTCCTAAGTTAGACTATAAAATACTTGATCAATCAAAAGACTTCTCCAAAATATTTCGTTTAAACCCGGATGTAACATACAGTAAAGGTTTATCCAACATCTTTACTCCATCATTTTCGTCATTTGGTAGAATTGATGGTTTTAGCAATACAGACAATCTACAGATGGGGTCATTCAAACTAAAAAACGGAATGAGACTTAACACATATGGTGATTATAATTCGAAGGGATATAGAATGCCAAACAGAAGCGCTATGCCTTGGGAAAGAAACAACTTCAGAGGAGCTTTCGAATTAAAGTCGGCTAATGGCAGCTTTGGTATTCGTGTAGAAGTGCAACAAGGACGAACACAACCATTTTAACATAACAATACTAACAACTATGAAGATACTTATTATCGGTGCCAATGGTTTCACCGGAAGAAGGATATTGCAAGATTTCTCAAAAAACAAAGAATATAAATTGTACGCTTGCTCTTTGCATCAAGATATCAACCCTGAAGATGGATATGAATTTATACAAGCAGACATTTGTAATGAGAATAATCTAACTGAATTATTCAATAGAACACGACCTGATATCGTAATAAACACATCCGCTTTGTCAGTGCCCGATTATTGTGAGACTCATCACGAAGAGGCTGATTTAATAAACACAACAGCCGTTGCATATCTAGCAATTAAATGCAACAAATACAATTGCCGTTTCATCCATTTATCTACAGATTTTGTTTTCGATGGCAAGAGCGAACATCTTTATACAGAAGAAGATACACCCAATCCATTAAACTATTACGGTAAGACTAAATGGGAAGGCGAAAAACGTATTATTAATGTCTGCAACGATTATGCGATTGTACGTGTGGTAGTAGTTTATGGAAAACCGCTTCCAGGACAACATGGCAATATACTTCAATTAGTAGCCAACAGATTGCGCAATGGAGAATCTATCAATGTTGTATCCGATCAATGGCGCACACCCACCTATGTAGGCGATATAGCTAATGGGATAGAAAAGCTTATGCACCACAATAAAAGCGGTATATATCATATTTGTGGTGGCGATAATGTTTCAATTGCTGATATAGCTTATAGAGTTGCTGCCCATTTACAGCTTGATTCTGCATTGATAAAGGCTGTTACAACCGAAGAAATGCAAGAAATAACCCCAAGACCACGCCATAGTGGATTAAGTATTGAAAAGGCTATAAAAGAGATTGGCTATCAACCGCTGACTTTAGATGAAGGAATAAAAGAAACTTTTTCTGAATAAGAGCTGAATCAATTATATGTATTATTCTTGATGTAGTTTAATACATTTTCTATTCCGCATACCTCGAAAGGAGAATCCGAATTGAACTTAAGGATAAACGAATCATCTGATTTATCTTGTCCGGCATCTATTAAAGAGATGGAATTTATATCACTATGTGCCATAATTCCATTTCTTAAAAGAGCCTTACGCATCATATCGTATTTTGAACCTTTCCCAATCAATTTTATTTGCGAATGGCATCTATTATAGACCTTAAATAAACCCGTAGCATAATCAAAAACAAGACCATCAGATGCGAAAAAGCGCTCTAGAAAGCCGTTTAGAGCTAAATCTTCTGGTGCACCAATAGTTACTCCCTCTTTTTTATCCATAATCCATACCTTATCTGCAATTTGAAGTGCTAATTCTAAATCATGGGTAGAAAGAAAGATCGTTTTATTGGTTTCACGACTCAATCGATGAAGCAATTGCATCATCTCGACTTTACTTGGAAAATCTAAAAAAGCAGTTGGTTCATCAAGGTAAATAATAGCTGTGTCTTGGGCAAGCGCTTTAGCTATCATCACTTTTTGACGTTCACCATCACTCAAAGTATGAATCATGCGATGAGCTAAATCTTCTATTTTAACCAGGCGGATAGCTTTATCAATTTCATTCTTATCATGGTTGCTTAACGATCCCCAGAAACCTGTATATGGACTTCGTCCTAAACCAATCAAATCGATTGCAGTCATATTGTAGATATCGCACTTGTCAGTAAGCACTACACTAATCACACTCGACAACTCTTTTTCTTTGTATAGTCCGATCTCTTTATTGTTAATGAAGATTTCGCCATTTAACTTAGGTTGAAAACCTGATAATGTACGCAATAAGGTAGACTTTCCAACTCCATTGGCACCCAACAAACAAGTCAACTCTCCGCTATGCAAAGAAGCATTAACACCACTAGCCACCATACGAACACTGTTCTTTGGGCGATATCCAATACTTAAATCACAAATACGAATGGTTTCTTGTTTCATGTCGGTTTAATAAATAATGCGACAAATATAATTAATTCACCTTGAAATAAATCTCTTTTATTGATTTATGTCAATATACTGTTCGGACTATTTTAAATAACTTTGCAGACTCAAAATTACTTATTCAAGTGACACATAAATTACATCAAGATAGCCTTAAGAGAAGGCTTACAAAATTAGCTACCCCTATTTTTATAGAGACATTATTGATTATGATGCTCGGAGCAGTCGACACGTTTATGCTTAGTCGACATTCGGATAACAGTGTAGCTGCTGTTGGAGTAGTTAATCAAATCGTAATGCTTACCTTCTTGCTATTCGAAGTAATAAACCTTGGAACATCCGTATTGTGCTCTCAATACATTGGCGCGCGACAAGAAAAGAAAGTGGTACAAGTTGTAGGAGTATCCTTAATAGTCAATCTATTTATAGGAGGCATTATCAGCTGCTTCTTATACTTTGAGAGCAGTACAATTCTTAGATGGATGGGACTAAACTCTGAGTTAATGGGAGATGGCGTGGAGTACATGCGTATTGTGGGTGCTTTTGCTTTTTTCCAAGCTATATCTCTTACTTTATCTGCTTCACTGCGCAGTGCCAACAAAGCTATTTACCCAATGCTAGTTACTGTTGTTGTCAATATCCTTAATATATTTGGCAACTATTCATTGATCTTTGGTAAGTTTGGTTTCCCCGAATTAGGAGTAGAAGGTGCAGCAATAGCGACTGCCTTTAGTCGTGGTGCATCAATGATCATTTTATTCTTCGTTTTATTTAAAGTACATATTCAACGTTTTCCTCTATCTTACTTTAAACCATTCCCTTGGATTGAGTTGAAAAACCTTATGAAGATTGGATTACCATCTGCCGGCGAACAGTTTTCGTACAGTTCATCACAAGTTGTCATCACCTATTTTATCAATATGCTAAGTGTCGAAGCACTTGCTGCGCGAACATACTGTGCCAACATTATTATGTTTGTTTATCTATTTAGCATTGCAATGGCACAAGGAGGAGCAATCTGCATTGGGCAACTTATTGGCGAAGGTAAACCCAATGCCGCATTCTTACTGGGCAAGTATGTGATGAAAAGGTCTGTATTAATAACATTCCTATTATCGTGCACAATCGCAATATTCGGAAAATACATTTTAGGATGGTTAACCAAGAATCCGGAAATCATTAGTATTGGTGTAACCGTATTGTGGATTGATACTGTTCTAGAGATCGGCCGACCAATCAATATCTTTGCAACCAATGCATTAAGAGCTGCCGGAGATGTAAATTATCCTTTCTATGTAGGATTGATTGTTATGTGGAGCATTGCAGTTGGAGGAGGATATTTGTTAGGTATTCATTGGGGATATGGATTATTTGGCATGTGGTTAGCCTTTTTATTAGACGAAAATATCAGAGGTGCCATCTTCATTAAACGCTGGTATAGCCTTAAATGGTTAAATAAAAGTTTTGTACGCGCATAAATTGTTTATATATTTGCGCGCTAATTTTTAAATATGGAATGGTTAAGTAATCTATTCATCGAACATTCTGCCCTACAAGCAGTAGTTGTATTATCAGTAATTTCGGCCATAGGACTTGGTTTAGGAAAAATTCATGTATTAGGAGTTTCATTAGGTGTTACTTTCGTGTTTTTTGTTGGTATTCTGGCCGGACACTTTGGTATTTCTATTGACCCACAGATGCTTAATTATGCTGAAAGTTTTGGTTTAGTAATCTTTGTATATGCCTTAGGACTGCAAGTTGGTCCAGGTTTCTTTAGTTCCTTTCGCAAAGGAGGTGTTACACTAAACCTATTAGCATCAGGAATTGTGCTTTTAGGTACGCTTCTTGCTATTGCTGCCAGTTTCATCAATGGCATTGCTTTGCCTGACATTATCGGTGTTTTGTGTGGAGCTGTTACAAATACACCCGCTCTTGGTGCTGCTCAGCAAACTTTAAAACAATTAGGATTGGAAAGCAATACACCTGCATTGGGTTGCGCTGTAGCCTATCCACTTGGTGTTGTAGGCGTAATATTTGCCATTATCTTCATTAAAAAACTTCTTGTTAGACAACAAGATTTAAACACCGATTCAGAAGAAAGCGAGAATCATACATATATTGGTGCTTTCTTAGTACAAAACCCCGCAATATTTGGAAAGAGCATTGTCGATATAGCTCATATGAGTTATCCCAAATTTGTTATTTCCAGACTATGGAGAGATGGAAATGTAACAATTCCTACCTCAGAGAAGGTATTAAGAGAAGGAGATCGATTATTAATCATTACTGCCGACAAAGATATTCAAGCCTTAACTATCCTATTTGGAAAGCAAGAAAATACCGATTGGAATAAAGAAGATATCGATTGGAATGCAATTGACAATCAACTAATATCGCAAGGTATTGTTGTGACACGTCCTGAACTCAATGGCAAAAAACTAAGCTCTTTACGTTTACGTAATCAATATGGCATAAATATTAGCCGTGTATATCGTTCGGGAGTTCAATTACTTGCCACACCCGACTTAACTCTGCAATTAGGCGACCGCTTAACGGTAGTTGGCGAAGCTGGTGCAATAAAAAATGTAGAAAAAGTGTTAGGAAATGCTATTAAAAGCCTAAAAGAACCTAACTTAGTAGCAGTTTTCATAGGTATCGTTATAGGATTGGCATTGGGAGCCATCCCATTTAACATCCCTGGCATCAGTACGCCAGTAAAATTGGGATTAGCAGGTGGCCCTATTATCATAGGAATATTAATAGGAACCTTTGGTCCACGTTTACATATGGTTACATACACCACACGCAGCGCCAACTTAATGTTGAGAGCTTTAGGGTTGTCTATGTATCTTGCTTGTTTAGGTTTAAATGCAGGCGCACACTTCTTTGAAACCGTTTTTCGTTCCGAAGGTTTATTATGGATAGCATTAGGAGCCGGTTTAACGATTGTTCCTGTATTAATCGTAGGTATAATTGCTTTAAAATTCATGAGATTAGATTTCGGTACAGTTGCCGGAATGATTTGTGGAAGTATGGCCAACCCAATGGCATTAAGTTACACCAACGAAACCATGTCTAACGATAAGCCTTCTGTGGCTTATGCTACAGTTTATCCATTTTGTATGTTCTTACGCGTTATTATAGCGCAGATAATTCTAATAATTCTCTTAACCTAAAATAAATTCATCATAACCTTTAATTAATATTATAACTATAATATGACAGCTTTAAACAATATTACTCCCGAAAGCCTGCAAGATGATTTACACTATTTGCAACTCTTATCTCGCAGCTTTCCAACCATTGCCGATGCCAGTACTGAGATTATCAACCTGGAGGCAATTCTAAATCTACCAAAAGGAACGGAACACTTCTTAACCGATCTTCATGGAGAAGATGAAGCATTTCAACATGTATTAAAAAACGCATCAGGTGCTATTAAAAGAAAAGTAAACGAGATATTTGGCAACTCTCTTAGAGAAACCGAAAAGAAAGAGATTTGCACCTTAATCTATTATCCTGAAGAAAAGCTTCAGCTTGTGAAAGCCAAAGAGAAAGATTTGGATGATTGGTATTTAATCACTTTAAATCAACTCGTAAAGATATGCCAAAACGTTTCTTCTAAATACACCCGTTCAAAAGTTCGCAAGTCGCTACCAAAAGAGTTCTCATATATAATCCAAGAATTATTGCACGAAACAAGCATTGAGCCTAATAAGCATGCTTATATCAATGTTATTATTAGCACTATTATATCAACTAAACGTGCCGATGATTTCATTATCGCTATGTGTAATCTAATTCAAAGATTAACAATAGATTCTCTTCATATTGTAGGCGATATCTTTGACCGTGGACCAGGTGCACATATCATCATGGACACTCTTTGCAACTATCATAATTTCGATATCCAATGGGGAAATCATGATATTCTTTGGATGGGAGCAGCATCGGGCAATACCAGTTGCATGGCTAATGTGATACGTATGTCTATGCGTTATGGCAACATGGCTACTCTCGAAGATGGTTATGGAATAAATTTATTGCCATTGGCAACATTTGCAATGGATGCTTATGCAAACGATCCTTGCACCATATTCATGCCTAAAGCAAGCGATGAAGATTCGAGATATAATGAAAAAACTCGCCGTTTAATCGCACAAATGCACAAAGCAATAACTGTTATTCAATTTAAATTAGAGGCCGATATTATCAATCGTCGACCAGAGTTTAACATGGACAACAGAAAGCTTTTAGAAAACATAGATTTCGAGAAAGGTATATATATGTACAATGGCAAAGAGTATGCTATGCGTGACAACAACTTCCCTACTATCGATCCTAAAAATCCATACAAGTTGACTGATGAGGAAGAAGACTTAGTGAAGAAAATTCAGTATTCTTTCCAAAACAGTGATAAATTGAAGAAACACATGGATTGCCTATATAGATATGGAAGTATGTATACGGTTAGCAACTCCAATCTTTTGTTTCATGCATCTGTACCAATGAACGTAGATGGCAGCTTCAAGAAGGTGTCAATCAATGGCAAAGACTATTCGGGAAAGAAGTTAATGGATAAGATTGACCAATTGATGCGTACTGCTTATTACGACGATGTAGAAGAAGACGAAAAGCAATTTGCCATGGATTATATTTGGTATGTATGGTGCGGACCCGATTCTCCATCGTTTGACAAAAGTAAGATGGCAACTTTCGAACGCTATTTCTTAGAAAACAAAGATATTCAGAAAGAGCTTAAAGGGCATTATTATACACTTCGCGACAACGAAGAGGCGTGTGATAAGATACTTAACGAATTTGGTGTATACGGTCAACATACACATATTATAAACGGACATGTACCGGTGAAAACTATCAAAGGCGAACAGCCGATGAAGGCAAATGGTAAACTATTGGTTATCGATGGAGGATTTTCTAAAGCCTATCAACCTGAAACAGGTATTGCCGGTTATACGTTGGTTTATCACTCACATGGCATGCAGCTAGTACAACACGATCCTTTCCAATCACGCCAAGAGGCAATTGAAGAGGGACAAGATATTAAATCGACTACACACGTTATCGAGTTCAATTCTCAACGAATGATGGTGAAAGACACCGACAAAGGAAGAGAATTGATTTCTCAGATTAGCGACTTAAAGAAACTTTTGGTTGCATACCGCAACGGTCTAATCAAAGAAAGAGTTTCGTTTTAAATTAATCTTCATGCACAAGCGTTATCAAACCGATTTCGGACCAAGCTCCGAATCGGAATGGTACGTTTGAACCTGTACCTACATTCACATAGAGCATTTGTTCATCTTCGTCGAAATGACCACCCCACTCGTCATAAATCAATTGCGCCGGAGATATATTTCCTATCTTAAATTGCATAGCATGGGTATGTCCAGATAAAGTAACCGGAATATTCGTTTCGGGCACTACTTCTCGTCTCCAATGAGATGGATCGTGTGATAACAATATAACATATGCACCTTCAGGTATTCCTACTAATGCAGCTTTTAAATCCCCACGAGCAGGATGCGGCGGTTTACTATCGTTTTCGACTCCTACTATAGCCAAATATTGTCCGTCTCTTTCAAAGACTCTATTCTCATTAAGCAGTAAGTCCCAACCCATATCTCGCTCTTTTTGTTCTAACGCCAATATGCGTCTATTTAATTCATCTTCATCGGCCTCTTTGTCGTAATAGGCATAGTCGTGATTGCCCATAATAGATATAACGCCATCGGTAGCTTTCATCTTTGATAAAGCCTCCATATATGGATCAACTTCATTGTGATGAACATTGATTAAATCTCCGGTGAAAACGATTAAATCTGCTTTTAGTGAGTTCACAATATTGATTAGAGTATCTAGTACGGCCGGATCATGATCGAATGTTCCAACATGCAAATCAGACAACTGCACGATACGGTAATTATTGAATGCAGGTGGAATATCGGGCGATTTCACCACTTGTTCTACTACATCAAAACGCTTCCAACCATAGGTAAAACCATATATACCGCATCCAATCACAACAAACACGACACCAAATATCAATGAGGTTCGAACTAATTTAGTTCGCTTCGTAAAAATACCCACCAAGTTGGCAACAAGAGATATCACGGCAAAGACGATTGAAGGAAAACCAAAACATATCATCAAGACAAAGAATACACGAAGCGTATAATAAGTATAAATGCCATTGAGTCCCAAGATTACCGATACAACCATTATAACTAGAGGAAGCCAGAATAAAACAGTAAGAAAAGACTTTTTCTTTTTAAGAAAATTCCACCAAATGAAGGTATCAGCTAAAGCGATTATGATAAATAATAAAATAAGATAAAGCATACTCAAGGATTTTGTTCGAATGAATAATAAAACAAACGAATGAGATAAATATTAAGTTTAAAAATCAACTTGTTTTTATCAATATTTGTATGATAACCAATAAACCCTACTTCATGACCAAGAACCGCGGCGACAGTTTAATAAACCATGCATCCAACTAGTTTCTCTTTAGCAACATCATTCATTAAGAGATATAATTATTTACGAAACAGCAAAAGGATTTAAACTACACAAATACAATCAAAAAAGTTATATGTTGCAATTTGATAAAGATAACAGAAAACAAACAGTTTATAAGGATATAACCACAATTAAATTAATCGTTTATCGAGACGAGATAGGTATATAACAAAAAAGGTCTTCCGAAGAAGACCTTTGAGCGGAAAACGAGACTCGAACTCGCGACCCTAACCTTGGCAAGGTTATGCTCT
>CAMTPH010000002.1 GCA_947074345.1 uncultured Bacteroides sp. | reverse complement strand
AGTGTTCTTTAGTGAACCTTTGGGTGAGGAAGTGTTTGCAACCGGTGTTCAAGATATTAAGGGTTCTGTTTCATTCTCTGATCATAAAGGTTTGATTGGTAGTTGGGGAACTGATTGGCCAGTAAATGATACAGTAAAATATGCAAAAGAAACTGTTGGATTGGCTACTTATGTACCACAAAAATATGTTGTAAAAGAAGCAAAAGATAAACCTAATTATCTATATCTTGTATCTAACAAAGGTGGAGATTATATAAAGTACTATACATCGTTTACTTCCATGAAAGAGACTTTCGGTTACAAAACACCTGAAGCTTGGTTCGAACATATTCAAGCATGGAAAGATGAGTTAGAACAACCATTTATTGTAAAAGTCCTTTCTAAGTAAGGCTGAGAAGTGATTTATAACAAAAAATACCACTACTTAAACAATAAATACGCTTGCAGGGTGTAATTAAGTTTCTATATTTGCCACCGACAAACACATTTTTTTAAAATTAATAATTATGAAGAAACAATTACTCCTTGCTATGGCCATTATTGGCTTGTCTTTTAACTTAAGTGCACAAACATGGAATTTCTCAGAAGTCTATCCAGATGCAGCAACTGTAAAAGTGTCACACACAACAACTACTACTGTTGAGGGATTGACAATTTATGCAGAAGCTGGTAAAGCCATTGATTTTGATAAAAGCGGTAAAACGTTTGAGGACGAAAAGTTTACAGTTCGCTTAAAATTTGGTGGAACTTCTGCATGGGACGAAGCAGGTGAAACTCCTTTAAACCGTGTAATCTCTTTCCCTGTTTCAGGAAATACGACTATCACTGTTGTTGGAACTCATGCTAGTTCAGAAGGCACTCCTAGAACATTGATGTGTACAGCTGGATCAAAAGAAAACGTTGTAGGCGATTTCGCTTTTTCACCAAGTGTTGTAGATAAAGCTACATTCAATTACGAAGGTGATGCTACAACAATCTATTTGTTTAGTGCAGCTAGTGGTATTAATCTCTATAAGGTTTCAGCTATTCCTGCTGGCGAAGGTGGTTCTACTGGTATTGTAGATTCATCAATCAACAAAGAAGTTGTGTCAGTTGAGTACTATAATGCAGTAGGTGTTCGCACTAACGAATCTACTAAAGGTTTGAATTTAGTAAAATCAACTATGTCTGATGGTTCTGTAACCGTAGAAAAAGTATATATACCATAATCGAATATATATAACTGATAATCAAGCGAGGGGCGTTAGACTCCTCGCTTTTTTTATATAATTATTCCACATAAAGCTATAATAAATCCACCAATTAAGGCGATTATTCAACCATCTTTAGATCTTTATGCTATACATTTGTATTATTGATTAACAATCTGTTTCATTAATACACGATTCATGAAAAATTCACTGAAAACATTAGGCTTAAGCCTTCTTTTATTCTCTACTTCTGCCTTCGCGCAGAATAACTATGTATCCGAAGTATGGGTATCCGATCAAGGTGATGGTACTTATAAAAACCCTGTTTTATATGCAGATTATTCCGACCCTGATGCTTGTAGGGTAGGTGATGATTATTACATGACTTCATCGAGTTTCAACTGTCTGCCAGGTCTTCAAATTCTCCATTCAAAAGATTTAGTTAATTGGACTATAATTGGTGCGGCTGTTCCTCATGCATTACCTCCTTATACTACTCCCGAACGACCAGAGCATGGCAATCGTGTATGGGCGCCTGCAATTCGTCATCATAATGGTGAGTTTTATATTTTCTGGGGCGATCCTGATCAAGGAGCGTTTATGGTTAAGGCAAAAGATGCTGCAGGACCATGGAGTGAACCGGTACTTGTAAAAGCCGGCAAAGGTATTATCGATACTTGTCCATTGTGGGATGAAGACGGTAAAGTCTATATGGTATATGCTTATGCCGGTAGTCGTGCAGGAATGAAGAGTGTTATTACTATTTGTGAATTGAACGAAGATGCAACTAAAGCAATAACTCCAGGACGTATTATTTTTGACGGACACGAAGCGCATCAAACATGCGAAGGACCAAAGTTCTTTAAACGTGATGGTTATTACTATATTTTCCATCCAGCAGGTGGTGTAGCTACCGGTTGGCAAGTTGTATTGCGCTCTAAAAATGTATATGGACCATACGAAGAAAAAATTGTTCTAGCGCAAGGTGATACTAATATTAATGGCCCTCATCAAGGTGCATGGGTAGATACTCAAACTGGCGAAGATTGGTTCCTTCATTTTCAAGATGTAGGCGCATATGGTCGTATCGTTCATTTGCAACCTATGAAATGGGTTGATGGATGGCCTGTAATAGGAAACGATAAGAATGGTGATGGTTGTGGAGAACCTGTTTTAACTTACAAAAAACCGAATGTAGGCAAAACATATCCTATCACTACTCCACAAGAAAGCGATGAATTTAATGATATAGTTTTAGGCCCACAATGGCAATGGCACGCAAATACAAATGAAATGTGGCATTATGCAGCCGGAGATAAAGGTTTCCTACGTTTATACTCTTATCCGGTAGTCGAAGATTATAAAAGTCTTTGGGATGTACCTAACTTATTATTGCAAAAAACTCCGTCAGATAATTTCACTGCAACAATGAAATTAACTTTTAGTCCCGACAAAAGATATACAGGCGAGCGTACTGGTCTTGTGGTTATGGGACTAGATTATGCTGGACTTATTCTAGAAAATACTCCTGAAGGCCTAGTATTATCGCAAGTCGATTGTAAAAAAGCTGATAAAGGCAAGACAGAGGTTGTAAATGCGACTCTTCCATTAAAAGATAATACGATCTATCTAAGGGTGAAGTTTTCTTATAATGGCGAAAAGCTTAATGGAGGCGATGGCACAGATTTGAAAGTAATTTGTGACTTTAGTTATAGCTTAAATGGCAAGAAGTTCGTTTCTATTGGTACACCATTTCAAGCCAAAGAAGGTAAATGGATTGGCGCAAAGGTAGGAACATTCTGTACTCGTCCTGCTATTAAAACTAACGATGGTGGTTGGGCTGATATTGATTGGTTCCGAATCACAAAAAATAAGTAATAGATATAATCATTACTCTGATATCAATGCCGCAAATAAAGTTTGAATGACTTTATTTGCGGCATTTGTCTTTTACGTCGATTTGGTTTCACCGTATTGAAACCGTAGTTTCACTTAACTGAAACTTTAGTTCCAATAGGCTGAAACCAAAGTTTCAGTTAAGTGAAACATACTTGAAACTTTTGATTATAACACATTGTTAAGTATTTTTGCAGTGATAATATAAAAAGATTGTTATGAAGAAATTTGTTATATTCGACTTAGATGGTACATTGTTAAATACAATAACCGATTTAGCTAATGCCACTAATTATGCCCTCGAAAAACTAGGGTTTCCACAACACGATATGAATGAGTATCATATGATGGTAGGAAATGGTATTAATCGTTTGCTTGAGCTTGCTTTGCCTGAGAGCGAAAGAAGTGCCGATAATCTGCAAGCAATGCGCGATTTGTTTGTGCCTTATTACAATATACACAATGCCGACGATAGTCAACTATACCCAGGTATGGCACAATTGACTGTCGATTTGCAAGCAAAAGGTATTAAGATGGCTGTTGCTTCAAATAAATATCAAGCAGCAACCGAAAAACTAGTTGCACACTACTTACCTAATATCAATTTTGTGAAAGTACTTGGTCAGCGCGATGGCATACCTCCTAAACCAGATGCTCATATTGTAAACGAACTAGTTGAAGCAGCAGGAGTAACTAAACTAGATGTTATCTATATTGGCGATTCGGGTGTTGATATGCAAACTGCGCTCAATGGTGGTGTTACAGCTTGTGGTGTAACATGGGGATTTAGACCGCGTCCAGATTTAGAGCAGTTTCATCCCGCTTTCATTGTAGATAATGTTGATGAGTTAAGAGCTCTCTTATTCTAAAATACCGATTTCTCTTAACCACATTTCGGTAAGTGTGGTCCATGATTGAGTCGATCCTGGATTATTTCTAAGAGCGATATTATGACCACCTTCCGGAAATATATGCAACGAACAATTTTTTATATCTTTCTCTTTAAGTGCCGTATAGTATAAAATACTATTCATAGGTGAAACAGATCTATCATTTGATGCATGTATCATTAATGCAGGAGGGGTGTTCTCGTTAACTTGTTCGTTGCACGAGAAGAGTGTTTTTAGTTCTTCCGAAGCATTTTCGCCTAATAGATTGTTTCTGCTACCTTTGTGAGTATACTCTTTCATTGAAATAACAGGAGAAATCAATATAGAATAATTGGGGATAGGAGAGTGGTTGTCTAATGAATCATTACCTAATCCCCAATCTTCTTTTATTGTAGACAATGATGCTGAAAGATGTCCTCCAGCCGAACATCCTATTACTCCTACTTTGTTTACGTCAATTTCGTATTTATCAGCATTTGCTCTGATATATCTTATAGCTCTTTGAGCATCAGTAAGAGGTACTTTATAACTTACTTCAACATCGGGCGATTGTGGTAAACGATGTCTTAAGACAAATGCATTGATGCCCATCGTATTGAACCATTTGGCCAATTGCCATCCACTTATGTTGTAAGACAATCTTGCATATCCGCCACCGGGAATAATTAATACAGCAACTTTTTTATTCTCGGCTCTCGAACTCAAAAATACATCAACTCCAGGTTTGTTAACTTTGTAAATTCGTTCATTCGCTATGCTGTCTTCAACTGCTATTCCTTTACTGTTGGGCATTTCATCATTCCATATAGTAATAAACTCTTGCGAATGGGTAATTTGGAAAATATGTATAAATAATATATATATTATAATTCTCTTTGTGTTAGTCATATAATTATCGTTTTTAAGCATTATAAAACAAAAATAATGTGAGGATTTTATTAAATTGTGGAATAATTGATACTAATAGCTGAAAAAATGACAAAAGAATATTTTGTATAATTAGTGATTGAGAAATCTCATTTATATTTGCTTAGTAATACAAGAATTAATTTTATAGCTAAATATGAAAGTTAGAAAGGCCTACCTTCTTTTTTTATTAATGTTATTGTGTTTATCTAATTTCTGTTATTCGCAAAAGACGAATATCAAAGATTACGTAAGTATCGAAATAGCTCCTGATCACGATAATTGGACTTATCGTACAGGTGAAACCGCATACCTGCAATTGAGAGTTATGCGTAATAATGTTGCATTAAAGAATGTAGACTTGTCTTATGAAGTTGGACCAGAAAAAATGCCTGCAACTTTAAAAGGTACAAGTAGGCTTGATAATGGTGTCTTGAAAATTAAAGCAGGTACTATGAAGTCACCTGGTTTCTTGAATTGTACTGCTAAGGTAACTGTCGATGGCATTGATTATACAAATTATATCAATATAGGTTTTAGTCCTGAAAACCTACAGCCTACTACAACTCTTCCCGATGATTTTGTCTCTTTTTGGGATAATGCATTGTCAGAAACTAGCAAAATACCACTTGAACCTGTTATGACGCTTCTTCCTGAGCAATCTACTGCCGATATAAATGTTTATCATGTAAGATTACAGCATTATAAAAAAGGTTCTTATATATATGGCATATTATGTGTACCTGTAAAGCCCGGTAAGTATCCGGCTGTATTGCGTGTGCCTGGTGCTGGAGTTAAAAAACAACCAGCCGAAAAGGTGCTTGCCGAAAAAGGAATGATTACTCTTGCAATCGGTATACACGGCATTCCTCAAACTTTGCCTAACGATGTATATGGTAACTTGCAAAATGGAGTATTAAATAACTATGCATTCTATCACCTAGACGATAAAGATAATTATTATTATAGAAGAGTTTATACCGGTTGCGTAAGAGCTCTAGACTTTTTGTGTGATTTACCTCAATATGATGGAGAAAATCTTGGGGTTATCGGAGGAAGTCAAGGTGGAGCATTAGCTATGGTAACTACTTCACTCGATAAACGAGTAAAAGCAGTAGTTGCATACTATCCGGCTCTTTGTGATTTAACAGGCTATTTGCACGGACGTGCAGGAGGATGGCCAGCTATGTTTGATTCTAAAAATCAGAAACTAAACAATAAACAAGAGAAAATTTCAACTTCACGTTATTATGATGTAGTGAATTTCGCACGCTTTATCACTGCTCCAGGTTACTATTCATGGGGTTATAATGATCCTACTTGTCCGCCTACCTCTATGTATCCGGCTTACAATGTTATCAAAGCTCCCAAAGAGCTGTTTGTTGCACAAAGTACCGGCCATTGGCGTAATAAAGAACAGGATATCATAACTTTAGATTGGTTGTGCAGTCAACTTTCTAGATAATTTTGAACTGACAAAACAACAATAATTCCCTAGCTAAAAACAGATTTTGCACATTTCACCCTTTACATCGGTGCTATATTTGCGCCCCGATGAATATTATATTTGTCGCTTTACCTTAGTAAAAACGACTTAACTAAAAACAATCTTTATTTTAATAACTTACTTAAACATGCAAAGAATGTCTAACCAAGTGAAACACATGCGCATAGCAATGCTCATGCTGTTCGCCGCGCTTACATTTAACCTTTCAGCGCAAAATATTACCGTTGCCGGTAATGTAATCGATGCAACAGGTGAGCCTATTATTGGTGCTTCTGTTGTCGAAAAAGGTAACAATTCAGTCGGAACTGTTACAGATTTAGACGGAAACTTTACATTAAATGTTTCTTCAAAATCAACATTAGTCATATCGTATATTGGTATGAAAACGCAAGAAATTGCAGTCAAAGGACAATCAAAAATCAACGTTACTTTACATGATGACTCACAAGCTCTAGAAGAGGTTGTAGTAATTGGTTATGGTACCGTACAGAAAAAAGATTTGACTGGTTCTGTAGCTTCTGTTAGTGCAAAACAATTGGCATCTGTGCCTGTATCAAGTGCTTCTGAAGCATTAACTGGTCGTTTGGCCGGTGTGTCTATCACAACTACAGAAGGTTCTCCTGATGCTGATGTGAAAATCCGTGTTCGTGGTGGTGGTTCTCTTTCTCAAGATAACTCACCTCTTTATATCGTAGACGGATTCCCTGTAAGCAGCATTAGCGATATCGCTCCTGCTGATATTCAATCTATCGACGTATTGAAAGATGCTTCTTCTACAGCTATCTACGGTTCGCAAGGTGCTAATGGTGTAATCATCATTACTACTAAATCGGGTAAAGAAGGTAAAGTTCAAGTTAACTTTGGTGCTTCTTTCGGTTGGAAAAAAGTAACTAAAATGCAATCGGCAATGGATCCTTACAACTATGCTTATTATCAATATGAGCAAGGTTCTACTGCTTATGGTAATTATGATGACTTGGAAATTTGGAAATCTCGTCAAGGTAATGACTTCCAAAAAGAAATCTTCGGAAACACTGGTAACCAACAACAGTACAATGTAAGTGTAAGCGGTGGTAACAAAGAAACTAAGTTCTCTGTATCATACAACCGTAACGACGAAAATAGTATTATGCGTGGTTCTGGTTTTGCAAAAGATAATATCAATGCAAAAATCAACACTCAATTAAGCAAATGGGTGAAGATGGACTTTAATGCTCGTTTTACTAACACGAAAGTAAAAGGTTTGGGTTCTGGTGCTGATTCTAATGAATCGAATGCTGCTAACTCAATCGTAGCAAACGCTATGCGTTTCCGTCCAGTAAATCCGCTTGAGGTAAATACTGATGATGGTGATGAAAGTGAAACATCTCGTCAATTCAACCCGCTAGAGCGTTTGGATGCTACTCACAAAGTAAGAAATGACTTCAAACAAAACTACAACGTAGGTTTAGACTGGACTCCTGTTAAAGGATTAAGATTCCGTTCTGAATTCGGTTATGGTTTTAGAAGATTAGATACAGAACAAGCTTGGGCTGCTCCTGCTGTTCAAAATTCAAACTTAGGTGAAAATGGTATGCCTCAAGTTGTGCAAGTGAAATTGCAAAACCGTAACTGGAGAAATGCAAATACTGTAACTTATGATGGCAAGTTGTTTAACGGTCGTGACCGTGTAAACGTTATGCTTGGTCAAGAAACTTCAAGCAGCCGTGATGTTGAACACATCATGACAGCTACTGCATTCCCAACAGATATGACTATCGACGAAGTATTGGCTAATATGGGTGCTGCTGGTAATACTTTGCCTACTCAAAGTAACATCGGTTTCAATAACAATAGACTTTCATTCTTTGGTCGTGTAAACTATACATTGGCTGATAACTATTTGTTCACTGTAACAATGCGTGCTGATGCTTCTTCTAAATTCGCTCAAAATAGCCGTTGGGGATATTTCCCATCAGCAGCTTTTGCTTGGCGTATGAATGAAGAAAACTTCATGGAAAATACTCGTGATTGGTTATCTAACTTGAAGTTCCGTTTATCTTACGGTTCTGTAGGTAATGACCGTATCCCTGCAGGTTTGATGTATACTACATACTCTATGGCTGCTGCTTCTTCTAAAGGTCCTTACTTTGGTGAAATCTACAATTCAATGATGGAACATGGATCAACTCTTTCTAATCCAAACTTGAAATGGGAAACTACTATTACTCGTAATGTTGGTTTTGACTTCGGTTTCTTGAATAACCGTATCTCTGGTAGCATCGATGCTTATTGGAATACTACAAAAGACCTATTGATGAAGACTGAGATTCCTGCTCAAACAGGTTACTCTTATCAATACCAAAACTTTGGTCAAACTTCTAACAAAGGTTTAGAATTGCAATTGAACACTGTATTAGTTGAAACTAAAAACTTTAACTTAGACTTCAATGTAAACGTTGCTTGGAACAAAAACCGTATCGATAAACTTGGTACAGACAACCCATGGCAAAGTTCTAACTGGTCTGGTTCTACAATCGCTAAGTACGAAGACTTCCGT
Source organism: uncultured Bacteroides sp. (assembly GCA_947074345.1). GTDB lineage: Bacteria > Bacteroidota > Bacteroidia > Bacteroidales > Bacteroidaceae > Bacteroides. The sequence goes on along the minus strand of CAMTPH010000002.1, from coordinate 65,440 downwards.
GTAGAAGAAGGTGGACGCTTAGGTGAAGTGTGGGGTTTCAAAACAAATGGTTTCTATACAGCTTACGATGCAGTAAACAATCCTAATGGTGAACTTGTATTTAGCGGTGGTAACTGGTATCTTCGTGAAGGTTTAGTTGATAACTCTCCTACAATAACAGGTGGTAGATATTATCCTGGTGGTATGAAACTTCAAGTTGACGAAAATGGTGATCCTATCAAACAAAGACTAGGTAACACTGTAGCTCCTGTTAATGGTGGTTTCGGTGTATCAGGTAACTGGGGTAACTTCGACTTCACTGCATTTATGAACTTCTCAATTGGTAACAAAATTATCAATGGTACTAAATTAGCAACTTCTTTCCGTGCAGGTTCTTCTGCTGGTTATAACTTGCACTCTGATTTCGACTTAGACAAACGTTACACTTGGATTGACCCTGCTACAGGTTTGAATATTGGTAACCCTTCTACTGCTACTATCAATGCTTACGGTGGTATTGACAACGTAATCACTCGTTTGAATAGCATCAATGCAAATGCTGGTATCTACAATCCAGTAAGTGCTACAACTATGCAGTTGACTGACTATGCAGTAGAAAACGCTTCATTCTTGCGCGTTCAAAATATCTCTGTTGGTTATACTTTACCAAAACATATCGTAAGAAAAGCTTGGTTAGAAAATGTACGTGTGTACGTAACTGGTTATAACTTGTTTACATTCACAAAATACTCTGGTGCAGACCCTGAAGTTGATACTTCAAGCAAAAAGAACGGTATGACTCCAGGTGTTGACTACGCTGCTTATCCTAAAAGCCGTTCATTCGTAGGCGGTATTAACGTATCATTTTAATTAAAAGAGAAACAGAAAATGAAAAATATATTTAAGAAAATATTTATTGGTGCTGCTGCTGTAAGCATCATGACCTCATGTTCCGATTTTCTGGATCAAAAGTCACCTTCTGAGTTGACTGAAGAGAATGTTTTCAACTCAGTTTATTATGCTAACAGCGTATTAAATAAAGTTTATGGTAGCTTGACTATCGACCAAACTTACTCACAATATTTCTCTATCGTTTGGAATTTGAACTCTGATTATGAGTTGGTTGATGGCTTCGGTAACGATGCCAACAACACTTCTAACGAACGTGGTAATATGAACTACAACCAAAATCCTGGTTGGGCAAACTTAGCTCGCGCATGGGATAACATGTTTAGCGCTATCGAATATGCTAATATCGTTGTAAATGGTATTAACAATAGCGAAATGTTGAACGATGATAGACGTGCAGATGCTTTGAAAATTAAAGCAGAAGCTCAAGTATTACGTGCAATGTTGTATTTAGACATGATTCGTAACTTTGGTGATGTTCCAATGAAAATGGAACCATCAAGACCTGACTTAAGTAATGCTTACCTTCCTAAAACTGATCGCGATGAAATTTTAGATTTCTTGATTGAAGATTTAGAAGATGCAGCACAAAACTTGCCATGGGCTGGTAATACTTCAACTGAACATGTAACTAAAGGTTATGCACACTCATTGCTTGCTAACATTGCTATGACTCGTGCTGGTTGGGCTATTCGTGAAGAATCAAAACCAGGCTATGAAACAGCTGCTAATGGTGAAACTGCATACCCAACTCAACGTCCAGGTGAAGAGGAACGTACAGCTTTGTATAACAAAGCATTGACTCACTTGAATATTTTGATTAATTCAGGTCGTCACCAATTGAATCCTTCTATCGAAAATCATTGGTATAAGGTAAATCAATTGGAACTTGATAATACTTACCGCGAAAATATCTTCGAAATTCCTATGGGATTGAGTATTAGTGGTGAGCTAGGCTACACAGTAGGTGTACGTATCAATGGTTCTTCTACTCAATACGGTGCTAAAGGTAACTCATCTGGTAAGGTTAAACTACCTGCTCCTTACTTCTGGTCATTTAATAAAACTGACTTACGTCGTGATTTAACTTGTGTTCCTTATGTATTGAAAGAGACTAATGGTAAAATCGTAGAAAGTTTTGATAGCAATAAACCATTTGAAATGTATGTTGGTAAATGGGATATCCGTAAAATGAGTGAAACTTGGCGTGCTAAAGCTATTGCTGCTGGTGAAGCTAAATGGATGTCTGGTATCAACGTAACTAAGATGCGTTATTCATATGTGCTTTTGATGTATGCTGAAGTTATGAATGAGTTGTATGGTCCTGAAGCTGTAGGTGGTGCAGGTATGTCAGCTCGTCAAGCATTGGCTGCTGTCCATACACGTGCTTATGCTTCTGCTAATAAAGCTCAAGCTGAGTCATATATTGCTTCTATCCCTGCTGACAAAGATGCATTCTTCAATGCTATTGTTGATGAAAATGCATGGGAACTTGTTGGTGAAGGTTACCGTAAGTTTGACTTGATTCGCTGGAATTTGTTGGGAGCTAAAATCGATCAAATGAAAGAAGATTATGTTGCTCAACTAGAAGAGTACCCAGCTAAACTTTACTTCCAATATAAAGAAGATGGTGGTACAATCGATATGTCAACTGTTCAATGGTATGCAACAAAAGATGAGCAAGCAGAATTGGCTGGTCTTGCATCTGAAGGTTGGACAAGTGCTACTTTCTGGGGAGCGGAATTAACAACATCTAACCCACAAAACTTGAACGATAAGTTGCCTAGAATTAGTGCTGGTTTAAATGAAACAGTAAAAAATAGATATTTGATGCCTATTGGTTCAACTACTATTTCTGCTTCTAATGGTACTTTGAGTAACTCTTATGGTTTCTCTAATTAATCAAACTATTTAATACTTAGTTGAAATTATGAAATTGAATAATAAATATATGATGGCAATGTCAGGAGCTTTTATGCTCTTGGCTGCCTCTACACTTACATCATGTAATGATATTAACGATTGGGAAACTGATTCTAGTTACGATCGTTTATTCAGCCCTACGGGTTTGAGCGCATCACCTGATAAAACTGATGTTGAACTTACTTGGAAAGCTTATCCAGGTTCAGATTATTATGTGGTTGAGTTGAGCACTGACTCACTTTATGGGTTAAACGAAGAGATTCGTGCAAACTCTCTAGTATTTGGTCAAGATGCAAGTATTACTAGCTCTACTTACACTGCTATAAACTTGAACAGTGATACAAAATACTTCGTTCGTGTGAAAGCTTGTTCTGATGTAACTACACAATCTCATTGGGGTTATTTAGAGAAATTCTCATTCAATACTAAATCAGAAAACATCTTGAATTCTATTCCTGCATCTGATAGAGGTGAAGACTTTATTGTATTGACTTGGGAAGCTGGTGCTGCTGCAACTCACATTACTTATGCTGAAGTATTGGGTAGCGATGAAGCTGGTAATACACTTTTGGGTGATTTGCAAACTATCGATTTGACTTCTGATAACATTGCTAATGGTACTGCTACTATTACAGGTTTGAAAGGTTCTACAGGTTACCAAATTACTATTCTTAACAATGGTCATAAGCGTGGTACTCGTACAGCTACTACTCGTATGGAATTGCCAGAAGCGCAACACATCATTCGTCTTGCTGCAGGTGAAACATTGACTCAAGACTCATTGAACAAATACTCTTCTTTGAGTAGTGTAACTGTTCGTTTTGCTGATGCTACAGAATACAACATTGTTGGTGTTGACCCTAATACAGGCGATGCAGGTGGTTTAATCATCCCAGCAGGTATGTCTATCACATTCTACGGTGCTGAAGGTGATTCTAAAGCAGTCTTGAATATGGAGAAAGAAGTTATCATGGGTGGTGTTCATGGTTACATTCGTTTTGTGAACTTAAACATCAATGATGCTGGTGCTCAATACCTATTCAACCAAGGTGCTGATGCTTCTGCTAACGAGGTTTCATTTACAAATGTAACTCTTAATAACTTCGCTCGTAGTATTGTTCGTTTCAAAGATTCAAAAGCTATTACAGTTGATGAACTAACATTCGACAATTGCGCAGTAAACAATCAAGGTTCTGGTAACTATGCATTTATTACTTTAGATGGTAATACTTATACTGTTACTTCTATCAAATTCAACAACACTATCTTGAATACATTGAGACACAATGGTATCTTGATGCACAAATCAAGTGGTTCTGTTTTAGCAAATGTTGATAACATTGAATTCAATAACTGTACATTATATAACTACATTGGTGATGGACGTTATTTGGTTGATGCTGGTAAAGCTGGCTTAGGCCCAAATGTTACATTCAACAATTCTATCTTGGCTAAGACATATACAGCTGTAGTTGATAATGAAGTTTGGAGCTCTAAATCACGTGGTGTTCGTGGTCAAACTCCAGTTGTTGAGAATTCATATATGACTGTTGATGGTATCTTTGGTAGCAATGCATTCAAAGGTTGTCAATCATATGCTGGTACTTCTGATGACTTGTTCACTAATCCTACTGCTGGAGATTTCTCTATTAAAGATAGTAGATTCGAAGATGGTATTGGTGCTGTAATCGAATAAGGACGAATAGTCTAAACAATATAAAAGTCCATTTACGTGATATCATGTAAATGGACTTTTTGTTTATATATGTTTTAATATATGGAGATATTACCCTTCTTCAAGAATACCTTTGCCTTGTCTTGTTATTTCAATTGGCGTTGTAGTGCAGTCTACAATTGTCGATACTTCTATTCCGCCAATTCCTCCATCGATTATTAAATCTACCATCGAACCATATTTCTCTTCAATCAGTTCGGGGTTAGTGGTATATTCATGATCATCATCTTCGTAGTTAGGAAGGGTGGTAGTCATTATAGGTGCATCAAGCATATGCGCTATCTCGCGGATAATGTTATTGTCGGGCATACGAATACCTACCTCTTTTCTATTTCTGAATATTTTAGGCAGTCTGTTTGTTCCATTTAGGATAAATGTAAACGGACCAGGAAGGTTTCTTTTCATTAATTTAAAAACGGTATTGTCTACTTTGGCATACTCGCTGATACTACTAAGGTCGTAACATATAATAGAAAGATTGTTCTTGCGAGCATCTATATTCTTTATACGGCATATTTTCTCAATAGCTCTCTCTTTTAATCCATGACAACCTATTGCGTACATGGTATCTGTAGGATAGATTATCAATCCTCCATCATTTAATATATCCACAACCTCTTGTATGTCTTGCGGATTATTATTCTTATCATATAATTTTAATAGCATATACAGTTTGTTAAGGATTTGCTTCTTATCATTGTTACTATATTATTGAAAATAAATATATTATAATAAGAAACAAAATTAACAAATTGTTCAGAGAAAGAGTCTATATACTCAATAAAAAGTTAATTTGGAGGAAATTAGTGGGTAAATCGATTTAAGAATTACTTTTTCCTTTTGCGTAGCTCTTTAGCTATCCGCCATTGGAGTTGAGCTAAATCTTCGCTTCCTGCTTTCTCTAAAGCATTGCCAAATAGCTCGTGCGCTGTGGCATGAGTTGGTTTTAGTGAAGTTGCTTTGTCCAAATCAACTACAGCCCCTTCTGTGTTATCAGAAAGCAAACGAAGTTTGCCACGATTGTAGTAAGCCTTAAAACTAGCGGGTGCTATTTGTAATGCTTTGTTGAAACACTCCTCCGCTTCAATGTATTCATTGAGTTCGGTTAGCGTTACACCTTTTCTCACCCAACCATCTACATATTCAGGATAAAGTTGAAGCGCTTTATTGTAGTTGGCAAGAGCCGCCTTTCTATCGTGTGCGTGAGTAATACACTCATTACCCATTGCCAGATATTCGTAGGCATAATTCTTTAATAACTCTTGCTGTTCCTTCATTTGTTGTTTCAGCAGGTTGTTCTCTTCTTTCAGCTTATTTACTACCTGTAGTTTACGGCGAATAAAGCGTCTTGGTACTGGTTTCTCGATATCATAGCGAGAGTGGATAGCTAAGAAGAATTGTTCTAAGCACTCTTCCATATCGCCTTTATCGAATGCGCGAACAGCAGCTACATATTGCACATCGGCTTGTGCTTGCTTCAATGCTTTGTCTATGGCTTGGCGATTGTTAAAGCGCGTAGAGAAGTTAACAATCTCTTGACGAACAAAGATGTCAGAACGATTGATAGGTGTTTTAAGCTGGATACCATCCAATGAAGTACAACGGCTTAAAGCCACATATGCTTGTCCACCGGCAAATACACCACCACCAAAGTCAATAACCACTTTACTGAAAGTCAGTCCTTGGCTTTTGTGTATAGTGATAGCCCATGCCAATCGGATAGGATATTGAGTAAAAGTGCCTAGCACTTCCTCTTCAATCTCCTTTTTCTCCTCATTATATTTATAGCGAATGTTGCGCCATGAGTCAAGTTTTACATCACACTCTTTGCCATCGTCGGTTATCACATAGATAGTTCCCTCCTCATCTATGCCCGATATAGTACCAATGGTTCCATTTACCCATCGCTTTTCATAATCGTTCTTGATAAAGATAATCTGTGCGCCTACTTTCAATACCAATTCTTTGGAGGTAGGCAAACTGTTTTCGGGGAAATCGCCATCTATTGTACCTTTAAATACGATTGGTTCGCCCGGCAAATCGGCCAACTTCTTATCATTAATGAAATCAACATTATCTCTACGTGTAGCAAGAGTGATATGCATATCCTTTTCTACCTCTTCAACTTGGCAGCCATAGCGTGTGTTTAGCAACTGTAAGTCGGCAGCATTGGCTGTATTGTTTCTGATGTGGTCTAACACATTAATAAAAACAGAATCGGTTTGACGATACACTTTTTGAAGTTCTATCGACACCAAATCAATTTCTTTGAATACACGTGCGTCAAAGAAATAGGGAGTAGGGTAGAAGCGGTTTAGTATTTCGCGTTCATCGCTCTTAACAACCGGTTCCAATTGAAATACATCGCCCACCAATAGAATTTGCTTCCCGCCAAATGGTTCGCGTAGATTGCGAGAGTAGACACGTAGTATTCTATCTACCGCATCAATAATATCGGCACGCACCATCGATATCTCATCAATGATAACAAGTTCTACTTGTTCTATGAGCTTGCGGTGCGCCTTAGAATATTTAAAAAACTCATGAATCCTATTCTTTTGCAAGCTAAAGTTAGGATCATCGGGCAATAACGGATAAAAAGGAAGTTTAAAGAAACTATGCATCGTACTACCGCCTGCGTTGATAGCAGCAATACCGGTAGGAGCTAATACCACATGTTTCTTTTTGGTATTGGCACACACGTAACGCAAGAAGGTTGACTTACCCGTACCAGCCTTGCCGGTCAGGAAAACTGACTGGCGAGTATACTGTATAAGATTCAATGCGTCTTGAAACTCTTTATTATTGGTATCAATGGTGTGCTTGCTCAATGTGTTGTTCCTTTTTAAATGATTCCGAAATGAGTTAATGCGTTTTTAATTCCATCTTCGTCTACCGAAGTGGTGATATAGTCGGCTACTGCTTTTACATCATCATTAGCGTTGCCCATAGCAACACCAATAGCTGCATGGCGAAGCATACTGATATCATTGCCTCCATCGCCAAAAGACATTGTATCTTCTAATTTAATACCGAAGTAGTTAATGATTTCGTCGATACCTTTTTGTTTGGTATTGCCAATAGCTGTAATATCGGCAAATGCAGGAAACCATCTACCTATCTCACAGTTAGGAATGGCGTGATGAATCTCTGTTTCTTGTTCAGCTGTAATGAAAGGAGTAATCTGAAATATATCAGAGTTGGTAGCATCTGCCAATGTCTTAGTAGGGATTTCGTCAACATGTAGGTAGTCATAGAAAATCTCTTTTACCAAATGGTTTGGTTGACAAACAGAAATAGTATGTTCGGCAACAAAGATGCAGGCATAGTTATGCTTTTCGCAAAAATGTCCTAACTCCATCACTTCATTATGTGGTATAGCACTCTTATAAATTACCTTATCGCCAACAAAACAATAGGCACCGTTCATCGTAATATAACCATCGATAATGCCGAGTGATTGTATCTGGCTTAGATTATTGATGATAGCTTTAGGGCGACCGGTTGATATAAATATCTTATGTCCATTGTTCTTAGCCGCTTTCAAGGCTTCGATAGTTGATTCGGGAATAGAGTGAGTGCCGAAACTAACAAGAGTTCCGTCAATATCAAAAAAAAGTGCTTTCGTCATATATACATATCTTTTTACTTGCTGCAAAAGTACTAAAAAGACGGCCTCATTATCTACCTTTACTCTACTTATTTGATAATATAAACGGAGTTGACTCTACTTTTAATTATCTTTTATATATGTATGCCATAGGCGTGTTTTACTTCGTCCATAACGAAGGTACTCTCTATCGAGCCGAGGCTATCAATTGTGCCAAGCACATTCAATATGAACTCTTGATAATACTTCATGTTGGGTGCGTGTATCTTGAGCAGATAATCAAAATTGCCCGATATATTATAGCACTCGGTAACTTGGGGAATGTCTTGGATAATCTTCACGAAATCGGCGGCAATGTCTCTGTTTAGCCTTGTGAGCTTTACATTGCAAAATACTACAAAGCCTTGATTTAGCTTTTCGGCATCGAGTACTGCAATATATTTCTTGATGTAACCATTGTTTTCTAAGCGTTTGAGGCGTTCGAAAACGGGTGTTGATGATAGACTAACTCGCGAAGCAAGTTCTTTGGTTGTGAGACGTGCATTGTCTTGCAACGTGCGCAATATTTGCAAATCTACTTTGTCTAATTTGTCTGCTGAAGCTGCCATAGAATGAAATTCTTTTAAAAGGCTCTTTTTAGAGTCTTAATAGATTTATTTTTCTGATATTGTACACAAATATAGTGTTATTTTCCTTATTTATCGAATATATTGTTTGATATATCTGTATACTATAACTTTGCAAGAAAATAATAGATAAAATAATAACATAAAAGATATACAGTTATGGCAACAAAGAATTTACGTTTTGAGACTCTACAATTACATGTGGGACAAGAACAACCTGATGCAGTGACAGGTGCACGTGCAGTGCCTATCTATCAAACTACATCTTACGTATTTAACAACTCTGCTCATGCAGCCGATCGTTTTGCTTTGCGCGATTCAGGCAATATCTATGGTCGTTTGACTAACGAAACTCAAAGTGTATTCGAGAAACGTGTGGCTGCTCTCGAAGGTGGAGTAGCTGCATTGGCAGTTGCATCTGGAGCAGCGGCTGTAACATATGCTTTCGAAAACATTACCCGTGCCGGAGATCATATTGTTTCTGCAAAGACTATCTATGGCGGCTCTTACAACCTGTTGGCTCATACATTCCCTACTCGTGGGGTAACAACTACGTTTGTTGATCCTACTAACTTAGAGAATTTCGAGAATGCTATACAACCCAACACAAAGGCTGTGTTTATTGAAACACTTGGCAATCCTCACTCAAATATTATCGACATCGCGGCAGTAGCCGAGATTGCTCATAGCCACAATATACCTTTGATTATCGACAATACGTTTGGTACTCCTTATTTGATTCGCCCTATTGAGCATGGCGCTGATATCGTAGTACACTCGGCTACTAAGTTTATTGGCGGACATGGCACATCGCTTGGTGGTGTGATTGTTGACTCTGGTAAATTCGATTGGGTAGCTTCGGGTAAATTCCCTCAATTGTCAGAGCCAGATCCAAGTTACCATGGCGCTCGTTTCGTTGATGCTGCCGGACCAGCCGCTTTTGTTACACGTATCCGTGCCGTTATATTGCGCGATACAGGTGCTGCTATCAGTCCTTTCAATGCTTTCATCTTGTTGCAAGGTCTAGAAACTTTGTCGCTACGTGTTGAACGCCATGTAGAGAATGCCTTGAAAGTGGTAGCGTTTTTAGAAAAGCATCCGAAAGTGAAAAAGGTAAATCACCCTTCGTTGTCTTCTCATCCAGATAATGTACGTTACAATAAATATTTCCCCAATGGTGCCGGCTCTATCTTCACTATAGAGATAGATGGTGGACAAGAAGAGGCACATCGTTTTATTGATAGCTTAGAGATATTCTCGCTTTTGGCCAATGTAGCCGATGTTAAATCGCTGGTGATTCATCCTGCCACTACAACCCACTCGCAGTTGAATACAACGGAGCTAGAAGAGCAAGAAATCTATCCGGGTACTGTGCGTTTATCTATCGGTACAGAGCATATCGATGATATTTTGGAAGACTTGACCCAGGCATTAGATAAAGTATAATTCAGGATAGCAATGTTTTGGTATGCTATTGTTCTATCTATATTGCTCATTGATAGTGCAATAGTGTTGTCGAAATAGTTAGTTATTTGATTGTTGTAAGTAAGTTAATCAGTAAAACATCCCCATGTTGTCTATTAAAACATGGGGATGTTGTTATGTAAAACACCCGGATGTTGTTGTGTAAAACATCCGGGTGTTTTGTTGGTTAAGTGTATATGTCTATTAGATTGCTTATGATAATCTACGTATTTAATCTAATTGCTTTATCTTATTTATCTAATTATACACCTTACTTTCGATAGGATGTAGGTACCAATCTTGATTGGTATTGCGGTCTTGCGCCCAACCTTCGAACATAGGATATGCATCTTTGATGCTTACATACTCTCTAGGGTATCTGAAGTTTGGTATACATAGTGCCCAAGTTTTGTTGCCTGCTGCGGCAGCTATGTTATCATGTGTTTCTCCATTTGGCGTAGAACCATATTGGCTAAATTCATATAGATGAACTTCTGTTCTCTTCGTACCTGTACCTTTGTATCCAATGAAAACATCTAGATCGTCTTTCGTAAATAGTTCTACATCATCTCGATTTTCGTGCCATATATAGACTGTGAGTTTCGTAACTTCTTTATCATCTACTTTTACCAAACCGGTATTCAGCATTTTACTTGTATCTTGTCCCAATAGATAATGGGCATTGCCGAATAATCCAAATGTTGGATATGTGCTCATGCTTTCAAACGAATTAAAGTAAGAAGGAGCAATGAACAAATCGTTTATGGTTAAACCATTTAAAGACATTATTCCATATTCAGCATAAGGATGATTTAGGTTTTTTCGAATAATTCTGAGACCAGCTCCCAACTGTTTTGTTGCACCAACTGCTTTGATTGTTACATTCAATAATGTTCTCTTTGGCTTATTGGTAGTCGGATTTAATTCATAATCAATAGCAACATCGATAACTAAGTCATTCATATCATAGTCGCCCATATTGGGGTAGTTATCTTCGAATGCATAGGTATAAGTCATTGGCTTATATTCAATTTCATCTCCTCCGTCACCAGGTGTATTACCTTCTCCTGTACAGTCACCTGCTGGAATAGCCAATGGAGCTTCTCCCCATTTACTGAACTCGATACCTGCAATGTATCTTGCATCATTATAAGGATCGTTGAGGTCGAAACCGAACTCTTCTACTTCATAATAGATATTGCCCGAATGGCTAAAGCTATTTGCGCCCAATACTTTTCCTGTTTTTATTAAAGCATATCCGTTTGATGGGCCGGTAAATGTAGCTCCCGACCACATAGCATCCTCTTTTACAGTCAGCATTGAGTTGCTACTCATGGTCAATGTTCTGCCCCAATCGCCACCAGATAAACGTTGATTGTATTTATTGAACTCGGCAGCACTATTTTTGCCTAACACTAAATGTCCGCTAAATACATCGGCTATAAAGTAACAGTTGTTGCGCACCACACAATGTTCGCTCGAATGATCTATTATCAATTTGCCTTGATTGGTTAAAATGGCATTGTTCTGGAAATTTAGATACTCTACATTCATCGTACTACAATTGTATAGATAACCATTAGTATCTATATGCAATTGTTTAAGCGTGATATCTCCTACATTATAGTTCATTATATTGCTAGAACCGTTTGCTAAGTATATGCAATCACCGCTTATCTTACCATTAGGATAGTTAACTAAACGTGATGAGTTATTGAATTTCATCTCGCTATCAGTTGGTACTGCCAATTCGCCACCAGGCATAATGCAGATGTCTACTCCAGCTTCAATTCCTAAGTAACCAGAATTGCCTGAACTCTGCTTTGTAGGATATTCCCATTTACCGTAAACTAATATTTTAGTTCTATTTGATCCCACTTTCCAACTTTGTATATACGAGGTGAAAGTTGTTCCGGCAGATATCTTGTACACGCTACTTGGTTCGAGTATCACGCCTTCAGTCAGTTCAATGGCATTGGCCATAGCGGTATTTAGCTCATCTAGACTGAAAGGCGCTTCTTGAGTTTCTATAACTACATCATCGGTCCTTGTATTTGCACGACTTGCTACTTGTGGAGCACCAAAAGTTACATTGGTAATGTTATCGTCAACAAGTACATGTTTCACAATGCTTCGATTCTTCGAGTCAGTACGCATTACAAAGACACTCTTTTGAATGGTAGGACAGTCGAAAGGTGTGTTTAACACTAAACTGTTGCTTACATATCCATGTATAAGCATGTTTGCACTGGCTTTAGTATCTAAAGGATTACTGTCGAATACGGTGATTCGATAAGTTTCTCCTACATCACCATAAGATCTAACATTGATTGTTTTTTTCTGAGTAGTTTTCCAATCATGATTTGGGTCCACGTTTTTAATAGGGAAGGTTTCATCAAATACTTCTTTGGCTTTGTCTAAGTCAAAATCGTCTTTCAGGTTTTCCGTACAACTATTAAAAAGGAATAATCCTGTAGCAATGGCTACTACTAAATGCGGTTTGAAGTTTTTTAATTTCATCATTAGATAGAGATTTATTATAAAATTAGTTTGTTTTATTAGATATTATTTACATTAAGGTTTTACATAGTTATTGTATGTACTTAATACATAACGTTTATTAACATAAGTTTGTTTCTGTTTTATCTCTTTTTATTTTGTTGTTATTATAGAGGTTGATATATTTGTGATATCAAAATGATATCATTAAATTAAATTATATGAATATGAAAGAAATTGAATTTAACGGTTTTAAAGTAAGTGGATTTGTAATGCTATTTGTAATTTTAATAGTTATCGCAGCATCTGTTACTTCATTCTTCTTTACTATTGGATCTTCTGGCTTTGATGTTTTTGTTAAAGTCTTAGCCGTTGTTGCTCTTGTGTGTGCATTCATCGGATTTTGTGGTTTTATTATGTTAGAGCCTAATGAAGCACGTGCCATGGTGTTTTTCGGTAAATATGTGGGTACATTTACTCAAACAGGTTACTTCTGGGTAAATCCGTTTCTTGCAGCAAAGAAAGTATCGCTTCGTGCGCGTAACCTCGATGTTGAACCAATTAAAGTAAATGATAAAATTGGTAATCCTATATTAATTGGTCTTGTTTTGGTATGGAAACTAAAAGATACCTATAAGGCTTTGTTCGAAATTGATTCGCAAACGATGGCTATGGGAACACAAGGACAAGCTGCTGTTGTTACTGTTGCCGGTAGAATGGGTGCTTTCGAAAACTTTGTAAAAATTCAAAGTGATGCTGCTCTTAGACAAGTAGCCGGTATGTTTGCTTATGATGATAGTGATGTGAATACACGCGAAATTACACTTCGCTCTGATGGTGAAGAGGTAAATGAACTTTTAGTGCAAAAACTAAATGAACGTTTGGCAATGGCTGGTATGGAAGTAATTGAAGCTCGTATCAACTATCTGGCTTATGCTCCAGAGATTGCTGCGGTTATGTTGCGTCGTCAACAAGCATCTGCTATTATTACTGCACGCGAAAAGATAGTAGAAGGTGCTGTGAGTATGGTAAAGATGGCATTAAAGAAACTTTCTGATGAAGAGATTGTTGAATTGGATGAAGATAAGAAAGCTGCTATGGTAAGCAACCTTTTAGTTGTATTGTGTGCTGATGAGGCTGCTCAACCGGTTTTGAATACGGGTACTTTGAATCATTAATATATTGTATTATGAAAAGATGTGTATTGATGCTTTTTATAGCTAGTTTATTTTCTAGTATGCTTGTGGCTCAAGTTAATGCCGATGGACTAAAGAAAGCGCAACAAATGCTAGAATGGATTAAAGCTGGTGAAGGTGAAAACGCTTGGAAAGAGTGTAATTCTGATGTGCAAAGCCATGTTACTGCACAAGCATTTAGTATCATGTGGAGACAATTGGAGGCTCAAGTGGGTAAGTTTGAATCGCAAGGAGAATGGAAGACCGGTGATATAGGTGGTTCTCCAATTTATTATGTTGATTTGAAGTTTGCAAACTACACGCTTCAATTAGTAGTTGTGATTAATGAAGATGGTTTGTGTTCGGGCATACATTTTAAACCTGCACCTGCTCCACAAGTTTCTTTTCAGGGCAAAGAGCTTGATAAAACGAAAGTAGAAGAAAAAGATATCGTAATTAATTCCGGGAAGTTTCAGCTTCCCGGTACTTTGTCTATGCCTAAAGATGTTGTTGGAAATGTACCGGTGGTTATATTGGTGCATGGTTCCGGCCCACACGATCGAGATGAGACAATCGGTCCTCTTAAACCTTTTCGTGAATTAGCATGGGGATTGGCGGAACAAGGCATAGCTGTGATACGTTATGATAAGAGAACTTATGTATATAAGGGTGAGGCAATGACTAGCGTAGAGTCGTTTACATACGATGATGAGGTTGTTGATGATGCTATTGCTGCTACCGAATTGGCTAAAACATTGCCGGGTATTGATGGCAATCGCGTATATGTGTTAGGTCATAGTTTAGGTGGAACTCTTGTTCCTCGTATAGCGGAGAAAGCAGGTGATGCGGACAAACTTGCAGGGATAATCTCTTTGGCTGGTTTGACACGCGATTTCCAAGAAACGCTTATTGATCAAATAACTTATTTGGCCTCGTTGAATGGAAAACAAGTAGATGCGAAAGCTGAAGCAGATAAAATAATGAGTAGTTTACCACAAAGTTATCGTGACTTTCAATCAGCTTACAATTCTGTCGAGACAGCTAAGAAGCTAAAACTACCTATATTGATATTGCAAGGCGAGAGAGATTATCAGGTAACTATGCAAGATTTTGGTAATTGGCGCATGGGATTGAGACAAAATAAAAATGCTCAATTTAAATCATATCCAAAACTAAACCATATGATGCAAGAGGGTTCAGGTAAATCGACTCCATTGGAATATAATAACTATGCTCCTGTTGCTCAATATGTAATAATGGATATTGTCAACTTTATCAACGGTAAGTTAGTGCAATAGAATATGGCTAAAAAAGAATCTTCAACAAAGAGTTTTGTACTCCGTGTAGATAGCGAAACAATGGATGCTATCGAGAAATGGGCAGCCGATGAGTTTCGTAGTACAAACGGTCAGCTTCAATGGATTATTACCGAAGCGTTGAAGAAGAGTGGCCGATTGAAAAAGAAAAAAGAGAGTTAGATTCTTCTTACATATATAAGAAGAATCCTGCTAGACCGCATGCCAATATCATTAATATAGGATTTACCTTATACTTACGGGTTCCTATAAATGCAATTAAAAAGATAACAACACTGACAATAAATTGATAAGTATCATTGGTTGGCGAACCAAAGTTTTCATTTGTCATCAATACCAGTGCAGCCGATGCCAATAAACCCACTACGGCTGGTCGCAATCCACTAAATACAGCTTCTACTACAGGATGTTTCTGATATTTCAAGAAGAATTTGCTGATAGTCAACATCAATATAAACGATGGAAGAATAACTGCAAATGTAGCCAATATAGATCCTAAAACACTTCCTGTTGCAGTGAAACCTACATAAGTAGCTGCATTGATACCAATTGGTCCGGGTGTCATCTGGCTAATAGCCACAATATCTGTAAATTCTTGTGCGGTAAGCCATCCATAACGAGTCACAACTTCGCCTTGTATCATTGAAAGCATGGCATAACCACCACCAAAACCGAACAATCCGATTTTAAAGAACGTATAAAATAATTGTAGGTATATCATGATATGCTTCTATTTTCTTAGTTTATTATAAAATCCTACTCCCCATTTACCCCATACAAATCCGCCTATACCTGCCATAAGTATAATCCAGATTGGTGAGAAGTCGAGCAACCAAATTAATAAAGCAGATATTACAGGTATCCATATCGTATATCTGTTAATCTTTGCAGACTTGGCCATTGTAAAGGTAGGTGCAGCAATTAACGCTACTACTGCTGGACGAATGCCTTTAAATACTCGCTCAATATATACATTATCTTGATAGTTACTAAAAAATAAAGCAATCGCTAATATTATAAGGAACGAGGGAAGTATTGTTCCCAATGCAGTTACCATACTGCCACGAATGCCTCTTAACTTATACCCAATGAAGATGGAGATGTTTACTGCTAATATACCGGGAGCAGACTGAGAGATGGCTAATAAGTCCATAAAATCATCTTGACTTAGCCATTTTCTTTTTGTTACAATTTCATTCTCTATTAATGGAACCATCGCATAGCCACCGCCAATCGTGAAAGCTCCAATCTTAAAAAATATACCGAATGATTCTAAATATATATTCATTATTCTATTTTATCTATATCCTTTTTTGCTTTTTCTTCAGTATCCTCTTTGGCATATTTGCTAGGGCTTACTTTGAAATGTTTTTTAAATACTTCTCTAAAGTATTTAGCATCATTGAAGCCAGTCATCTCAGCAATCTCTATAATAGAATATTTTCTCTCTTTGAGTAGAGCTGCTGCTCTGTTTAAACGTATCAATCTAACATAATCAGCGGGAGCTTGGTTGGTTAATGCCTTTATTTTATTGTAGAAACTAGTGCGACTCATATTTAACAAGTTACATAAGATGTCTACATTGAAGGCTTGATTATCCATATTGTCTTCTACGCTTTTCTTAACAGCTGCGATAAACTTCCAATCAATATCTGAAGTGTAGTTGATGCTTGGCTCTTCTTCTTGCGATTCAAAATTAGTATATTTTTTATTTAAGAGCGCCCTATTGGTTAATATGTTTGTAATTGTTGCTTTAAGAATACCAATATTAAATGGTTTAGTAATATATTCGTCTGCCCCAATATTGATACCGTCTAATATACTTTTCTCATCACTTAATGCAGTCAAAAGTATAACAGGTATATGAGATGTCTCAATATTGCTCTTTACAATTTTACAAAGTTCATCACCTCTTAGTTCTGGCATCATAATATCAGAAATAATAAGGTTTGGTTTATATTCTTTGATAATTGTCAATGCATCTTTGCCATTCTCACAAGTTTGAATAATATATACTTCTGATAATGTGTTTTTTAAATAGGTTCTAAGTTCATCATTATCCTCAACAATTAGTATACGTTGATTTTCATGCTCTAGATTTTGTTTAACATCTTGATAATTATTAGTTGGTTCATCATAAGAATCAATGTCTGTAACAAAACTAGTGTCCTTACTTTTCTTCGCAATGTGTGCTTTGTTAAGTTTAGATGACTTCTTAGGGATTGTAATCTTCATGCTACTTCCCTTTGACTCAACACTCGAGAATTGAGTTTTACCACCATGTAAACGTACTAATTTCCAAACAAGCATTAAACCTATGCCGCTTCCTGTTATTTTTGAGTTTACTGCATTTGATCCTCTAAAGTGAGTTTTAAATAATCTTTTTTGTTCACTAGCAGGTACACCTATGCCTGTATCTTGAACTTCTACTGTCCAATTATCATTGCTCTCGGTTGCTATAATATGGACTTCACCATTGTTGGGTGTATATTTTAATGCGTTCGATATTATATTCTTTAAAACAGAATCCATTTTATCTTTATCGAACCATACATTTAGAAATTTGAAATTACTTTCGTAAGTAAAGGTTATATCTTTAGAATTAGCAAAAGATCTAAATGTTTGAAATATATCTGTGATGTAACTATTAAGTTCATTTTCTGAAATATATAAGTCAGATGAGTATACATCTGTCCTTTCGAAGTTTATCAGATTTGTAGTTAAACGTAGTAATGAGTTTACGTTTCTTAAAGCCACATTCACATTAGACATACCATTATGAGTAAGAAGTTCCTTTTCTCGTATTTCTTCGAGTGGAGCTTTTATCAAGGTTAAAGGTGTTCTAATATCATGTGCAGAATTAATAAAGAATTGAATCTTCTCATTTGAGATATCTTTTTGTTTTCTCATGTAGAGGAATCTCATTATCATAGCTGCAATATAAGCTAATAACAGACAATAAATGATATAAGCCCAAATCGTTTTCCATATAGGCTTTTTAATGTTGATATCAATAGATCTTTCTTCAAGTACTATTTGTTTGTTTTCATTAGACACAGCTCTAATATGTAGTTTATATTTGCCTGGACTTAAATTGGTATATCTTACGATGTTGTCTTTTCCTAATCTACGCCACTTGTTATAAAACCCTTCAAGCTTCCATGTGTATAATACATCCGATGGGTATGTATAATTTATCGAAGATATCTCTAAAGAAAAGATATTTTGATTATGATTTAATGTAATAGATTTTGTATCATCTATATTATTGATTAATGGAGAGTTCTTGTCGCCTGGATATACTGTTTCATAAAATAACCTGAAATCAGATAACACCATCTTATTTTTATAATACTTCGGGTTCTCTGAACTTCTTTCAAATAAGATAGCCCCATCATTGGTTCCTAAGATATAATAGTTATTGCCACAATAAACACCCGAACTTGAATTATAGTAGATAGGTTTTAATCCTTGATCTTTGGTCCAGTTTCTAAATCTTTTTTCGTTAGGATAAAACCTTGTCAATCCATTCTCTGTACCAATAATAATTTCAGAATAATCTTCATTCGATAGAATTGTACAAATGCTGTTTGATATTAATGATGTGTTATTAGTATGAAAGTGATTAAACTCGTTAGTTTCGTGAGAATATATCAACAATCCTGAACCACTAGTTCCAATATATAGTTGACCTTGATCATTCTGCAATAAGGAGTAGATATAATTAGATTCGGCAGGTATTGTGATGGGAGTTAACTCTTTGCTATTCTTATTTAATAAGAATAACCCATTCATTGTACCTATCCAAAGATGTTTGTGATCCTTTTCGATAATACATATTGTTCTTGGAATGTCATAAAGTTCAACATCAAGAGTAATCGGGTTTACTTTTCTAAGTCTATGTTCTCCGCCTAGCCATATATTACTTTCGCTGTCTTTATATACTGATCTGATATAGCTATCTGGATTGCTAATCTTGTCAACGCTATGATTTAGTTTTACTGTATTAGTTTTGAAATCCTTTTTATTGATGCTATATATTTCCGAATCATAACCGGTAGTCCAGATAACACCTGGGCTTACTTCATTAATACTTAGAAATTGTATACAAGTATTATTATGATTATCAAACGAACTATAAAAGGAGTGCCAGCTGTTATCATTGGTTTTATAAAGACTGATACCGTTGCTTGTAGCAAACCAAATATCGCCTTCACTATCTTTAGTTATGGCACTAATTCTGTTATTAACTATTGATTGTCTATTGCCTATAGAATGTTTAATCCATTTATAATTTGAAAATCCTTTCTCGTATATCGTTACCCCCATTGGGAAATTACACATCCAGATTCTATTTTCTTCATCAACTAATAGATCCTTTATAGTATTGCCGTTCATTCCAATTTCTGAATCATGATTGGTAACTAAAAATGGCTTTGTCTCCTCGGTGTCTTTATTCATAATATATACACCATTACCATCAGTTGATATTAATAGTTGATTGTTAATATATTCTTCAAATGAATTGATGCTTGTCCCATCAATGATGAATGCATCTTTGCTATTTAAGTCTTTAAGGTTTTTAATAACTGTTATTCCATATCCAGGTGTTCCTACCAACAGTTTATCATTTTCTTTATCATAATATAAAGAGCTAACAGGTATTTTTTGGTTATCAATAACAATGTTAGTTACCTCTAAAGATTTTAATGAATCATTTATTAATTCGGCATAGTGTAACCCATCGTTTGTTCCGATAAAATAGTGAGTTTCGTTTATGGGAGCAATACTTTTTACTTGGAAGTTATTTGAATTTGCTACAATTGAAGATCTTTTTGTAGCTATATTCCATATATAAATAAACTTGTCAGTGCACAACCAGATGGTATTATTCGGATTAATAAAGCTATAATTAATCTTTGCAAGTTTATCATTGTCTGTTGTGATTTTAGGAGTGCGATAGACTATTTTAAATAGATCATATATATTATCGTATTTAAAGAGCCTACCTTCATTACCTACAACATAAAGATTACCTACTCCATCTGTATGCATCCAGCATTGAGAGTATATAGGTTTTACTTCATCAAATCCATCTTGTAGTTTATAGTTTTTGATATTCTTACCGTCATAGCGATCTATACCTTCGCGAGTAAGAAACCACATGAATCCTTTTTGGTCTTTTTCGATGTGATAAACTCTTCTATTGCTCAGTCCCTCTTCAGGGCCAATATATTTGAATGATTGGGCTAATGAAGGAATTGATATAATTATGAAATATAATAAAAAGTAATATCTCATATGTAAAAGAGTTATAGGTTATCTTGAATCTATAAAGAAAGTTTGTTTGCATTACAAAAGTAATAATTATAAATTATATAAATTTATTTTCTTTATAGAAAAGATGGCTATATTTTAATATTTACATTAAATTATGTAGTTTTTATTGTAGTCTGAAAGAAAAACATAGTTATAGTGTTGAAATATAAAAGGTTCTTGTACTATTACAGTACAAGAACCTTTTATGAAAGTTTTTGATAAATAACGTTGGTTATTTAGTTTTATCTTCAATCCAAAGACGTGCATTAACGAATGCTTCCATCCATGGAGTGATTTGATCGCTGTTCTTACGATCAGCTGGATAATATGCATTTTGCCATGGGAAGATAGCTCTTTCTAAGTGAGGCATCATTGCCAAGTGGCGACCATCTTCGCTTGCCAAAGCAGCTACCGAATAGTCAGAGCCATTTGGATTAGCAGGATACTCATCGTAAGAGTATTTAGCAACCACATTGTATTTGTCTTCTTCGTAAGGAAGAGAGAATTTGCCTTCACCATGAGCAACCCAGATACCCAATTTGCTTCCACTCAATGAACCGAACATAACGCTGCGGTTTGTTGGGATAGTAACTCCAACGAAAGTAGATTCAAACTTGTGTGAGTTGTTGTGAAGCATCTTGCCCTTCTTCTCATGTTCTGGATTGATAAGACCTAATTCCATCATCAACTGACATCCGTTACAGATACCTAGAGACAATGTATCTTGGCGAGCATAGAATTTATCAAGTGTCTCTTTCGCTTTAGGGTTGAACAAGAAACCACCTGCCCAGCCTTTAGCCGAACCAAGAACGTCTGAGTTAGAGAATCCACCACAATATACAATCAAGTTTACGTCTTCCAATGTTTCGCGACCACTGATTAAGTCAGTCATTGTAACATCTTTCACGTCGAAACCTGCTAGATATAATGAATAAGCCATTTCGCGTTCACCGTTAGTTCCTTTTTCGCGAATGATAGCAGCACGAACACCACTTGCAGTACGACGTTCAGGAGTAAGGCCAAATTGAGAAAGCTTACCAGTGAACTCAGGCATGAATGCGAACTCTAATGGTTGCATCTTATAGTTTTCAAAACGTTGCTTAGCGCAACCGTTCATTGATTGTTTACGGTCGAGTAGGTAAGAAGATGAATACCAAACTTCGCGCATATGATCTACGCCAAATTGATAAGTAGCACCCTCTTTAGATACCATGATATGACGCTCTTCGCTTGGTTTACCCAATTTGATAAAGCCAATACCTGCATCTTCAAGAATCTTCTTAACAGCTTCTTTGTTTTTATCAGCTACTTGGATAACGATACCTGGGTTTTCGGCGAATAAGATTTTTACTAAATCGTTTTCTTTGATTTTGTCTAAATCAATCTCCATACCACCTTCAACATTAGCGAAACACATCTCAAGTAGAGCAGTGATTAAACCACCTGCAGAGATATCGTGTCCAGCAAGAATCAAACCTTTATGAATTAATTCTTGAACAGCCAAGAATGCATCGCGGAAGTATTCAGCGTTTTGTACAGTTGGAACATCGTCGCCTACTTTGCCCAATGATTGAGCAAAAGCAGAACCACCCAATTTCAATGTGTCAAAGCTGAAATCAACATGATATAAAGTCGATTTAGCATCGTTTACCATTACAGGAGATACTACTTTCTTCACATCAGAAACCTCTGCACCCGCCGAAACGATTACTGTTCCAGGAGAAACAACTTTAGAGCCATCAGGATATTTTTGAGTCATTGACAATGAGTCTTTACCTGTTGGTACATTGATTTGAAGTGTGCAGCAGAAATCGCTCAATGCCTTAACAGCAGTATAAAGACGAGCATCTTCACCCTCTTGAGAACGGCAAGGCCACATCCAGTTAGCCGAAAGCGAGATAGTATCCATACCATCTACCAATGGAGCCCATACTAAGTTGGTAAGCGCTTCGCTTACTGCCAATACAGAACCGGCAGCAGGATTGGCCAATGCAGCTTGTGGAGCATGACCGATAGAAGTAGCAATACCTTTATCGCCACGGAAGTCGAGTGCAACTACACCACAGTCACTCAATGGCAATTGAATTTCACCTTGACATTGTTGGCGAGCAATCTTACCTGTAACCGAACGGTCTACCTTGTTAGTTAACCAGTCTTTACAAGCCACAGCTTCAAGTTGAAGCACGTTTGTCAAGTATTCATGAAGATCAGACAATTCGTATTGAGGCATTGCATAATGTCTCTCAACAGTTTTGTCAATCATATATGTTTTTGGCGATGAGCCAAACATTTGTTCTACAGCCAAGTCGAATGGACGAACACCATCAGCTTGTTGGAACGAGAAACGGTGATCTCCGGTAGTTTCACCAACTACATACATCGGAGCGCGTTCGCGTTCAGCAATCTTGCGTACATGGTCGATAGCTTCTTCTTTGATAAGAAGACCCATACGTTCTTGCGATTCGTTAGCAATGATTTCTTTAGCCGAAAGAGTTTTGTCGCCGATAGGCAATTGGCTCATATCGATTACACCACCACACTCCTCAACAAGTTCAGAAAGACAGTTTACGTGTCCGGCCGAACCGTGGTCATGGATAGAAACAACCGGGTTGTTTTCTTCTTCGCAAAGAGCACGAACTACATTGTAAGCACGTTTTTGCATCTCTGCGTTGGCACGTTGTACAGCATTCAACTCAATGCCGCTGCTGTAACGACCTGTGTCTACAGATGATACAGAACCACCACCAAGACCGATACGGTAGTTATCACCACCAATCAATACAACCTTGTTGCCTGTTTCTGGCGAACCTTTCAAACAGTCGCGTTTAGCACCATAACCTACACCACCGGCAAGCATGATAACTTTGTCGAAACCGTAAACTTCATCGTTTTCGGCATGTTCGAAAGTCAATACAGAACCACAGATAAGTGGTTGACCGAATTTGTTTCCGAAATCGCTGGCACCGTTTGAAGCCTTGATTAAGATTTGCTCAGGAGTTTGGTATAACCATTTGCGAACAGGAAGAGTCTCTTCCCAAATGCGATCTACATCTGTACGTGGGTAAGAAGTCATGTAAACTGCAGTACCTGCAATAGGCCATGAACCTTTACCTCCACCCATACGGTCGCGAATTTCGCCACCAGTACCAGTTGAAGCACCATTGAAAGGCTCTACAGTGGTAGGGAAGTTGTGAGTTTCTGCTTTAAGAGAAATCACACTCTTGATATCTTTAATTTGGAAATAGTCTGATTTAGAATGATCGGCAGGTGCGAATTGCTCGATAACCGGACCTTCTGCAAAGGCTACATTATCTTTATAAGCCGATACAATACGGTTAGGATTTTCGTTAGTAGTCTTTTTGATCATCGCAAAAAGAGATGATTCTTGTTCAACTCCGTCGATAACGAAAGTTCCACCAAAGATTTTGTGACGGCAGTGCTCCGAGTTGATTTGTGCGAAACCAAAAACTTCAGAGTCTGTTAATTTACGACCTAAGTCACCTTCTACCTTTTTCAGATAGTCCATTTCTTCTTTAGAAAGAGCTAAACCTTCTTGCTCGTTGTAAGCTTCAAGGTCTTCGATGTAAAGAATTGGTTCTGGTTGGCGATTAGTAGTGAAAACGTTTTGGTCAAGAGCGTGATACATGCGTTGAAGCATTGGGTCAAACTCAGCGTTTTCGTCTTTTACCGGGAAGTATTCTTCGATGCGGATGATGCCGTCGATTCCCATGTTTTGAGTGATTTCTACCGCATTGGTACTCCAAGGAGTAATCATTTCGCGACGTGGACCTACGAAGTAACCTTTTAAATCGTCTTCGTTTTCGACTGTGGCATTATCAAATAGCCAACAAAGTTTTTTACTGTCTTCCTGACTGATTGGTTGACTGCTTTCTACGGCAATCACGCTTGTAGCGGGAGTTCTGAAAAAAAGAATCATGTTGTATATGTCGTTATTATGTTTTTACACTTGAAAAGTGCGACTTCCTTTTCGGCCGCAAAGATAGACAATTTCATTGGTGGCAAAAAATAAAACAGATTAAATTATAGTTTGCTAAATTTAATGTCAGACGTTTGATAAGTCAATCTTGTTTAAGAATAACCAAATATCAGTCATCCTGTTTTATAAATAAATTATAAAGTAGTCAGCTAAAATCATTAAACAACAAAAAGAAGTTGTTGCCAACCCACTGGCAATGTTTTGCCATCATATAGGCAAACTCTTGCCAGTGGGTTGGCAAAACATTGTCAATAGGGTGGCAAGAAGTAGCTGATTCTATCTCTCAGAATGAACTCTTATTCTTTGGCTACTGTTTATAAATAGATGAACGAATAACTTTATTATCGGTGTTGTCGAAGATGTGTTATGTATTAAATGTTTGATTAAAATCGAGATAGTATAATACAGATGCTCGAAAAAACGTTAACAATTTAACATGTTCTCGTAAAAAAGTACGATATTTGCGGCATGCTTGAAACAGTTACTATATTAGATATATTAATAAAAGGTTTTGCTATTGGCGTCATTGTATCTGCGCCTTTGGGGCCTGTTGGCGTATTGTGTATACAGAGAACATTAAATAAAGGACGATGGTATGGCTTTATAACCGGATTAGGTGCATCAATTAGCGATATTGCTTATGCTTTGCTTACCGGTTATGGCATGAGTTTTATCTTTGATTATATAGATAAAAATATATTTTACTTACAGTTATTGGGTAGTGTCATGCTTCTGATCTTTGGTATTTATACATTCCGAAGCAATCCGGTGCAGTCTATACGTCCCGTATCTTCAAGTAAGGGCACTTATCTGCATAACTTTGTTACTGCTTTTTTGGTAACACTTTCAAACCCGCTTATCATTTTCTTGTTTATTGGTCTTTTTGCCCGATTTTCTTTCTTGCAACCCGGTGTATTGCTTTCTGAGACTATCTCAGGATATTTAGGTATTGCTATTGGGGCATTGGCTTGGTGGTTGGGTATCACATTTTGTGTGAATAAACTACGAAAGAAATTCAACTTGCGTGGCATTTGGATTTTAAATCGCATCATCGGTACAATTGTAATGGTTGTATCAATAGGTGGTTTGATATATACTTTGCTTGGCGAATCATTATATTAATAGGAATCTTTTAAATAGGAGAAAACGAGATGAAATTGGCCCAACAACTTCGCGAAAGAAATATCGCTGAATATCTTATCTATATGTGGCAAGTCGAAGACTTAATTCGTGCAAACAAGTGTGACTTGGATGCAATGGAAGATTCGATCATTGCTCGATATCCTGAAGAGGGTAAAGAAGAGGTGCGCACATGGTACAAAGAGCTTATTGATATGATGCGCGATGAAGGGGTAGTTGAGCATGGTCATTTGCAGATTAATAAGAATGTTATTATTCAATTGACCGATTTGCACAAACAACTCATAGCTTCATCGAAATTTCCTTTTTATAGTGCAGCCTATTTTAAGGCGTTGCCTTTTATAGTTGAGTTGCGAAGTAAAAATGGTAACAAGGAAGAACCAGAACTTGAAACTTGTTTTGAGGCTCTATATGGTATCTTCTTATTGCGTCTTCAAAAGAAAACAATCAGCGAAGAGACTGCAAAGGCAATTGATGCTATCAGCAGTTTCTTGTCAATGCTTGCTAACTACTACGATAAAGAGAAAAAAGGTGAATTGAAATTCGAAGAATAATTATGAATATACTTATTACCGGAGCCAATGGACAGTTAGGTAATGAAATTAAATTATTGGCCGATACCTATCCTAATCATACTTATTTCTTTACCGATGTGCAAGAGTTGAATATATGCGATGAACAGGCTGTCAATGAGTTTGTTCTAACCAATGCAATTCAACTTATTATAAACTGTGCTGCATATACGGCAGTAGACAGTGCTGAAGATCATAAAGATGCTTGCGATCAAATTAATCACATCGCTCCCGGATACTTAGCTAAGGCTGCTCAACAAAATGGAGCTGCCATGATTCAAATATCTACCGACTATGTTTTCAATGGTAAATCTTATCTGCCTTATGTAGAGACCGATTTAACTTGTCCGGAGTCTGTATATGGTTATACGAAACTGGCTGGAGAGGATGCTGTTCTGAAGGCTTGTACTCAATCGGTCATTATTCGTACATCTTGGTTGTATTCTACTTTTGGCAATAACTTCGTGAAAACAATGTTACGATTGGGCCGAGAGAGAGATAAACTAGGTGTGATATTCGATCAAGTAGGAACTCCGACTTATGCACGCGATTTGGCAATAGCTATATTCGCTATCCTCAACAAAGAGTTTGTGCCTGGCATTTATCATTTTAGCAACGAAGGAGTATGCTCTTGGTATGACTTTACCGTTGCAATACATCGCATTGCAGGTATCGAAGGATGTGAATTGCTTCCGCTTCACAGCGTCGATTATCCTACAAAAGCTACACGTCCGCACTTCTCAGTGCTGGATAAAACAAAAATTAAAGAGACTTATAGTGTTGAGATACCTCATTGGGAAAAGAGCTTGGCTCAGTGTATCTCACTATTAAACCAATAAATATTATTACTGACGATTATAATCGAATGGCAAATTTAAACGAAATACAAAGAAGGCGTACATTCGCCATCATTGCTCACCCTGATGCCGGTAAAACTTCGTTGACTGAAAAGTTACTTCTTTTTGGTGGACAGATTCAAGTGGCAGGTGCTGTGAAGAGCAATAAAATTAAAAAGACTGCTACGTCTGACTGGATGGAAATCGAGAAGCAACGTGGTATTTCGGTAACAACCTCTGTGATGGAGTTCGATTACCAAGATTATAAAATCAATATTCTTGATACTCCCGGTCACCAAGACTTTGCTGAAGATACATATCGCACACTTACTGCTGTAGATAGTGTAATCATTGTAGTAGACGGTGCAAAAGGGGTGGAAACTCAAACACGCAAACTGATGGAAGTTTGTCGTATGCGTAATACTCCGGTAATCATTTTCGTTAATAAAATGGACCGCGAAGGTAAAGATCCATTCGATTTGCTTGATGAACTTGAAGAGGAATTAATGATTAAAGTACGTCCTTTGTCATGGCCTATCGAACAAGGGGCTCGTTTCAAAGGGGTATATAATATATATGAGAATAAACTCGACCTATTTCAACCATCAAAACAGATGGTAACAGAGAAGGTTGAAGTGGATGTTAACTCTACAGAACTGGACAACCACATCGGCGAAACACTTGCTGATAAGTTGCGTATGGATCTTGAGCTAATCGAAGGTGTATATCCTGAGTTCGATCAAGAAACTTATTTAAATGGTGAGTGTGCTCCGGTATTCTTTGGTTCTGCACTAAACAACTTTGGTGTACAAGAACTATTGAACTGCTTTGTAGAAATCGCACCAAGTCCTCGTCCTGTAGTAGCCGAAGAGCGTGAAGTTCGTCCTGATGAGCCTAAGTTTACTGGTTTCATCTTCAAGATTACAGCCAACATCGACCCTAATCACCGTTCATGTATCGCATTCTGTAAGATTTGCTCTGGTAAGTTTACTCGTAATGCTCCCTATACGCATGTGCGTCACAATAAGACCATGCGTTTCTCTTCGCCTACTCAGTTTATGGCTCAACGCAAAACAACGATTGATGAGGCTTATGCAGGAGATATTATCGGTTTGCCAGACAATGGTACATTCAAGATTGGTGATACATTGACCGAAGGCGAAATGCTTCACTTCCGTGGTTTGCCAAGTTTCTCTCCTGAAATGTTTAAATACATTGAGAACGCAGATCCAATGAAACAAAAACAATTGGCTAAAGGTATCGACCAATTGATGGACGAAGGGGTGGCTCAGTTGTTTGTTAATCAATTCAACGGTCGCAAGATTATCGGTACAGTAGGTCAACTTCAGTTCGAAGTTATCCAATATCGTTTGTTGAACGAATACAATGCATCTTGTCGCTGGGAACCAATCAGTCTATACAAAGCTTGTTGGATTGAAAGTGATGATCAAGCAGAACTTGAAGCATTCAAGAAGCGTAAATATCAATTCATGGCAAAAGATAAAGAGGGTAGAGATGTATTCCTTGCCGACTCTAACTATGTGTTGCAAATGGCTCAGATGGATTTCAAAAATATTAAATTCCACTTCTCGAGCGAATTCTAACAGACTAGTTGTTGAAAGATTTATAAAAGGATTAGTAGCTTTATAATAGGCTGCTAATCCTTTTTTTTGTGTCATTTATTTGTGAACTCCATATGTTATTTAGCAATTTTTATCTTTGTAAATGTTAATATATATCTAAATTATTGCTAATTTGGGCAAAATTTAAATTAATCATTTAATATCAATAATACATTATCATATGGAAAATCTTAGCACAGCTTTTAGGCTGATGGCCGTAGGTATGGTTACTGTATTTATTATATTGCTAGTAATCATCATACTTGGTAAACTGCTAACAATACTTGTTAATAAATACGTTCCAGCCGAAGAGGTGGCTCCTCCAAAACAGGCAAAAACTCCTGCTCCTATTCCCGGAAACATTCTTGCAGCTATTACCGCTGCAGTAAATGTAGTTACTCAGAGTAAGGGTAAAATTACCAAAATCGAGAAAATGTAACTTAATTTAATACGATAGAATCAGAGAAATATGAAGAAAGAAATAAAATTCAGTTTGGTATTCAGGGATATGTGGCAAAGTGCCGGTAAGTATGTTCCTCGTGTAGATCAACTGCTAAAAGTAGCTCCTGCTATTATTGAAATGGGCTGTTTTGCTCGTGTTGAAACTAATGGTGGAGGCTTCGAACAAGTCAATTTATTGTTTGGTGAGAATCCTAATATAGCTGTTCGCAAATGGACTAAACCATTTAATGATGCCGGTATTCAAACACATATGCTCGATAGAGCCTTGAATGGTCTACGCATGAGTCCTGTACCTGCCGATGTACGTAAGTTATTTTATAAAGTAAAGAAAGCACAAGGCACAGATATCACACGTACTTTTTGTGGTTTAAATGATATACGCAATATCGCTCCTTCGATAGTCTATGCTAAAGAAGCGGGAATGATTTCGCAATGCTCACTTTGTATCACACATTCGCCCATCCACACGGTTGAGTATTACACCGAAATGGCTTTGGAATTAATACGATTAGGGGCGGACGAGATTTGCATTAAAGATATGGCAGGTGTTGGTCGCCCTGTTTCTTTGGGCAAAATTGTTGCCAATATTAAAGCTGAATATCCTGATATAGCAATTCAATATCATAGTCATGCAGGCCCTGGATTAAATATGGCAAGCATTCTAGAGGTTTGCGAAGCCGGATGTGATTATATTGATGTAGGTATGGAACCTCTTTCTTGGGGTACTGGTCATGCCGACCTTATAAGTGTACAGGCTATGTTGAAGGATGCTGGATTTAAAGTTCCTGAAATCAACATGGAAGCTTATATGAAGGTTCGTGCTTTGATTCAAGAATTTATGGATGACTTCTTAGGACTATACATCAGCCCTAAAAACCGTTTGATGAACTCTTTATTGCTTGGTCCTGGGTTGCCAGGAGGTATGATGGGTAGCTTGATGACTGACTTAGAGGCTAATCTTGAATCTATCAATAAATATAAGGCTAAGCACAACTTGCCATTTATGACACAAGACCAACTACTTATCAAACTCTTTAATGAAGTTGCTTATGTGTGGCCACGTGTGGGTTATCCTCCATTGGTTACACCATTCAGTCAATATGTTAAGAATTTGGCCATGATGAACGTAATTGCTATGGAAAAAGGCAAAGAACGCTGGGGAATGATTGCTGATGATATTTGGGATATGATATTGGGTAAAGCAGGTATGTTACCTGGTGATCTTGCTCCCGAGATTATTGAAAAGGCCGAGCGCGAAGGACGTAAGTTCTTTACAGGCAATCCTCAAGATAACTATCCCGATGCATTGGATAAATATCGTAAACTGATGAAAGAGAATAAATGGGACTGCGGAGAAGATGATGAAGAACTCTTTGAATATGCTATGCATCCGGCTCAATACGAAGCTTTCAGAAGCGGTAAGGCGAAAGAAGATTTCTTGGAAGATGTAGATAAACGTAAACGTGAAAGAGATAAATCTCCACTCGAAGATGCTAAACCTAAAACATTGACTGTTCAAGTTGATGGTCAAGCTTACAAAGTAACTGTAGCTTATGGTGAAGCTGCTTTGCCTGCTGCAAGCGAAGGAGCACCAACTCCAATACCAGGTCAAGGCAAAGAGGTGTTGTCTCCATTAGAAGGTAAATTCTTCTTGACTAAGAATACACAAGAGGCTCCTTTGAAGGTAGGTGATATCGTACAAGAGGGTGATGTGCTTTGTTATGTTGAGGCTATGAAAACTTACAATGCCATCAGAGCTGAGTTTGCCGGTACTATTACTTCTATTTGTGCAAACTCAGGAGAGACTGTTTCTGAAGATGATGTATTAATGACTATAGGATAATGGAAGAAATTTTAGATAAATTATATAATATGACTGCCTTCAGCAACATCTTTGCTGAACCGCAGTTTTTAATCATGTACCTTATTGGATTTGTTCTTCTCTATCTTGGTATTAAGAAACAATACGAACCTCTTTTATTGGTTCCTATTGCTTTTGGTATACTGTTGGCTAACTTCCCTGGTGGTGAGATGGGTGTTGTTCAAGCTGACGAGAACGGAATGGTCATGGTACATGGTGTTATGAAAAACATTTGGGAAATGCCTTTGCATGAAATAGCTCATGAATTAGGTATTATGAACTTCTTGTATTACATGTTGATTAAGACTGGATTCTTACCTCCAATCATTTTTATGGGGGTAGGTGCATTGACCGATTTTGGTCCAATGTTGCGCAATCTTCGTCTTTCTATTTTTGGAGCTGCTGCACAGTTAGGTATCTTTACTGTATTGTTGGTTGCTATATTAATTGGTTTTACTCCCAAAGAAGCAGGATCGCTTGGTATTATTGGTGGAGCTGATGGCCCAACGGCTATTTTTACTACCATCAAACTTGCTCCTCATTTGCTAGGACCGGTAGCTATTGCAGCTTACTCTTATATGGCACTCGTTCCGGTAATCATTCCGGCTGTTGTTCGTTTGCTATGTACTAAAAAGGAACTTAGCATCAATATGAAAGAACAAGAGAAAATGCATCCTTCAGGAAATGAGATTAAGAACATGCGAGTACTTAAAATCATATTTCCTATAGCTGTTACTACAGTGGTTGCTATGTTTGTGCCTACTGCGGTACCTTTGATTGGTATGTTGATGTTTGGTAATCTTATTAAAGAGATTGGTAGCTCTACATTCCGCTTATTTGATGCTGCATCAAATAGCATTATGAATACAGCAACAATCTTTTTAGGTTTATCGGTTGGTGCTACTATGACTGCCGAAGCCTTTTTAGATTGGACTACTATAGGTATCATTGTTGGTGGTTTCTTAGCATTTGCGTTAAGTATTGCTGGGGGTATCTTCTTTGTAAAACTATTCAATTTATTCTCTACACGTAAGATTAATCCATTGATTGGTGCAACAGGTTTAAGTGCTGTGCCAATGGCTAGTCGTGTAGCCAATGAAATAGCCTTGAAATATGATTCAAAAAACCATGTACTGCAATATTGTATGGCAAGTAATATCTCTGGTGTAATCGGTTCGGCCGTAGCAGCAGGTGTACTTATATCTTTCTTAGGAGGATAGTCATTAGATAAAGGTATATAAACGAATAAAGCTCCATTCTCATATAGAGAATGGAGCTTTATTCGTTTATGGTAATCTAATTATTGATTTTCCATTTCATCATCTGTACTAATCACTTTCTTATAGTCTGCTACAGCCATCTTTTGCGATAGTAAAGCATTGATAAGATTGTTTTGTGATTGCAACCACGAAAGCTGTGCCGACAATACATCTACCATTGTAGCATTTCCTTCGTTATAAGAGTATGTTATTAAATCAAGATTTTCTTTAGCTACCGCAATAGTAGATTCAGCTGTATCTACTTGTTTAGACGTTTCTGTTAGGTTTGTAGTAGCAGCAGATAGCTCTTGACTAATATTATCAGCTATATAGCTTTGTTGTAACTGTTGGATAGCGATATATGCTTTCTGCTCACGATTGGTTTTAAATCGTGCGCCCCATCTAAAGATTGGAATAGAAACATTCATGCTAGCTATCGGAGTAAATGGAGTAGGGAACCCAAAGTTTGGACTCATTGTAAACCATCCTGCAGCAACAGACATACTAACTTGTGGATTATATTGGCTAAGAGCCGCTTTGCGTTGTACTTCATATTTATGAATATTAATAAAAGACTGTTCGTATTCAGGTCTTCTATTCAAGACTTCGTCAAGATTCATTAATTGAATATCTTCGCATGGTATGTTAATAGCACTCAAGTTCTCTACAGGAGCATTTGGGGCTACACCCATTAATATGTTTAGCTTTTGCAACGCTAATGTATAACTCTGACGAGCTTGGATTAATTGCAACTCAGCTTCTTTCAAACGAGTTGAAATCATAAGCAAATCTGTACGGCTGATTGCTCCTTGGGTGAATCTTTCATTAATAAGAGTATATTGCTCTTTTACGATGTTTTCATACATCATAGCCGAATGAAGAGTTGCATAAGCGGCCGAAGCACTCCAATAATACGAGTCACTCTGATAATTAATCTGATTAATGGTCATTTCAACACTTAGTTGATCTAACTTCTCATTGTCTTTAGCTACTTTATATTTAGCATTGATAGAACCGCCTGCATATAATGGTTGTGTAACTACTGCTTGAGCTTGAAATGTATAACTTCTTACTTGTCCCACAGGGCCACTCCATATATCAGGGTTTCTTAAATTGAGCGTTCCATTACCTGCAATATCTACTTGAGGAAGGTATCCTGTATGAGCAACTTTACGCGCTTCTCTACTGCCAACTGCTTGCAACTTCTGTTGCTTGAGCACTTGACTGTATGCTTCTACGCGTTCACGATACTCTTCAAGGCTCATAAACCCTTCTTGTGCTCCAAGGTTTAAACTGAAACCGAGCAAAATGAATGATAATATTTTAATTTTCATCTTTATACTGATTAAATAATTAAACCTTATGCTTTAATTTTATGAATAGCGCAAAATGCTACTGGCAAAACGAACAACGTTAGAACTGATGCTACTAATAGACCACCCATAATTGTAGCTGCCATACCACCAAACATTGCATCAAACAACAATGGTAACATACCTAGAATTGTTGTTCCTGAAGCCATTGCAACAGGTACAATACGACTCGTTGTAGCACTAATTACTGCATCGGCTGGTGCTTTACCAGATTTCATTTCAATACCTATCTGGTCTACGAGTACAATGGCATTCTTAATATTCATTCCGATTAGCCCTAATAAACCTAGAGTTGCAAAGAAGTCTAACGATTTATTCAATAAGAACAATCCTAGTACAACACCGATAAAGATAAGTGGCAACATTAAAATGATTATAGTAGGTTTACGATATGTTCTGAATAAGAATAATAGTACTGTAAACATTAAGAAGAACATTAATGGGAAGTTTTCAGCCAAAGCAGCATTTGATTCGTCTTGACTTTCTTGTTCGCCAAAATACTTCATAACATAACCTTCAGGTACTTCCATATCTTTCACTTGATTCCAAATTTCGTTGAAAGCAGCCATTGTATTGAATCCTCTTCGTGCATCACATTGAGCCATCATTACCATTTCGCGATTAATGTCTTTGTAATTGCTGAATTGATATAACAAGTCGAAGTCATTGACAATTTGTTCGAGTGTCGTAGCTTCTGTACTAGTTCCAAATACAGGCAATGTGCGTATATCATTAATCTTGAATGAATCAGTAGCATTTGCACCTTTTAATAAAATAGGCAATACTTGGTCACCTTGGCGATATTCTCCGATAGTCATACCGTTTGTACCGATTTGAATACTTTGTGCCATGCTTTGACGTGAGATACCCAATGGTTGCGCACGTTCTTGACTATACATAGGTTTCCATACAGGAATCTTGTTTCCCCATGAGTTACGAATATTAATAAGGTTTTGATTTTGATACATGATCTCAATCACCTTATCAGTCAGCATAACTAATGTGTCTACATTATTTCCTATAAAACCGATTTCGATTGCAGCATCAACTGCAGGAGATAATTTGAAGAGAGAAGTACGTGTTATCGCACTTGGATAATTCTCTCTCATATAAGTATCAAATTTAGCCTCGTGATCAATCGTATATTTACTGCTCTTTAATTCTACAAGTATACTACAGAAGTTAGGTTTAGGACCAACAGATGTTGATGCTAAGTAGTAACGCAATGGAGTACTACCAAAAGTAATAGATACTTTTTCCACTTCTGGCATGCCTAATAGATGCTCTTCAACCTGTTTCATCTCATTGGCTACATCATTTATGCTATAACCATCTGGATAAAATACATCTGCTTTATAATATGGTTTATCCATTGATGGGAAGAAGTTCTGAGGCATCAATCCCATTCCTACTAATGAGGCGATGAACAATAGCACCATTGTGCCTAGAGTTAAAACCTTTCTTTTGATAAGTGCACGTAATAGTTTCGAGAACTTATGATAGAATGGTTTATCATAAGGATCTTTACCAGCATTTTTTGCTTTAGCTTTAAGAATAAAGTTACCAAATACTGTTGTTTGAGATAAAGCTAATACCCAACTTAAACTAAGAGAGATTGCTAATACAACAAATAATGGTTTTACGATTTCAGCTACAGCCGATGGTGCTAAGTATAATGGTAAGAATGAACAAATCGCAATAAATGTTGCTCCAAGTAATCCCCATTGTGGACCAGTTGCTCCATCTATCAGTGCTTTTCTTCTATCTATACCACGTGCTATTGCAATTTGAGCATTATCGGTTACCACAATGGCGTTGTCTACCAACATACCCATCGCGATAATAAACCCAGCCAGTGAAGTTCGATTAAGCCCTACACCTACAATAGACATTATTAATAGTGTACCCGCAATTGAGAAAATAAGAGAAGTACCAATCAAGAATCCAGCTCTTAGTCCCATTACCATCATGATAATGACGATAACAATCAACAATGATTCAATCAAGTTTAATACGAATCCATCATTTGCCTCTTTTGCAATTACGTTTTCTAGATATAAAGGTTCAAGTTCAATACCGAGTGGTATTAATGGAAGAACCTGTTGCAACTTAGCATCTACGTTCTTACCGGTTAATACTACATCTCGTGTAGGGTCGGTAGATATACCAATACCAATAGCACGTTTACCATTTACACGCATGATAGTTGATGGAGGATCCATATATCCTTTTTCAACTGTAGCTATATCTCCTATTTTAACTTGACCTGCATTGGTAGTAATAACTTGACTCTTAATGTCTTCTACTTGCGTAAATACACCATTAGCAAGTATTCTTAGTTGTTGTACCCCTGCATTTACTTCGCCTGCATTTATAATTTGATTTTGAGATTGTAACAAAGAAGCCAGTTGTTTAGGATCGACTCCCATACCAACAAGTTTGTTTACAGAAATATAGATGTTTATAACTTCTGTTTGAACGCCAAAGGTTGCAACTTTCATTACCCCATCGGCAGTTACTACTTGCGTTTTGATGCGTTCAGACCAATCTCTTAGTTCTTCATAAGTAAATCCATCATCGGCAGTTAAACCGTAATATATACCGAATACATCCCCAAAGTCATCAGATACAGTTGGGGTAGATGCTCCACTAGGTAGTTGAGGTTGAATATTTAATACCTTACGACGCAACTCATCCCACTTTTGAGGAATAATTGATGCTGACAATGAAGGTTGTAATTCAAATGTAATCTTAGAGAGTCCATACATTGACTCTGATTTGATTTTATATACTCCGCTCATACTTTGTATTTCGCGAGAGATAGGTTCGGTTATCAGTCGTTCTACTTCAGCTGGTTCAGCACCTGGATATCGTGTCATGATAACAGCTGTTTTGATAACGAAAGGAGCATCTTCTTTCTTACCTAGTTTATCGAATGAAAAGAATCCACCGATAAGCAGCACGGCTAAAAAGAAGTAGATAACCTTTGTGTTGTCTAATGAATATTTGGCTAAATTCATAATTGTATTTTAATATAATGTATAGACCTATAGAATTAAAAATAAGTGTAAATACACGTTTTTATAGTTTTATCAATTAAGCTCTTTCACAGTTTCGCCTTCTACAATTTGATAAACTCCAGCAACGACTACTTTCTCACCTGGTTTTAAACCATGTGTAACATAAGCACTCGAATTTCCGGTTGGGGTCAATACATTTACTTTACGGCGTTCTACTTTATTGCCATTTAGTATCCATACATACAATTGTGAACCTTCGCTTTCGCAGAATATAGCACTAAGTGGTACAACAGTCATCGATTCTTCGATAAATGAACCTACATTAGCAGAAAAATGAATACTGCAAGTGAAGCCTGGTTTTACATCATACTTAATTTTTTCGAATGCAGGATCGTCAATAACTATACTAACAGGGATACCTGTACCGTCAGCAGACATATCAAGATATTCTTCTAGTACAGCATTAAATACTTGACCTTTGTAAGTGTCAAATTCTACCATGAACTTTTGATCTTTCGCACTTAATAAATAAATATATGCATCAGGGATAGTAAATTTGATGCGTAATTTATTAGTGTTTACTAATTGAACAATACCTTCTCCGGCATTTACTCTTTGGTAGTTTTCTGCAATTCTTTTCTCGATAGAACCATCGAATGGAGCAAGCAATCTTGTGTCATTCATGTTGTTTGTAGATAACTCGAAAGCCGATTTAGCTTTTTGATAGTTGGCAACACTAATCTCGTAATCTTGTACTGATACTGCTTGTCTTTCAAGAAGTCTTTTGTTACGTTCTAATTGTGCAGCAGCAGTTTCATATGCAGATTTATCAGCAGCATATTGAAGTGCTATATCTCTAGGATCTATTGCAGCAATTAATTGTCCTTTCTTTACCTTTTGTCCTTCGATAACAGGAAAATCAATAATTTGTCCATTTACCCTAAAGGCTAGTTTTACATATTCAACAGCTTCTACAATTCCCGAAAAATCTTTATTGATTTCAGTGCTAGATTCTACAATAGCTGTTTTAACGGGACGAATAAAATCAGGTGCCTCTTTTTTCTTTTGCCCACAAGCAGCAAACATTAAAGCAACTGTAAACATGATTGCTAAATTTTTCTTCATACTTTTATTGATTACAAATCGTTTGTTTATATTAATAAACAGCAAAAGTATAAATACTATAATTTAATAAGTAATAAGTGAATATTATGTTATGATAAAATTAACTAATATTAAATTTGAATGCTTAATATTTTACTTTTGCTTACTGAATAAACAGATTTATAAACTCTTATGTTCAAATCTTTACCTTCGAATAGTTCTATTTGAACTTCATTTTTTTTGATGTTAATTCTTAAATTTCTTTTTCTGTAGTTTAATTTAAAAGAATAACTTTTCCACTCATTTGGTATAATTGGGTTAAAACATAAGTTGTTTTCAATGATTTGCATTCCGGCAAATCCCTGAACGATGGCTAACCAACTACCGGGCATACTTGTTATATGAAGACCTGTTTGAAGTTCGTTGTTATAATCATCTAAATCTAAACGTGTGGCATGCAAGAATAATCTGTATGCTTTGTTTACATCTCCAATACGTGCTGCTAATATTGAATGTATATAAGGTGATAATGACGACTCATGAAGAGTACGCGATTCATAGAAATTAAAGTTACTTTTTATTTTCTCGAACTCAAAATTGGGATAAAAGAGATAGATTCCTAATAGTACATCGCTTTGCTTTATATAACATGAACGCAATATCCTATCCCAAGACCAATGTTGATTGATAGGTCTTTCTTCTTTAGGAATATCATCTACTGTCTTAAGCTCTTTGTCTAAGTAGCCATCGTGTTGTACAAATATATTCAGCTTATCATCTTCTGGAAGATATATTTCTTTAATCATCTTACGCCACAGTTCTGTCTCTTGATAATTGAACTGTGTTTTATCACTTATCTTTTTGTATACATCAGGAAATTTGTTTGATACCTCATCAATAGCATTGATTGTAGATTTCAATGTTTCGATACATGAATAGTTGGTGTACCAGTTGTTGTCAACATTGTTCTCATATTCGTTTGGACCTGTAACACCAAGAATCACATACTTTTGTTTAGGAGTAGAAAAAGAAATACGTTGGCTCCAAAAGCGACAAATAGCAATCATCATTTCCAATCCATAATCTGCAAGAAAGCGCTCATCGCCTGTCATTGTTATGTATTGCATAATAGCATATACAATGATATTGTTACGGTGAATTTCTTCGAATGTTATTTCCCATTCGTTATGACACTCTTCACCATAAAATGTTACCATAGGGTAGAGAGCAGCACCATCCTTAAATCCTAATTTCTTTGCATTATCTATTGCTTTTGGCAATTGATTGTAGCGATATAATAAAAGATTTTTTGCTGTATCATCTGATGTTGATAGTAAGAAAAAAGGTACACAGCAAAGCTCTGTATTCCATTGAGTATTTCCACCATATTTCTCTCCTGTAAATCCTTTAGGACCGATATTTAAGCGCGGATCATCGCCACGATAACTTTGGTTTAATTGAAATATGTTATAACGTATTCCTTGTTGCGCTTCTAGATCACCTTCTATCACTACATCGCTGGCATTCCATATCTCATCCCATTTAAGACTATGAGCTTCAATCAAAGAAGTCCAACCAAGTTTCTTAGCATTTTTGCTTTGGTGAATAGTTTCCTCTACAATATTATATTTATCGCAATACAACGACGATACAATAGCAACATATTTAATAAGTGTAACACGCTCATCGGGTTTAACATCTGCTCCAACACTAAACCCGGTTAACTTTTCCTTTTCTATTTTAATAGGACTAGTTGTTACCTCTTTGCTATTCTTATAGAAATGATATGTCATGGCACAACATATCTGTGTATCTCTCTTTTTTGTTTGTACCCAAATATATGCATATTCATGATTGGTCTCAGCACGTAGCGTGTCCCACATTTTATCATTGAAGTTAGCGCTCTCGTGAGCTACATCGCTATTAAGATAAGGTACAAGTGATATTTTTCCTTCATAGTTAATAGAAGTGACACTATACTTGATAGCACAGATATTTTGATTATCCATGCTATTGATATGTTCAACGTGAATTTTGAGTTTATGTCCTTTAGGCGAAGTAACTTCAAACTCGCGGTATGAAATGCCAGTCTTCATGTCAAGACTACGTGTAAACTGTTTTAGATCCCACACTGCCAAATCAACCTCTTCGTCAATAAGCCTTACATATATGCCACTCCAGTTGGGCGCATTGGGTATTCTAGAGAAATAATGGGGGTAACCATTCTTCCACCAACCAACTTTAGTTCTATCTTGGAAGCTAACTCCTGCTACATACGATCCTTGTAAACTGTCGCTACTGTATGTCTCTTCAAAGAATCCGCGTTGCCCAAAGCGGCCATTTCCAAGACTGAAAATACTTTCGGATGCTCTTAATTGTGTTGCATGAAATTCATCTTCTATTATACTCCATTCGTTAGCTTTGATATACCTTTTCATAAGTCCTTGTGTTGAATAAGATTACAGTGGTGTAAGGTACAAAAAATAATGCATTACTAAGAAGTAATGCATTATTTAATATGATTATGGTTTGTTTTTTAGGCTTTCTTCTCGTCTTGATGAGCAATAGTTTCTTTGATGAACACTACACAACAAGCACCTATTATCAATAATACACCAGCCAATACTAACATGCTGATTTGTCGTCCACCAACAATGTGTAACAACAATCCACCCACAAGAGCAGCGGCAATTTGAGGAATACAAATAGTACCATTAAACAGTCCTAGGTAAGCGCCCATATTTTTGCCAGATATTGAATTAGTCAAGATAGTGAAAGGCATTGCAAGCATAGCCGCCCATGCACAACCAATCAAAGCATACGAGATAAATAACATATATTCATCGTGGAAGAAGAATGTTGATATAAACCCGATACCTCCTAAAACAAGACTAAGTGAGTAAGCAAACTTGCGAGATTTGAATTGAGGCAAAGCAATGGCCCACAATACAGAACCAATAGCTTGTACGGCAAACAATACACCAACCCAGTTGCCGGCTTCTTGGTAGCCTGCCGCTTGAGTATCATGCGTATTCCATACAGTATCGGCAATAGCACCATTGGTATAAGTCCACATATACATAAAGGCAGCCCAGCTAAAGAACTGTACCAAACCTACAGTCCAGAATACTTTAGGGGCATGTTTCAATAATGAGAATATATCGCTTTTCTCTTTCTTCTCGTCGGCAGTGATACCATGAAACTCTTCATACTCTTTTGGAGGCATCTCTTTAACCTTGGCTACCGTGTAAATAACACACAATATTAAGATTGCAGCACCTATATAAAACGAATAGATAACCGTATTAGGCACAGTGCCTTTTTCGGCTATATTGCTTATACCAATCCATGTAAAGATGATAGGGAATAGATAGCCTACTAGACTGCCGGCATTGCATAAGAAACTTTGAATAGAATAAGCCAATCCTTTTTGTTTCTCGTTTACCATATCGCCTACCAACATTTTAAATGGTTGCATGGCCATGTTTATAGAAGTATCAAGAAACATCAACGCTATAAGTCCAAAGGTCATAGCTGTACCTACTGCCATACCAAAACTACCTGCATTGGGCAACAAACACATTACTAATACTGCTACCAATGATCCAACAAACAGATAAGGGATACGACGGCCAAAACGTGTCCAAGTGCGGTCGCTAGCAGAACCAATAATGGGTTGAACAATGATGCCTGCAAGTGGAGGAAGTATCCAAAAATAGCTCAAACTATGTGGGTCGGCTCCTAGAGTCGCAAAAATACGGCTGATATTTGCGCTTTGTAGTGCATAAGCAATCTGTACACCAAAAAAGCCGAAACTGATATTCCATAATTTCCAAAAACTTAAATCGGGTTTGTTTTTCATGATATTGAGTATTTAATAGTTTTAATTTTTGATTCTAATTAGTTCCTTTCTTTTATCCTATATCTTGGTATGGTTGTTTTTTAGATGTAAGATGTTGATTGATAATAATTAAAAGGGTATTTGTGTAGATTGATGTGTGAAAACATCCGGATGTTGTGTATGAAAACATGGGGATGTTGTGGTGTAAAACATCCGGGTGTTGTGTGTAACAACATGGGGATGTTTTTATGGTTACATATCTTTATTTTATCAATCATATTACTTTAAAGTCATTTATAGGTAACTTATATTATCTTACTTAGTAGTTCCTCTTACCACTAAGTTAGTTCTAACAATCTTATTGGTATTTTTGCTTACATCGCTATTTTCAATCTTATCGATTAAAAGGTGAATAGCCGATTTACCAACTTCTTCACCATGTTGTTCTACCGTTGTTAGTTTTGGATCCGTATTTTGAGCAATAGCTCCATCGGTAAATCCACAAATAGAAATCTCCTCGGGTACACGAAACCCCATCAATTTGCATGCATACAAAATGCCCGAAGCTGTTTCATCGTTGATAGCAAAAAAACCATCGGGTCTATCTTTCATTTCAAGTATGTCTGGCGTTATGGCAATGGCAAGTTCACGCGTATCACACATTTTAATCATGCTATCGTCTACCGGAATCTTATATTTGCGCATCGCATCTAAATAGCCATTTCTTCTGTTTTTAGAGATTTCAAGATGAGAATCAGCGCTATAAAAGAATATTCGTTTGCAACCAGTCTGAATCATATATTCAACAGCTGCAAAAGCTCCTGCATAATCATCAACAACAACTCTTCCGGTGTTGATGTTCGGACAAATACGGTCGTAAAATACAATGGGTATATTGTTATCGATAAGTTCTTGATAATGCTCGTAGCTAGATGTGTCTTTAGCTAACGAAGAAATAACACCGCAAACTCGTGCTCCAAGAAAGGCATGAATGTTTTTTACTTCTTGATCATACTTCTCATTGCTTTGAGCTATCAATATATTATATCCTGCTTTGGCTGCAACTTCTTCGATACCACTCAGCACACAAGAGAAAAAATGATGAATCAATTGTGGCACAATAACGCCAATCGTGTTTGAACGGCTCGTACGCAGATTTAAAGCCAAAGTATTGGGTTTATAGTTGTGCTCTTTTGCATATTGATGGATAAGTTTTCTAGTTTCTTCGCTAATGTCAGGATTATTTTTCAAGGCCCTAGATACGGTAGAAGGAGACACACCTAATTCGCGTGCAATGTCTTTAATAGTAATCTGCGGTTTACTCATGGTAATAAAATAGTTTCAATCAAAGGTATATGAATTATCGAGACATAACAAATATCTACTTTAAAAAGTATGTTTCGATTTTACAAAAATAACCGATTAATGAAATATATCTTTTTTATGCAATATAATATAATTTGAATATAAGCGCAAACGTTTGCAATTTGCTTATAGGCTTTTTGAATAATCCGAGTCTTTATCCTTGTGTTAATAAATCTATTTTTGCCGTACGATTAAGAACTTTTCCCCTTTGCATCAGTTTTCTATAGGTTGGAAATGAATTATTAATAATGTTAACTTTAATATTCGATTGCATGAAGCAGATAAATTTAAGGATATATGTAAAGTTACTTCCCTTGCTGATGGGGATGTT
The DNA here is from genome assembly GCA_947074345.1 of uncultured Bacteroides sp. Lineage (GTDB taxonomy): Bacteria > Bacteroidota > Bacteroidia > Bacteroidales > Bacteroidaceae > Bacteroides. The sequence goes on along the minus strand of CAMTPH010000002.1, from coordinate 22,102 downwards.
CTTGTCGTTGGGTGTATATGCCCAGGATATTTCTATAAAAGGAAATGTAAAAGATGCTTATGGTGAGCCTATCATCGGAGCTAATATAATGGTAGTAGGTAGCAGTGTTGGCACAATTACCGATTTAGATGGTAATTTCACGCTAAGCGCTCCCGAAGGTTCTATGATTTCTGTTAGTTATGTAGGATATATAACACAGGAAGTTAAAGCTGCTCCTGTTGTTGACATTACACTACAAGAAGATTCTCAGGTTATTGATGATGTGGTTGTAATTGGTTATGCTACCGGTAGCCAGCGAACTATCTCGGGTGCTGTTCAAAAAGTGGGGCGCGAAGAGATGAACTCTGGAGTTGTTGCCAATCCGCTAGCAGCTATGAAAGGCAAGGTTGCAGGAGTGAACATTGCAAAGACTGGTGGCGACCCTACTGCTTCTAACTCCATTCGTATTCGTGGTACAACTTCATTGACTGGTGGTAATGACCCACTGGTTATTATCGACGGTGTATTTGCCGACTTAGCCATGTTAAATGCCATTTCTCCAGCCGACATCGATAACTTTACTGTATTGAAAGATGCTTCAGAAACAGCTCAGTATGGTTCGCGTGGTGCATCGGGTGTTATTGTTGTAACTACCGTAAAGGGTAAAAGCGGTGTGAAAAGCTTGAGCTATGATGGTAGCTTCGGTATAGAAAGTGTATATAGAAACCTAGATATGCTTAGTGCGGCTCAATACAGAAGTGTTGCGCAACAAAGAGGTATCAATATCCTGGATATGGGTGCGAGTACTAACTTTATCAAAGAACTGCAACATACAGGATATATTCAAAATCATCGTATCTCTTTTTCAAATGGTAATGAAGATGGTAACTATCGTGTTTCGGTAGGGGTGATTGATCAGAAAGGTATCGTGAAAGATAACTGGATGCGCAACTATACCGCCAAGTTTGATGCCATGCAGAATATGTTCAATAATAAGTTGAAACTTGAAGTGGGCATATTTGCTTCGTTAAAGCAAAATAAATACTTGAATGATTATCAAAAAACATTCTATTCGGCTGCTGCATACAACCCTACATTTCCCAATCATAAAAATGCAGAAGGCTTATGGGATGAAAACGCCAATGCAAACGAAGTGCAAAATCCGTTAGGTAGATTAGAAATCAACGACCGCGAGTCTAATGCCTATATCAATACCAACGCGCGCATTACTTACTCTATCACAAATGATTTGAAAGTTAGTGCATTCGGGTCATTTACCTACAATGTAAAGGAGAACAAGAAATATATACCAATGACTATTAAAGCGGGGCAAGGTAGTCGTGGCGAAGCTTATAGAGGTGATAATAAATCGCAAGCATTGCTTGGTAACTTAATGCTTACTTACAAGAAGGCAATTGGTAAAAACTATCTTAACTTCTTAGGATTAGGAGAAATTCAAAAACTTATCAATACGGGATTTGGAGAAACTGTTACCGGTTTTATGACTGATGATTTTGGTTATAATAATATGAAGGCCGGTGCTATCTTACGATGGGGCGATATGACCTCTTATTACAACAACTCTAGTTTGGTTTCATTCATGGGTCGTTTCAACTACTCGTATGATGATCGATACATCTTTACCGTGAATGCTCGCGGTGATGCTTCTTCTAAATTTGGTAGCAATAATAAATGGGCATTCTTCCCATCTGCTTCTGCTGCTTGGGTACTTAAAGAAGAGGCTTTCTTGAAAGATGTCTCATTCTTAAGTAACTTGAAACTGAGAGCTGGTTATGGATGGGCTGGTAATCAAGATGCCATTAGCTCTTATAACTCTTTATTGCTATACGAACCTTTTAAAAGTACCACTGTTAACGGTACTCCTTATATCGTTCCGGCTATTGTACAAAACTATAATCCCGACTTGAAATGGGAAATCAAGAAGACATTTGATATAGGTATTGATGCAGGATTCTTTGAAGAACGGTTGACTTTTGTTTTTGACTATTACAACTCTAAAACAGATGACTTGCTCTATACTTACAATGTTTCTGTACCTCCATTTGCTTTCGATAGATTATTGGCAAACTTAGGCTCGATGAGAAATACGGGTATAGAGTTGGCTATTGGTGTAGTTCCTCTTCGAAATAAAGATATGGAATTGAGTATTAATGCCAATGTCTCTTTCCAAAGAAATAAACTATTATCGCTATCAGGCAACTACATGGGACAAGAATTGACTCCTACTCAATACATGAGTTTAGGTGGTATGAATGGTGCAGGTTTCATTGGTGGAGCTAATCAGATAATCTATCAATTAGTGGGACAACCGGTAGGTGTATTCTATCTCCCTAAGAGCGATGGTTTGGAATATGATGCATCTAAAGGTGGCTATGTTTACAAAACATTAGATATAGATGGCAAAGATGGTATCAACTATGAAGATGGTGCCGATAGATATATTGCAGGTCAGGCTATGCCTAAGACTTATTTAGGAGCCAATATCAACTTCAAATGGAAACAGTTTGATGTTGTATTGCAAATGAATGGTGCGTTTGGTCAAAAGATTTATAATGGTACATCGCTTACATATATGAATATGGAGCAATATCCAACGTATAATGTGATGAAAGATGCACCAAGCAGAAATATCATGGATCAAACTGTTACAGACTATTGGTTGGAAAAAGGAGACTACTTACACTTCGACTATGTTACTGTAGGATGGAATCTGGATTGTAGAAAGATGAAATATCTGAAGAGTCTACGAGTTACTTTCTCAGTAAATAACTTAGCGACCATAACAAGTTATTCCGGTTTGTCGCCAATGATTAACAGTTCTGTTGTAAGTGGAGATTTAGGTATAGACGATAAACGTTTCTATCCGCTCTCAAGAACTTACTCTTTAGGTCTTAGTATTAACTTTTAAAAGAATGCAATTATGAAAAAATATGCTTTATATAGTATGCTGATTGCAGCTGTTACTTTTGCTTTTTCTTCTTGTAGCTCTTTTTTAGAGGAGCATCCTAAAGATAAGATTACCGAAGATCAAGCTTACTCTACGCCAATGTTAGTGTATCTTACAGCTGTAGCATCTCTTTATACGCAAGTAGGTGCAAGTTGGGGTGGTAGTGGTTTGCAAGGAACCGACCGTGGTATCTATGATTTAAATACTTTCACAACCGATGAGGCGATGATTCCTACACGCGGTGGTGACTGGAATGATGGTGGTGCTTGGAGAAACATATTCCAACACAATTGGGGAGTAAACAATGATTTAATATATTCTTCGTGGAATTATCTTTATAAGGTGGTAGTTCTTGCCAATCAATCGATAGACAAGATGCAATCTATTTTGGATGAAAATCCGAGTAATACAGCTATTCCTCCTTACTTAGCTGAAGTGCGTGCATTTCGTGCAATGTTCTATTATTATCTATTAGATTTATATGGTAGAATACCACTTGTTACTTCATCGGATGTGGAGATTAAAGATGTTGTTCAGTCAGAGAGAAATGACGTATATAAGTTTGTAATAAATGAATTGCAAGAAACTGTGGGTAGTTTAAGCACAGCCCATAGCAATCAAACAGGCGAATATTATGGTCGTATTACTCAACCTGTAGTTTACTTCTTGCTTGCAAAGTTAGCGTTGAATGCAGAGATCTATTCGGATAATAACTGGACTGATGGTTCGAAACCTGATGGTTCAAGCATCATGATTACTGTTAATGGCAAGTCAATGAATGCTTGGGAAGCGACGATAGCGTACTGCGATATACTAGAAAATACATTTGGCTACAAACTTGAATCAAGTTTTGCAGCTAACTTCTCAACTAACAATGAATCATCTGTCGAGAACATCTTTACTATTCCGATGGATCCTACATTATATACTAATGAGTTCTTTTACCTAGTTCGTTCACGTCACTACAATCAAGGACTGGCTTACGGACAAGGCGGATGGAATGGCTCAAGCGCTACATTGGAGGTTTTAGATGCTTTTGGTTATAACACTACTAGTCAGGATCCTCGTTTTGCGCTTTCGTATTATTACGGTATGGTAAAGGGACCAAATGGCGAGTACATTAAACTTGATGATGGTAGCTATCTGGACTATGTGGCCGAAGATGTTATGTTAGATTTATCTAATCAGCCAAATGAAAAGACTGCTGGTGCGCGTATGTTTAAGTATGAACTCGATGTGGCAGCTACTAATGATGGTAAGTTGCAAAGCAATGATATAGTACTGTTTAGATTTGCCGATGTTTTATTGATGCGTAGCGAAGCCAATGTGCGCAATGGTAGTAGTGGTGATGCTGATTTGCAAGCTGTACGTTCTCGTGCTGGTGCTACTCCAGTTGATTTACCGGCTACGCTTGATAATATATTAGCAGAACGTATGCGTGAATTAGCTTGGGAAGGACATCGTAGACAAGATATGGTTCGATTTGGTACGTTTATCGATGCGTATACTGATCGCCCACAACTGCCTGGCGAGAGCAATGGATATACAACTGTTTTCCCTATCGAATCTAGAATTCTTAATTTAAATCCGATGTTGGTACAGAACCCTGGATATTAAACTGTACTGGATAAATTTTAAAGAAATATGAAGTCAATAGTATTAACAATTAAATAAAGTTTATATATTTATCAAATAAGGGCCAATTAAGAAAAACCTTTGGTTGGCCCTTTAATTTAAAACACAATATTATGAAAAAACTCTTTTGCATTTTTATTAACTTAATCTTATGTCTTTCTTATTTAAATGCGCAAATTGTAACTACTCTACCTGCTTTTCCTACTGAGGATGATGAAGTAACAGTCATATTCGATGCATCGTTAGGTACTGCTGGTTTATCAGGTCATACTGGCGATATGTATGCACATACCGGTGTTATTACTGATATAAGTGGTGGAAATTGGAAGTATGCTCCGTCTTGGAGTGTAAACCAAGCTAAATACAAAATGACTTCGTTAGGAAATGATAAGTGGCAATTAACCATAACTCCTAGCATGCGTAGTTATTATGGAGTACCTGCCGGAGAAAAGATTCTACAGATGGCCTTTGTCTTTAGAAACTCAACAGGAACGAAAGAGGGAAAAGACACTGGAGGCAAAGATATCTTTGTAAAAGTTTATGAGTCAGGATTGACTGTTCGTTTAGAACAGCCTACGTCTACTACGTTCTTAAAAGGCGAATCAGTACAATTGAAAGCTGTAGCTTCTATATCTTCTAATATAAAGTTGTTTGTTGATGATAGTCAAATAGCTTCGACCAATGGTGTGACTGAACTTTCTACTTCTTATACTTTCAATAAGATTGGTAACGTGACATTGAAAGCAGTTGCCACTATCAATGATGTTACAACAGAAGATGTAATGACAATCAATGTGTTGGATGAAACCACTCAAGAAACTAAACCAAGAAGTGCTCGTCCGGGTATTAATTATGTGAATGATAATGAAGCTACATTGGTTCTTCAAGCACCAGGTAAGAAGAATGTGTATGTGATTGGTGATTTCAATGACTGGACATACAGCACCAATTATCAGATGAAGCAAGACGGCGAATACTTTTGGTTAACGCTTAAAGGTCTCGAAAAAGGTAAAGAGTATGCATTTCAATATGTAGTTGACCAAGAGATTACGATAGCCGATCCATATACAGAGAAAGTTCTTGATCCTTGGAACGACTCATATATTTCTGAATCTGTTTATCCGGGCTTGAAGAAATATCCTACCGGCAAAGCTGAAGGTATTGTTTCTGTACTTCAAACAGGGCAAACTCCTTATCAATGGAAGACTACTAACTTTGTGAAGCCTGATAAAGAACAACTGATGATATACGAGTTGTTGATTCGTGATTTTACAGTTAGTCATACATATAAAGGTGCAATGGAAATGTTGTATTACCTCAAAGCTCTTGGTATTAATGCTATCCATTTGATGCCTGTTAATGAGTTCGAAGGCAACAGCAGTTGGGGATATAATCCGTCGTTCTATTTTGCTCCTGATAAATACTACGGAACAAAAGACGATTTAAAAGCATTTGTTGATGAATGTCATGCTAACGGTATTGCGGTGATTATGGACTTGGTGTTAAATCATAGTTTCGGTCAATCTCCGTTCTATCAGCTATATCGTGATAGTGATGGTCGCCCATCTGCCAACAATCCTTGGTATAATCAAGAATCAAATATAGCGAATACTGACTTGCAATGGGGATATGATTTTAATCATGAAAGTACTTATACCAAAGCATTAGTTGATAGTGTAGCTAGTTTTTGGATTAATGAGTACAAAGTAGATGGTTTCCGTTATGACTTCACCAAAGGTTTCTCAAATACCAAACATACTGGATGGGCCAATGATTATGATGCTGCTCGTATTGCAAACCTACGTAGAATGGCAAATGAGGTATGGAAGCGTGATTCTAAATCGTATATTATCTTCGAACATTTAACTAGTGGTACGACAGAAGAGAAAGAATTAGGCGAGAGTGGCATCATGTTATGGCGAAATTCAAACTATGCTTACTGTCAATCGGCTATGGGATTCTCTGCTGGAAGCGGCTTTACAGGTCTCTATGCTGCTAATCAAAATATGCCTGCCGGTAGCTTAATAGGCTATATGGAGAGTCATGATGAGGAAAGAACTTCATATAAAGCTAAAACATATGGTAATGGTATCATTAAAACCAGTTTGGATTCTCGTATGAGTCAAGCGGCTGCAAATGCAGCATTCTTCTTTACGGTGCCCGGCCCAAAACTTATTTGGCAATTTGGAGAATTAGGATATGATATTTCCATTGATTACAACGGACGCACAGGCGAAAAACCTATCTATTGGAACTATTATGATGTAGCATCTCGTCGTAAACTATACAATACTTATAGTGAGTTGATGGCTTTGCGTAAATCTTATCCAGAGTTGTTCTCGTCATCTACTACATTTAGCTGGCGCGCTACTGAGGCATATTGGAATACCGGTAGAACAATTTCGGCATACAATGGCGACAAAGCGTTTGTTGTGGTAGGCAACTTTACAGATAGTGATAGAAACTTATCGACCACATTCCCTAAAACCGGTACTTGGTATGAATACAAGAACGAAGATAATGCATTGACTATCGCTTCAACGACTCAAGCTAACTCTATCCCAGTTTCTGCCAATAGTTATAAGCTATATACTAATTTCAGACCAACTACTACTGGCATCGAAGATGAAGTCATGCAAAATATGCAAGTCGTTTTCTACAACCCAACTACCGATGAGTTAATCATTGAGGGCGATGCTTCTTTGGTTGAAGTTTACGCTGCCAATGGTATGCTTGCTCGCCAAGATACTGATTGTAATACAGTGAGCCTCTCTACTTTGTTGCCTGGCATATATGTTGCACGAGTAACATTGGAAGATGGTAGGGTTCAAACCTGCAAAATAGTTAGATAAGTTAGTTTTAGTTGTTATTTTAACTCTCCCTCAATATTGTATTGACGATATTGAGGGAGAGTTTTTTATGATGGTATATATACAAAAAAGAGAAAGGATATCTAAGTAGATATCCTTTCTCTTTTTGCTATTACTTAAAAGTAATAACTTATTTTTTACGGTTACCGTAGCGGCTCATGAACTTATCAACACGTCCTGCTGTATCTACCAATGTAGATTTACCTGTATAGAAAGGGTGAGAAGTGTTAGAAATTTCAATTTTAACCAATGGATAAGTTTCACCTTCGAATTCAATTGTTTCTTTAGTGTTTACAGTTGAACGAGACAAAAACATATCACCATTTGACATATCTTTGAATACTACCGGACGGTATGATTCTGGATGAAGATCCTTTTTCATTTTAGTATTTATTTTTTAATTATTATATCGTTTACTATTTGGTAAGAATAGTGTAATGGTCTATTTTCAGGTTGCAAAGATAATGGTATTCTTTGAATTAGAAAAAGAAACAATCAAAAAAATAGGCACATAGACTTGTTTAACTATTAATAAATGTTTCTTTTAGAGATAAGAATAGCCTATTTCAATCTAACAATGGCTGCTCTTTTTAATGATCATTCATTTCATATAATATATTCAACTCTATTATACTATACAGGCTGCAATGCTTTAGTTACAGTTCTCTTGCGCACAATAATGGGCAATTCGATAACTGTTAACTGTTATCATGCTATCTATATACATTTAATCTGATAATAGTTAACAGTTATCAGATGCTTTATGTTTAATGGCAAATCGGTCAATATATATGTGCTTGGTTGTATTAATAGATATAAATTGTTTTGTATGGCAAATAGAAGCTTTTATATAAATGTTCTATTGTAATTCTTGACTTTGCTATATCGAGATTACAAATGGATAGAAACTGAAGAATAATCATAATATTTTTGCTTTAAAAGGCATGTTTAGCTGATATATTTCTTTCGTTTGATTTTGTATTCAACCGATAATATCTAATTTTGCGTAGAATTTTATTCACTAACAAATAAACTTTTAAACAATATGATTAACTACAAAGATTTAGGCCTAGTAAACACAAAAGTGATGTTTGAAAAGGCTATGAAAGGCGGATATGCTATCCCTGCTTTCAACTTTAACAACATGGAACAATTGCAAGCCATCGTTAAAGCTGCTGTTGAAACTAAATCTCCAGTAATCCTTCAGGTTTCTAAAGGAGCTCGTCAATATGCTAACCAAACTTTACTTCGTTATATGGCAGAAGGTGCTGTAGCTTATGCTAAAGAATTAGGTTGCCAAAACCCAGAAATCGTACTTCACTTAGACCACGGTGATTCTTTCGAAACTTGTAAGTCTTGTATCGATATGGGATTCTCTTCAGTTATGATTGATGGTTCTCACCTTCCATACGAAGAAAACGTAGCTCTTACTAAAAAAGTGGTTGATTATGCTCACCAATTTGATGTAACTGTAGAAGGCGAACTTGGTGTATTGGCTGGTGTTGAAGATGAAGTATCTTCTGATCACCACACTTATACTGACCCTGCTGAAGTAGTTGACTTTGTTACTAAAACAGGTTGCGATAGCTTGGCTATCTCTATTGGTACTTCTCACGGTGCTTTCAAATTTACTCCAGAACAATGTCACGTTGATCCAGCAACAGGTCGCTTGGTTCCTCCTCCATTGGCATTCGACGTATTGGATGGTGTAATGAAAGAACTTCCAGGTTTCCCAATCGTACTTCACGGTTCTTCTTCAGTTCCACAAGAAGAAGTTGAAATCATTAACGCTAACGGTGGTGCATTGAAAGCTGCTATCGGTATTCCAGAAGAAGAATTGCGTAAAGCTGCTAAATCTTCTGTTTGCAAAATCAATATTGACTCTGATAGCCGTTTGGCTATGACTGCTGCAATCCGCAAAGTATTTGCTGACAAACCAGCTGAGTTCGATCCACGTAAATACTTAGGTCCTGCTCGTGACAATATGGAAAAATTGTACAAAGAAAAAATCATCAACGTATTAGGCTCTGATAATAAATTAGTAGACTAATCTTTTGATTTAAGATACTTGAAAGGGGAGTTATTGCTTTGGTGATATCTCCCCTTTACTTTTATAGTTATCGTTCTTTCTAAAACTTATAATCTTTATTCTACATTAATCTATGCGAAAATTACTATTAACGGCCTCTGTTTTGATGATGACGGCTGTATCAATCAATGCGCAATGCAAATATGCATCTAGCTACTCTGACTTGGTTAAAGATAATTGGGTTGATGTCAATTCGGTGTCTATTGAGAAAAGAAGTGCAACAGATAAGATGTGGACGGGTGGTGCTGATCTAAAAATCAATGCTAGTGATGAGGCTTTGGGCAAACAGATTAAACAAAATGCTCGTTTCATACTTTGTGATGATTCGCTTTTTGTTAATTGCCGTTCTTTAAAATATCAAAACAATGCATTGGGTAACGGCTTTGCTAAAGCTTATCGCCTTAATAATGGTGATGTTTTCTTTGTTGCCAATAAAGTGCAACAATCTACTCCGAAACGTACTACGGGTTCGGGTTTCACCTTTAGAGTTGACGATGGTAAAGTTACGGCAACAGATAACAATGAGAAACAATCGTGCTATATCATCTCAAGCGATGAAACAAAAGTCGTAAGGGTTAATCGTAAATACATGAAAGGTTTATTGCAAAGCAATGCTGTGTTAAGTGATAGTTACAATGCTTTGAGCAAGAAAGAGCAGGAATCTATAGCCGTAATAGTCGATTATATCACTCAGCTTCAATAATGCATTACTTAGTAATCGAATTTGAAAATGAAGTCTGTATAGATGGGTAAGTGGTCGCTAAATCCTCCTAAATACTTCATGCCGTGATAGGTGCGAAATGGTTGTTTGCCTCCATAGTTTAAATCATCAGTCTGAAGGAATTCGAAATCTGCAATATGAGCTAACTCTTGTGATGTGTAACAAGTGGATGTTGTGTCTAGCAAGTTGCCCGAAACAATGATGTGATCAATCAATTGCCATCTCCCTTTGTATTTATAAGAGCCGAGGTTACGGTTTCCTTTCACCTGATTGGCAAGAAGCAGATATAAGTTGTTTGGTTCTGCGCTCTCGTTTATAGCTTGTGCATCTAATACTTGCGCTATAGAGCGACTGTTGTGTGTATCATTGAAGTCACCCATGATTATGATTCGGGGTGTTTGTCTAATAGCGTTGAGGCTATCTACCTGTGTGCGTAGCTTGTTAGCAACATGTAACCTGTAAGGCTCACTCTCTTTTGCTCCACTCGATTTTGAAGGATAGTGAACTACGAATACATCAAGTGTATCAGTGGTTATTGTCATGCCACAAACATAAAGTATATCTCTTGTAGGACGGCTTACATTATCTATTTGTGGTATCCGTATACTCTTGGTTTTTATTGGTTTGAAAAGATTGCGCTGATAGAGTAGGGCAATGTTGATGCCTCGTTCATCTGGCGAATCGGTTAACACATATCGATATGTTTGCTCTTTTAAGGGTGAATAGTGAACGAGCGATTGAAGAACCTTATCGTTCTCTACTTCGCATAAACTAACTAAAGCAGGAATTGATTGATCGCCTACTGCTGCGATAACACGTGCCACATCATTAATCTTCTTCTTGTATCGTTTGTAAGTCCAATGACGAGTTGCATCAGGCAAGAATTCATAATCATTCTTTAGCGAATCATGTTTGGTGTCGAATAGATTTTCTACATTCCAAAACATAACTCTAAACCTTATTGAATCGGTTTGAGCAACTGTTTGGGTAGAAAATAATAGTATTAGAGATATCGCTAAAAGAAAGGTGTGTTTTATCATTATAATTCTTCGCTTATATATTCATAGCAACCTGCATCAGGTGCTTCATCGTTCAAACGAGGATTTCCATTTAAATCGAAAGGATAAGCTAAAGCATCTTGATAAAGTGCTGAATTAATAGCTCTCGATTCTGAGTTAATATTGAAATTATAATTTTGTTCTTTGCTGTCTAGTAATGCGAAGTTATCGTCTTTCTTCCATTGTACCTCTACGATATTTTCATTCTCTTCGACTACTGAATTGATTACACAATAAGAGAAGTAATAATTGAATGGAACATCTTCAATCTCAGATCTAACACCACTGATTTCATCTCTTGAAGAACCACTGATTAGGCAATTGCGAAATGCCATTGAATTAATAGGATGTGGAATGCTGTTAGCTGTATTTGAAAAACGCAATGCTACTCCACGACGAATATCCCAGCTGTAGTAATTGGCTAGTGTACAGTGAACGAAATCGTATTCACCTCCTAGGATGTTTACACAATATCCTCCCGCATTGCTTATTTGGCTATTAGCGACAGTTGCTTTACAATTGGTCATTCTTAGACCATCGCCTGATACTTGATGAATAATTGAGTTTGTTACGGTTAGCTTTTGTTGCTCTACGCTTGCCGAATCGCAATATATTCCAAAAATGCCACCATGGATATCAACAAAATCAAATATGTTATCATAGCTACTGCTGTGTATCTTTATACCATCCCATTGACCAGGAAGTCTATCGTACGGTAAATGTGAAAACATATTATCTGTTCGATCACCGCGAAACTGAACTCGTTTGTTTAACGAACCAAGTGCTTCGATTTGTCCGTATACTTGAATACCCGATTTGCCATGAAAATAGAAGCGTACACCTTCTGCTAAAGTTAGTTTTGCATTCTCTTTAATAACCAAACTATCATATATAACTATAGGGCGTTGAGAGTTGATCAATGTATCGGTACTAATCTCTTTCCCACGAAAAGCAATGTAGTCTTGTCCAAAAGCCATCAATTTGATGTTCTGTTGAATACCGTTAGTGGTGAAAACGATAGAGTCTTTCTTGAAAATAGGTTCGTCGCTATCTTGTGGATTAAGTGTTGCTTCGACAAACACAAATAGGCTATCTTTTTCGCGAATTTCGATATCTCTAAAGAAGTCTCCCTTGATGCCATCTACATTGATTCGAAACCCTGAATTGGCAGCATCGGCTAATTGGATGGTCGAAATAAGTAATGCCTCTTTGTTGGGATTGTATACTTTTAATATATGTGTCGATGTACCAACTCCTGTCAAGATAGTATCCATATATAAAGTATCGTGCGAAAAAGTAAGCGTATGCGAAGGGTTGGTTGAATAATTATCCAAATCATCGCACGAAGCTATTATAGATAGACAAATTGCAAGAAAGAAAAATGGGAAAAGAGACTTTATCTTCATATGATGTGTGTACAAAATTAGGCACAGATAGAATTCCATCTGTGCCTAAATAAACGATTAAAACGTTCTTTTATTATTTCTTAGCGGGGATATTTGCCAATATATCAAGCAAATGAAGCCAGAACTTTTCTACTGAAGGTATATGCATGCGCTCATCAGGTGAGTGTACACCTGTTAATGTAGGACCAAAAGAGATCATATCTAGATGAGGATATTTATCTAAGAATAAACCACATTCTAATCCTGCATGGATCGCTTTCACTTTAGCATCAACACCAAATAGTTCTTTGTATGATTTTTGAGCAACTTCAAGTATCTCAGAGTTTGGATTAGGTTTCCATCCTGGATATCCATCACCAAATGTAACATTAGCACCAGCTAAGTTGAATACGGCACGTACAGTGTTTGCCATATCATTGCGAGCAGATAGAATAGAACTTCTTTGGCTTGTCTCAATTCTGATAATATTGCCTGGTTTAACTTTGATTGAAGCTAGGTTTGTAGAAGTTTCAACCAATCCCGGCATATCTTGACTCATTGCAAATACACCGTGAGGTGCAGCATAAATAGCTTTCAATAAACGATCGGTTGTATCGCGGTCGAATGCTTTATGAACTGTAGTGTCTGATTCAAGAATCAATTTAATATCTGGTTCGATAACCGACAACTCATTTTCAATCTCTGCAGTAAAGATGTTTAATGCAGTGCGTACATCATGTTTAGCAGATGCTGGGACAGCAAAGATTGCATAAGCTTCACGAGGAATTGCATTTCTTAAGTTACCACCATCGATATCACAAAGATACATATCGTAATCAGCAGCAATTCTGCTTAAGAAACGGTTCAATATCTTGTTGGCATTACCTCTACCTAAATGAATATCGCCACCTGAGTGTCCACCTTTAAGGCCTTTTACTTCAACACGCATAAAGAAGTATCCTTCGGGTACATCAATTTCTGAATATTTGAATTCTGCAACAGAGTCGATACCACCTGCACAACCAATAAAGATTTCGCCTTCATCTTCAGAGTCAAGATTTAAAAGGATGTCAGCATCGAAGAAACCTTGTTGCAAAGCGAATGCACCTGTTAAACCAGTCTCTTCGTCAACAGTAAACAAGCATTCTATCGGACCGTGTTCAATGGTTTTATCAGCCAAAAGAGCCAATTCGGTAGCTACACCAATACCGTTGTCGGCACCTAGTGTTGTACCATCGGCAGTCATCCATTCACCGTCAATTACTATTTTGATTGGATCTGTAAGAAAGTCATGTTCAACGTTATTGTTTTTTTCGCAAACCATATCGATGTGCGATTGTAGTACAACCGTTTTTAGGTTTTCTTTGCCTGGAGTAGCTGGTTTGCAGATTAAAACATTTCCTGCTTCATCAACTTTTGTTTCTAAATTATGTTTTTGGCCAAACTCTTTTAAGTAGGCAATTATCTTATCTTCTTTTTTAGATGGACGCGGTACTGCGCAGATTTCGGCGAAGTATTGAAACACGCCAGCCGGTTTTAGTTGTTGTTCTTTCATGATTATTGTTTTTAATTATCAATTACTGTTAAAAAATCCTCAAACCTTAATTGCTACTGTTAAATAAAATCACAAACAAACGTTGAGCCTTTATTTTTATGACAAAAAAGTATCAGAGTTCATACAAAAGTCTATCTTTGCATTCACAAAATTAATAGAAATGCTTTATACGCTATTGTTTACATTGTTAATAGTTGCTATTTGTATACTATTATTGGGAATTAAAATGCTTTTCTCGAAACGAGCAAAATTTCCTAATGGCCATGTTAGTGGAAATAAGGCGTTAACCGAACGCGGCATTAGTTGTGCGCAATCTCAAGACCGGATGGCGCAACGCAAACGCAAGTTTTCTATTGAAGACATAGAAAAAGCCTTAAACGATAATATGAATTAATTATTTAAAAAACTATATTCTTATCAAATTATGAAGAGATTAACTTACCTCATCAATGGTTTTGCTGCTGTTGCATTTGTTTCATTGTTTGCTCAATGCGCAGGTAGTACTGACACAAAAACAACTTCAACTCACGCTGGTGAAGCGGCGCCTGTTGCAACTGGCGAACTTAAATTGGCTTATGTAGATGTTGATTCGCTTCTTACTAAATATAATTTCTGCATTGATCTTAATGAAGCAATGATGAAGAAAGAAGAGAATATTCGTATGACTCTTAACCAAAAAGCGAATACTCTTGAGAAAGACCAAAAAGAATTCCAAAAGAAATATGAAAGCAACGCTTTTATCTCTCCAGAAAGAGCTCAACAAGAATATAACCGTTTGATGAAAGCACAACAAGACTTGCAAGATTTAAGCACTAAATTGAGCAATGAGTTGGCTACTGAAACAGCTAAGAATAATCTTCAACTTCGTGATTCTATCAATAACTTTATTCAAGCTTACAACGCTAACAAAGGTTATAACATGATTTTTAGCAACACAGGTTTTGATAACTTGCTTTATGCTGACAAATCAATGAATATCACTAACGAAATCGTTGACGGATTGAACGCAAGATATAATCCTGCTGCAAAGAAATAATTATACTATAATTAAAGATATACTTAATAAGCGGTATTTGAGAAATCAAGTACCGCTTTCTTCATTGTATATAGTTACATGTGATGTGATAATTGTTAACTATTATCGTGTTGAATTTATATGTTTAGTATGATAACTGTTAACAGTTATCGCTTTGCTTTAGTGGCTTGATGTTATTGTATGATTAGGCTTGGTTATGGTTTACTAGTACCTAACAGATGTTCTCGTATATAACGCAACAAAAAAGCAGTGCATATAGTCTGATGCGACTGTATGTACTGCTTGTATATATGAGATTAAGAAGTCTACTTATTGTTCTCTCTTTCCTCTTCTTGAGGAATGCGAAATGATGTGTAAAGTTCAAGAATTGCAGCGATAGTTAAGCAGGCAATCCATTCGTTGTTATGAGTGAAAAACATGAATGCTCCGGTTAATACTAAAGCTATTGCACCAAATATTTGCTGAATGCGCAAGCGTTTTAATATCTTGCTTGTTGCTTGTAAGGGAGTGTTTATTTGAGCAAGAGCTACAAATCCGGCACCAATGGTGTAAATATATGGAGCGTACTCTTTTAGGTCTGTGATATATAAAACAGCTCCCGCAAGAGCCATGATTGCACCTATCGTGAATAGGGCATTGATAAATTGCTTCATAAATTAATCTTCAAATACGTAAATGTCTTCATTAGACTTTTTCATCAGATATTTTTCGCGTGCTATCTGTTCAATGACTTCGGGGTTGCTGTTGAGTTCGATTAATTTATTGGTACTCTCATTGTATTCTTTGCGATACCTCTCGATTTCCTCTTTCAATCTACTTATTTCATTTGAATAACTCATGCGGCGTATCATACTGTTCTCGTCGACGAAAACAATAATAAAAGTAAACAAAGCAATTGTTATAGTGTACTTGTTTTTACGTACAAGGTTCCAAAAAGCCATTAAACTGTTCATACACACTTTTTATCTTATTGCAAAGATAAGATTTCTTGTTTAATAACTTAATATTTGATTACCAAAACTTAGTATTTCAAAGTATATACTTACGTATATTTTGTGTACATTTGCAAAAAGTCATATCATAAAGAGAGGATTTTCGACACATGGAAAATTATATAGTATCTGCTCGTAAATATCGTCCTTCGACCTTTAAATCGGTTGTTGGGCAATTATCACTTACCACAACACTTAAAAATGCCATTGCTTCGCAAAAGTTAGCTCACGCTTATCTTTTTTGTGGACCACGTGGAGTTGGTAAAACTACTTGTGCACGTATTTTTGCTAAAACCATCAACTGCTTATCGCCAAATGCTGATGGAGAAGCATGCAATGCTTGTGAGTCTTGTGTAGCGTTTAATGAACAACGTTCTTATAACATTCATGAATTGGATGCTGCATCCAATAATGGGGTAGACGATATTAAATCGTTGGTAGAGCAGGTTCGTATCCCGCCTCAAATCGGTAAATACAAAGTGTTTATTATTGATGAGGTTCATATGTTGTCGCAAGCTGCTTTCAATGCGTTTCTTAAAACGCTCGAAGAGCCACCTAGGCATGCTATATTTATTCTTGCAACGACCGAAAAGCATAAGATTCTTCCAACAATCTTATCGCGTTGTCAGATATACGATTTCAACCGTATCAGTGTTGAAGATACCGTACAGCATTTATCTTATGTAGCAACTACCGAAGGTGTGAATGCAGAAACTGAAGCTTTGAATGTTATTGCATTGAAGGCTGATGGCGGTATGCGTGATGCCCTGTCTATCTTTGACCAAGTAGTTAGTTTTACTGGTGGTAACATCACTTACAACACAGTTATCGAGAATCTAAATGTATTGGACTATGAGTATTACTTCCGTCTGACAAATTTCTTGCTCGAAAATAAGGTGAGTGATTCTTTGCTTCTCTTTAACGATGTATTGAATAAAGGATTTGATGGTAGCCATTTTATAACCGGTTTGGCATCTCACTTTCGTGATTTGTTGGTTAGCAAAGATCCGGCAACTCTTTCATTATTGGAAGTGGGTGCTAGTATCAAAGCGAGATACCAAGAGCAATCTCAAAAATGTGCAGTTCCATTTTTGTATCGTGCATTGAAAATATGTAATGACTGTGATATGAATTATCGTGCAAGCAAAAACAAACGCTTGCTTGTTGAGCTGGCTATTATTCAGGTAGCTCAATGTTTGGTTGAAGATGATGATGTGAGTGGTGGGCGTCGCCCTAAGAAAATATTAAAACCAGTATTCAACACTGAGAGTGCTCAGCTTTCTCAGAGTTCGACGCAGTCTGCTACGCAAGTACAAACTGCAACTTCGGCTGCCAACAATAATTCAGTTGCTTCCGATTCTGTATCTGCCTATAATGTAACACCAAAAGTTGCAGGTGGCAGTGCTCCCGAAGTTAAACCTCAGTCATCTACTAATGCAGAGAAAAAGATTCCTACGATGAATAAATCATCTATTGGGTTGTCTATTAAATCTGCTCCCAAAAGAGATGAGGTCTCAACAGGTGCGGTTAATCGCTCTTCTGTAGCTAGCGCTGCCCCACAAGAGGATTATATCTTTAATGAGAAGGATATAAACTTCTATTGGCAAGCATATGCTGCTCAATTATCAAAAGAGCAAGATGCTTTGATGAAGCGAATGCAGCTTATCAGACCTACCTTATTGAATGATGGGGTAAGTTTTGAGGTGGTTGTAGATAACGAAATTGTAGCTAAGGAATTTACTTCGTTGATTTCTACGTTTCAAAACTACATGCGTACTTCTTTGCGTAATAGTAAAATTAAGATGGTTGTACGCGTAAATGAAGCAGTTGAAAGTTCTCGTCCTATCAGCAGAGTTGATAAATTTAAAATGATGGCTGAGAAGAACGAAGCATTAGTTCAGTTGAAAAAGGTCTTTGATCTAGAGTTTTATTAGAATATAAGCTTTTGAAACAATATCAAACAACAAGCCCCTGTTAGTATACGCTAACAGGGGCTTGTTGTTAAAGCGCGCTTTTGGTTAATTCTCAGGTATGATAATCCATAGAATAATATAAACGATGGCTCCACTGAAAGCTGTGAATATACTTGCTAGCGTATAAACAACTCTAACGATAGATACATCCCAACCAAAATAATTGGCTATGCCTGCGCAAACACCTCCAATCATCTTGTTAGATGATGAGCGAGTGAATCTTTTATTTCCCATAGACATTAAATATGTAGATTAATTTATGGGTACAAATGTATAAAAAAAACCTGCAAGTTTGTTAAAACTTACAGGTTTATGTTTTGATGGGGTGGAATATGGGGTTCGAACCCACGACCTTCGGAACCACAATCCGACGCTCTAACCAGCTGAGCTAATTCCACCATGTTTGCGTTATCTCTCAAACGCGGTGCAAAGATAGGGCTTTTGTTTTAAACTGCAAACTTTAGAGCACTTTTTTTAGTAGAAAAAATACTCTTTTATTCCGACGTTATTGGCTTCTAGTAGCTCTTTTGAGTCTTTCTTAAAGATATTCAGCTTGTTACGTGAAGATTCGTTCAGCGAGTCTGTTGCACAATTCATCGGATATAAAATATAATTTTTTCTACCGGATATAATCGGACGGTCTGTCCATACCAAACTATAGCCACAATCAGCTACTCTAACTGTGCTATCTTTCTCTAAAGTCATCTTAAATAATGCACCGCCATCTGTTCCACGTTTAGACATATTCGATATTACATTACCTAAAGAGTATACAACAATGTTGTCTTGTTCATTTAAATTATTCTTGCGGAGCTCCATTGGTTGAATAACGTGTGGATGTCCACCAATAATATGATCTACACCTTTTGATAATAACCAATCGGCTAACTCTTTTTGTTTTTTGGAAGGCAGTGAAATGTATTCTTCTCCCCAATGCATATTGGCGATGATTGCATCAGGTTTCATTGATTTAGCCTTTTCTATATCTACCTCTATTAGTTCTTTGTCGATATAGTTTACAACATTCGGACTAATGACATTAATGCCATTGGTGTCGTATGTGTAATTCAATAGAGCAATGCGAAAGCCGTTTTGTTCTATTAAGTATGGATATTGTTTTAATCTTGCTTCAGGATTCACATAGGTGCCAAGATAACCTAGCGAAAGAGAATCTAGTTTATCTATCGTTCGTTCTAATCCGGCTTTACCTCTATCCATGCAGTGATTGTTTGCTGTGAGAAGAATATTAAATCCTGCATCCTTTATTGCATACAGATATTCATCGGGTGCGCTAAACATAGGATAGCCTGCATAAGGTTTTCCTCCTAACGTAACTTCAAGATTGCCTATGGCTACATCAGCAGTAGCAATTTCATTAGTAAGGTACTTGAAACAATCACTGTAGTCATAACCTGTTGCTGTTTTGGCTGCATCTATTTGTGACTGATGTTGCATCAAGTCGCCCGCAAATAAAAGAGTGATGGTCCTTTTAGGAATAGGTGTAATAGAATCGCACTTGTTTGTCTGAACGTTTTCTTCTACTGATCTTAATTGCCATCCACAGAATAGGAGAGGAAGTAGTAAGGCAATGGGGATTATTCTTTTCATAGTACAATAGAATTAGAAGAACACGGTTTATTAAACGAAAAGCTAATAAACCGTGTTCCATATTTTATTTATAAATAGCTTTCTTTCCAGCTAATAATGTATTCTTCATTAAAGATACAATTGTCATTGGTCCTACACCACCAGGTACTGGAGTTATGTAAGAGCACTTTGGAGCTACTTCGTCAAACTTAACATCACCAGTTAGTTTGAAACCTGATTTTCTTGAAGCATCAGGTACACGAGTTGTACCTACGTCTATTACAACTGCACCCTCTTTTACCATATCGGCTGTAACGAAGTTTGGTTGTCCTAATGCAGCAACAATAATATCTGCTTCTTGGCATTCCTTTACTAAGTCTTTAGAGCGGCTATGACATACAGTAACTGTAGCATCACCTGGATAAGCTTTTTGCATCATAAGTGCAGCCATTGGTTTGCCTACGATATTACTTCTACCCAGTACAACACATTTCTTACCAGAAGTCTCTATGTTATATCTTTTAAGTAATTCAAGAATACCATTAGGAGTAGCAGATACATAGCAGGGAAGGCCGATAGACATACGACCTACGTTGATTGGGTGAAATCCATCGACATCTTTTCTATAATCGATTGTTTCGATTACTTTTTGTTCCGAGATGTGTTTAGGAAGAGGTAATTGAACAATAAAGCCATCTATGTCTGAGTCTTCATTTAGTTCTTTTACTTTAGTTAATAGTTCTTCTTCGGTCACATTATCTTCGTAGCGTATTAATGACGATTTAAAGCCACAAGCTTCGCAAGCTTTTACTTTGGCAGCAACATATGTTTCGCTACCACCATCGTGGCCTACTAAGATAGCTGCTAAGTGAGGTTGTTTACCTCCTGCAGCAATAATCTCTGCTACTTCAGCAGCAATCTCTTGCTTTACAATGTCTGAAATAGCTTTTCCATCAATAAGATTCATATTTGTGATTTAATATAGTGATAAACAAAATTAGAAAAAATAATGAACACTGCAAATTGTATATACTTTTAAGATTTAATTTGTTAGAAGCTGTTTATTGGGATTTGCAGTAGATAAAAAAGAAGGCTGAACAATGCATTTTACATTATTCAGCCTTTTATTATATAAGGTATTGAAATTATCTTTTCATTTTAGGCATCATTTTGCCCATTTTACTACCTGTAACCATCTTCATCATTTTGCGAGTCTGCTCGAACTGTTTTAATAAGCGGTTTACGTCTTGAATAGTTGTACCACTACCTTTGGCGATACGACTACGGCGAGATCCGTTTAATATTTCAGGATTGCTACGTTCGGCTGGAGTCATAGAGTGAATGATGGCTTCGATGCTTTTGAATGCATTGTCGTCAATATCGATATCTTTGATAGCTTTGCCTACACCAGGAATCATAGAAGCAAGGTCTTTCAAGTTACCCATCTTCTTGATTTGAGCGATTTGGCTCAAGAAGTCGTTGAAGTCAAATTGGTTCTTAGCAATTTTCTTTTGAAGGCGTTTAGCTTCTTCTTCGTCATATTGCTCTTGTGCACGTTCTACTAACGATACGATGTCACCCATACCCAAGATACGGTCTGCCATACGTGAAGGGTGGAATTGATCGATTGCATCTAGTTTCTCACCTGTACCAACAAACTTAATAGGTTTGTTTACAACAGAGCGAATAGAAAGCGCAGCACCACCACGAGTATCACCATCAAGTTTAGTAAGAACTACACCGTTAAAGTCAAGACGGTCGTTAAATTCTTTAGCTGTGTTTACAGCATCTTGACCTGTCATAGAGTCTACAACAAACAAGATTTCGTTTGGATTGATAGCATCTTTGATAGCGGTGATTTCGTTCATCATGTCTTCATCGATAGCCAAACGACCGGCTGTATCGACGATTACAAGATCGTAACCTTTAGCTTTAGCTTCTTGAATTGCATTCTTTGCAATTTGAACCGGGCTTTTGCTATCAGGTTCAGAGTACATAGGTACATCGATTTGTTCAGCAAGAACACGTAGCTGTTCGATAGCTGCAGGACGGTAAACGTCGCAAGCAACAAGCAATGGACGGCGATTCTTTTTGCTTTTCAACATCTTCGCCAACTTGCCCGAGAAAGTAGTTTTACCCGAACCTTGAAGACCAGACATCAAGATAACAGCAGGTTTACCATCAAGATTAACATCAACGGTTTCACCACCCATCAATTGAGTCAATTCGTCATGTACGATTTTTACCATCAACT
>CAMTPH010000001.1 GCA_947074345.1 uncultured Bacteroides sp. | reverse complement strand
GGAGCTTCAACATCTACACCGATACCAATAGCAGCAGCCATTGGTTCAAAGATTAAGTATACGTCACGTCCACCAGCATGTTCAGCAGAGTCACGTACAGCTCTTAGTTCAACCTCAGTACTACCTGAAGGAACACCAATCACCATACGCAATGAAGGAGAGAATAAGTGATTACGAGTATTCACACGTTTAATCAAACCTCTCATCATTTGTTCGCAAGCATAGAAGTCTGCGATTACACCATCGCGTAACGGACGGATAGTACGTATATTTTCATGAGTTTTCTCATGCATCAGTTTCGCTTTTTCACCTACAGCAATCATTTTATCTGTACGGCGATCAAGTGCTACAACCGAAGGTTCGTCTACTACAATCTTACCATTTGTGATGATAATGGTATTTGCAGTACCAAGGTCCATAGCTATTTCTTGTGTGAAAGAAAATAATCCCATATTATCTTTTTATTAATGTTTGAAGTGACGAATACCTGTAGTAACCATAGCGATACCATGTTCATTACAGTAGTCAAAAGTCAATTGGTCTTTAACAGAGCCACCAGGTTGAATTACAGCAACTACGCCTTCGTTACCAGCAATCTCCACACAATCAGGGAATGGGAAGAATGCATCAGAAGCCATTACTGCACCTTGCAAGTCAAATTCAAAAGATTTTGCTTTTTCGATAGCTTGTTTCAAAGCATCTACACGAGATGTTTGACCTACGCCACTTGCCAACAGTTGTTTATTTTTAGCCAATACGATTGCATTTGATTTACTGTTCTTCACAATTTTGTTAGCGAACAACATATCTTCAACTTCTTCAGTAGTTGGAGCTTTCTCAGTAGCAACAGTTAAGTCGGCAGCTGTTTCGATATTTGTATCGCGATCTTGTACCAATACGCCATTCAATAATGAACGGAATTGTTTTTTAGGCAATTTAGCCTCTTTGCGTACAAGGATAATGCGATTTTTCTTTTGTCCAAGGATTTCAAGAGCATCCACATCATAGTCCGGAGCAATGATTACCTCGAAGAATAATTTATTGATTTCTTCAGCAGTAGCTTTATCAATGATAGCGTTTGTTACCAACACACCACCAAATGCAGAAACAGGATCACCAGCCAAAGCATCAGTCCATGCCTCAAGAACAGTAGGGCGTGAAGCCAAACCGCAAGCATTGTTATGTTTCAAGATTGCGAACGTGATATCTTCGAATTCGTCAATCAATTCTACTGCAGCATTAATATCAAGTAGGTTGTTGTAAGAAATTTCTTTTCCGTGAATCTGATCGAACATAGCATCTAAGTTACCAAAGAAGTAACCTTTTTGGTGAGGGTTTTCACCGTAACGCAATGCCTTTTGGTTGTTTGTAGCACAACGGAAAGCCGAACCTTCTTCTGCATCAAAGTAGTTAAAGATAGCAGAGTCATAGTGAGAAGATACAGCAAAAGCCTCTTTTGCCATCCAACGACGCTCTTCAAGAGTTGAAGCAGCACCATTTTCCATCAACATATCGTATAGAGGTTTGTATTGAGCTTGAGAAGCAACGATAACCACGTCATTGAAGTTCTTTGCTGCACCACGAATCAAAGAGATACCGCCTATATCGATTTTCTCGATGATAGAAGCCTCTTCTGCACCCGAAGCAACTGTTGCTTCAAATGGGTAAAGGTCTACGATTACCAAATCAATTTCAGGAATCTCGTATTTTTCGATTTGTTGCATATCTTGCTCTAAATCTCTTCTGCACAAGATACCACCAAAAACTTTAGGATGAAGTGTTTTTACTCGTCCACCCAAGATAGATGGATAAGAAGTTAAATCTTCGACTGCTTTACAAGGATAGCCCAATGATTCGATAAACTGGCGAGTACCGCCTGTTGATAGAAACTCAACTCCCTCTTCGTGTAGTTTGGTGATTATTTCGTCCAAACCTTCTTTGTGATAAACCGATACTAAAGCGGTTTTTATTTTTTTTAAATCAGACATGAAATGACTTTATTGGATTGACTTTATTAAGTATTTGGTTCGCAAAGTTAGTAAATTCTTATTGATTATCCTTTTAATACAAGTAATAAATTTGCCCTGTTTTTATATTAAAAAACGCTGATTCAATAACTTTTGAATCAGCGTTTTATATTTATTGTCAATTCGTAATGAAAATTACCAAATCGATGCTCTATTCTCTTCTTTTAGATATAGCGGAGCGTTAGAATCAATATCAAAAGCTTCGTACCATGCATTGATATGAGGCAATGCCCCATTAACACGCCATCTACCCAAAGAGTGCTCATCAACCTTCGTTAAACGAAGCACTTCTTCCGGACGAATATTACCAGCCCATACATTAGCATAAGACAAGAAGAATCGTTGATCAGGAGTCAAGCCGTCAACAACTTCCAAAGGCTTATTGGCAGTTGCATTCTTGTAAGCTTGATAAGAGATTTGCAAACCGCCATGGTCGGCAATATTTTCACCAAGTGTAAAGCGGCCATTCGCATTTAGTCCCGGTGCAACTTCTATGTTGTCGAAATAGTCAACCAACACTTTAGAACGTTCATCAAAGTTCTTAGCATCTTGTTCGGTCCACCAGTCGTTCAAGTTACCATCTTTGTCGTATTGGCGTCCCATATCATCAAAGCCATGAGTCATTTCATGTCCGATAACGACACCGATAGCGCCATAATTGAAAGCCTCATCGGCATTCATATCAAAGAAAGGATATTGAAGAATAGCAGCAGGAAAACAGATTTCGTTGGTCGTTGGATTGTAATAAGCATTTACAGTTTGAGGGTTCATCAACCATTCATCCTTATCAACCGGTTTACCAATCTTGTTTGTCATTTCGTTGTAGTTCCACTTAAGAGCACGCTTCACATTATCCCAATATGAATCATTGATAACAGCCAAATTGCTATAATCTTTCCATTTGTCAGGATAGCCAATTTTCACATGGAAAGTAGCCAATTTCTCGTGTGCCTTCTCTTTTGTTTCATCGCTCATCCACGAAAGGTTTGTGATACGTTCGCCCAATGATTTCTGAAGATTACCTACTAAGTCTAGCATTTGTGCTTTGGCTTGTGGAGGGAAGAATTTCTCTACATACATTTGACCAACAGCTTCGCCCAACATACCATTTACCGAACTTACAGCACGTTTCCATCTTGGTTGAAGTTCTTTTTTACCCGACATAGTCTTACCATAGAAATCAAAGTCTTGATTTACAAAATCATCGCTTAAGTAAGAAGATGCGTTGTTGATTAAATTCCATTGCAAATAAGCTATTTGGTCTGCGATTGGAGTATCTTTAATGATAGTTTCGACTTCAGTGAAGAATTCAGGTTGACCTAAGTCAATCTCTTTCACCTCTGCCATATTCGATGCATTCAAGAATGCCTCCCAACCCATTGCAGGATACTTTTCGTTAAGTTGTTCCAATGTAAACTTATTGTAGTTCGCAATAGGGTCACGAAGTTCTATGTTCGAACGAGAAATCTTCGCCAAACGGTTTTCAATCTTCATCACACCTTCCATTGCTTTAGTAGCAGCAGCTTCGTCGTATCCAGCAAGTTCAAACATCTTAACGATGTGCTTTTTGTAAGCTTCGCGAATTGCTTTAATATCATCACCCTCTTCAATGTAATAATCGCGCTCGCCCATACCTAAACCACTTTGGCCTGCATGAACAATATTCATAGCGCTATTCATATCATCTGCACCCACGTACATGTAGAAGAATGGTTGCAAACCACTTTTACGCATTTCAGCAAGCGTCATGTATACATCTTGTGCGTTTTGGATAGAAGCGATTTGTTTCAAATCAGTCATGATAGGAGCAAATCCTTCATTGTTTAGCTTCACGCTATCCATGGCAATATTGTAAAGTCCGCCTACTTTTTGAGCGATACTTCCTTCTTCGTGTTGCGTTGTAGCCAGTTCTTCAATTAATCCTTGAAGTTGAATACGATTACTTTCAGCTAATTGGTCGAAAGAACCAAATCGTGAGTACTCATCTGTAAGTGGATTGTTTTTCATCCATCCACCACAAGCGTATTGATAAAAATCGGTACCGGCAATAGCTGTCGTATCGAGGTTGGCAACATTAACTCCAGAGTGAGATTGTTTGCCCGAATTGCATCCTGTTGTCATCATGCAGATTGCAAGAATTGGTAAATACTTTGTTACTTTCATTATTATTTAGCCTTTAATATAGTGCATTAAAGTTGAGATTTCAACTCGTCAAGCTCCATAGATGCCTGTTCCCACAGTTCTACTATTTCGTCGAGTTGTTGTTTCAGTTGCTGATGTTGTTCATACAATTTCATATCAGCAGCTCCATCTGGTGTAGCCATTTTCTCTTCCAATGCAGTAATTTCGCTCTCCTTCTTCTCGATAGATGTTTCGCATTCAGCTACTTGCTTTTCAAGCTTCTTCACTTTCTTATTCATCTCTTTTTGAGCTTCATAAGATAGTTTATTATCAGAAGCAGCAGCTTGTCCACTCTCTTCTTTAGCTTTAGATATTGCAGCTGTTGGCGAAGTAGACAGCTCGTTTAGGCTCTCTATCTTCTTCTTTTGAAGGAATTCGTAAATACCACCAATGTGTTCTTTTACAGCACCACCACCAAACTCATACACTTTAGTCGCAAGTCCATCGAGAAAATCACGGTCGTGGCTAACAATTATCACTGTACCATCAAATTCTTTGATTGCCTCTTTCAACACATCTTTAGAACGCATGTCTAAGTGGTTGGTAGGCTCATCGAGAATTAACAGATTGACAGGTTCTAACAAAAGCTTAATCATAGCCAAGCGGGTTCTTTCTCCACCCGAAAGCACTTTTACCTTCTTATCTGAAGCCTCGCCACCAAACATAAATGCACCTAGTATATCGCGTATTTTTGTACGAATATCTCCAACGGCTACTCTATCAATGGTATCGAATACCGTAATTTCACCATCGAGCATTTGTGCTTGATTTTGCGCAAAGTAGCCTATCTGTACATTGTGTCCGAGCGTAAGCTTACCTTTAAAATCGGTTATCTCGTCCATGATACATTTTACGAGGGTCGACTTACCTTCTCCATTCTTTCCTACAAATGCTACTTTCTCTCCACGATTGATGGTTAGATTGACATCTTTGTAAACGGTATGTTCGCCATAAGACTTAGCTACATCTTCGCAAATTACAGGATAGCTTCCGCTACGGCTCGAACACACAAACTTCAAGCGAAGCGATGAGTTATCTTCTTCGTCGACCTCAATGCGCACTATTTTCTCTAATTGCTTAACACGGCTTTGCACCTGAATGGCTTTTGTAGCTTGGTATCTGAAACGCTCAATAAAGGCTTCGGTCTCTTCTATCTGTTTTTGTTGATTTTCGTAAGCACGCTTTTGTTGCTCACGACGCTCTTTGCGAAGTTCTATAAAGTCATCGTACTTAACTCGATAGTCGTATATCTGCGCACAAGAGATTTCGATGGTACGCGTAGTTACGTTATTTAAAAATGCACGGTCGTGGCTGACCAATACAACAGCATTAGCGCGAGTAGAAAGGAAATTTTCGAGCCACTGAATACTCTCGATATCCAAGTGATTGGTAGGCTCATCGAGCAACAATACATCGGGACGGCGAAGCAATAGTTTGGCCAACTCGATACGCATGCGCCATCCACCCGAGAACTCGGATGTTGAACGATCGAAATCGGCACGACTGAACCCCAATCCCATCAATGTACGCTCTATTTCGGCATGAAAGTTAGTACCACCCATCATCAAGAAGCGGTCGTTTTCGTGCGTGAAGCGGTCGATAAGTTTATGGTAATCTTCAGACTCGTAGTCTGTGCGCTCAGCCAATTGCTGATTCATTCGTTCTAAATCGGCTTGCAACTCAAAGATATGCTCGAACGCCATTTCTGCCTCTTGCATCACCGTACGATTGTCGGCCAACTTCATTACCTGCGGCAAATAGCCAATGGTTACTTCGCGAGGCACCGATACATTTCCGGAAGTTGGGTTTTGCAATCCGGCAAGTATCTTGAGCATGGTTGACTTTCCGGCACCATTTTTTCCAACCAACGCGATGCGATCTTTACGATTGATTACATACGAAACATCTTCAAACAATGGAGTTGCGTTAAACTCCACTTTCAAGCTTTCAACTGATATCATATTTGAATTTAAATTCTTCTTTATTATTTGAGTGCGACAAAGATAAGTATAAATTGTGGCTTCAGGTTTTAGAATGGATAAAAGAATAGTTATTAAGAGGTTTGCTGATATAAAAAAGTCCGTTCACCGAGTTTGTACACGGCAAACGGACACTATTAATCAAAGCAACTGTACATCTTCTACACTTAATGAACAGACTACTAATAAACGATTTTTAGACTGCTATATTTAGCACGATAACTGTTAACTATTATCGCGTTAGTTATATACATTCAACACGATAATAGTTAACAGTTATCAAACTCATTATTCTTGACTAATATGATATTTATAACGTCTTAGTTTGGTATAACTATTGATTGCTTGGTTCGCGAAGCCCAAACTGAGGCTTATCTTGTAGAGAGCAGTAACCAGGAGTTAGGTTTAAGCTTTGAACTGACGATGTACGCGACAATATTGCACTACCGGCACACATCTCTATAGCAGTTCTTAGCAACACATCGTTCTCCTCATCTCCCATTTCTGTATGTCCATTTATCAAACGGTCTGTTCCCTCTAATGTCCAATTAGGAGTAAAACCATTGCTATAATTTGATTCGCCTTTGGCATTGAATACTTTGCATACAATAGGAT
This sequence comes from uncultured Bacteroides sp., assembly GCA_947074345.1. Lineage (GTDB taxonomy): Bacteria > Bacteroidota > Bacteroidia > Bacteroidales > Bacteroidaceae > Bacteroides. Next base: position 107,535 of record CAMTPH010000001.1, on the reverse strand, counting down.
GCAATTCGTAATCGTATTTATCTTCGGTAAGGGTTACCGAACCTACGTTTTTACCTTCGGTTTGTTCGCCAAGTAATATTACATCATAATATGGACGCAATCCATTGATTACAGCTTCTGATGCAGATGCAGTTCGTGTGCTTGTCAACACAAACAATCGAGGCAAATCGAGATTCTCTTCATTACTATTTAGGTAATAAGGGGTTTCTTTTTTGACTACATCATTGTATACAGTATTGCAGAACATCTTGCCGATAGCACTTGCTGGAGCCAACGCTTGAGCCATTACTTGAGCGCAAGTTATCAAACCACCGCCATTGTAACGCAAGTCTATGATAAATTCGTCGATACCTGCTGCTTTAAATTTAGCGAACTCTGCCTTCATCTGATTATCGTAAGTAGTATCTGAGTCGCCACTTGGGCCGCCGGTAAAGTGGTTGTACACCATGTATCCTATTTTCTTCATTCCGGTGGATTGACCTTGGTAGATATTGGTATAAAAAATCGGATTATCCTCGACAACGCCGGGAGTCATTTCGATAGACCTCATCTTACTAGGATCGCTAGTCCAACTGTTTGCCACATGAAGTTTGATGCTTTTACTACCAATTAAATCGTAGATATTGGTGGTGTTTACATAAGCATCATTGATTTTCATAATCCACTCACCTCTTTTCAGTCCCGCTTTTTGGGCAGGCGAGTTAGGTAGCACATAGAGTACATTAACCGCATAGCTATTCGCCGTGTTCACCCAATTCTGAAATTCGAAACCAAATGTAGGTTCATTGCTACTACTACGAGTTACTGCACTTTTCTTTTTGATAGAAGAGTAATGGTAGCCGTTCTTTCCATCGGCACTTACTAAGAGCGATTTAAAAAAGTCTTCGGGGGTTGAACTGAAATTTAATTTATTGCCACTAGGCATTTTATCATACCAATAATACCAATGGCGCATATTTGTTTCAATCCACTTATTGGTAGCGCTTGTTTCTTTATCATCACTTTCGTTCTTACACGAATACACTACTAAAAGGATGAGCAGTAGAGGTAGCTGATATAAGATTTTTCTATTCATAAGTAGTTGTATTTAGATTTTGTAGTGCAACAAATATACAAAAAAAGGGAAAGCATGATGCTTCCCCTTTCTATTATCTTAATATCAATCAATTAAAATAGCTTGTTAGGATATTCTCCTTCTGCTACCAATGCATTGATTTTATCTACAACACCTTGACGATCTTCGGCATAAGTTACACCAAACCATTTGCTTGTTGTATCTAATACCTTAACAGTAGCTGTACCTTCGTTTACCAATTTGTTTACCAAAAGTGGAATGAAGTATTCTGCTTTAGGATTGTTGATATTCTCTTTCAAGAACTCTTTGAAGTACTCTTCTGAATAAGTGAAATAATCTGGAGTGAATCCCCACATATTCATTGATACAGGAGTGTTATCAGCAATAGTTTGCAATACACCATTCTCGTCTGTGAAAGATACTTTACCATCGATACGCTCGATAGCTGTACGTTCAACAACTGTAGTCAATAAACCATCAGCGTTTGTTTCGCAAACACCACGTGCTACGCTACCGCTTTCGCTCAATGTATTACCAACACGATATCCTACCATGCAATAGTCACCTGTTGTTCCTTCCATCTCAGACAATGCTTTGCCCAACACAGCGAAGCTATCGCGACCATAGAAATCATCTGCATTGATTACAGCAAATGGTTCATTGATTACATCTTTACCCATCAAAACAGCATGGTTAGTTCCCCATGGTTTTACACGGTCTTCAGGACAAGTGAATCCTTCTGGTAAGTTTGTTCTGTCTTGAAATACTAGTTCTACAGGAATATGGTTTTCGTATTTGCTAAGAATCTTTTCACGGAAGTCTTGTTCAAAATCTCTACGAATTACAAATACTACTTTACCGAAGCCACCACGAATAGCATCGAAAATAGAGTAATCCATAATAGTTTCACCATTAGGGCCTAAACCATCTAATTGTTTAAGACCACCATAACGGCTGCCCATACCAGCAGCAAGAACAAATAAAGTCGGTTTCATAAATTTGTATAATATAATAGGTTAATGTTATTTCATTTTGAAATCGCTGCAAAGGTAGTCTTTTTAAACACTTAACGAAATGAAATATCACTCAAACTTTATCGTGATTGTATCTATTTAAAACAAATGTAATATTTAGAAAGGATAGCCTATGGCAAAATTCAATACAGTTTGACGTATAAACTTACCTTCTATATTGTAGTATCCTTTTTTGCCTGTATCCCATGGATCGTGCAACGGAATACCCCAGTCAAGACGGAATACTAAGAAGTCTAAGTCATAACGAATACCGACACCTGTTCCTAAAGCGATTTCTTTAGGCAATGTTTTTAGCTTCAACTGGCCTTCGGGTTTCTTTGGATCGTAACGCATCAACCATATATTACCTGCATCGAGAAATACAGCACCATGAATATCTCCCCAGATAGGGAAACGGTACTCAATATTGGCTTCCATACGAATATTACCTGTTTGGTCTAAGTAACCATATTTGCCGGTATGTGGCTTAGTTCCACCAGGACCTAAACCTCTTACTGCAAATGCTCTAATACTATTGGCTCCACCAATATAAAACTGTTCGGTATATGGTGCAATCTTTTTATTACCATACGACCACAGCACACCACCTGCAACACGCATAGCAATGGCATTCTTCGAATCTAATTTCCATAGATAACGATAATCAGAAGAGACCTTTAAAAACTGTGCAAAAGGAGTATTCAGCAAACCTTTATTCATTTTATCGAATGGTTGACCAAACATAGCGTAGAAACAAGATACGATATTTCCTGCTGATGTTATTGATGATTGCCACCAAATAGGATTCTTTACACCCTTCACCGAAGAGTTATCGTATGTATAGGTAAAGTCCATTGCCGGTATAAACTGGTTCTCTAAACTGATATATAGAGCTGGATTTGTTTCTGCAATCTCTTTAAACTCTTCTGTTTCACGCTGCAACACATTGAAGGTTAGTTTAAAAGGCGTGTAACTAAACTTACTAACTTTTGTAGTCTGAAACTCATAAGTTGCATTACCACCAAAAGCTAGCAACCTATAATATTTGGCACGATTCAATTGCTCTGCATACAACTTAAAGGTTGTTGTTGCCGGAAAGTTATGTTCACGTCTACCAAAGGTAGGAAAGATTACACGAGGGAATGTTAATGAAGTAGATGCACCCATTGACCAACTATTCATTGATGAACCGCCACCACCTTTACTTGGTCCAATTTGCCACTCATAAGAACCATCGAGAACTACATTCCAAGTCTCTCCACCACCAAACACATTGAATTTGGTTACTGAGAAAGAAGCACCTGGGCCGGCTTGATCTGTACTCTTTACCTTTACATTCACACCGAATTCGGCTTCCAATGGTTTAGCCATTGTTGCTTGCAATGTTACATCTAACGTATCACAAGTAGCAGTGGTGTCACGAGGTACATATTGTAAGTCCATAAACGAGAAAATACCTGTTTGGGCAATCTTCTCTTGAATCTTTTCTTGACGGTATTGACTGTATAGTCTGCGACTCTGCAGCTTGCGTATTGAATCGTTCTTAACAAATGACTGATAGTTAATCCAACGATACATCATTTTGGGTCTGACGTGCAATTTATCATAATAATGAATAGTCATACCTTTATAGTCGATACTGTCATTTGGAACTTGTCCATCTTTACCCATTATCGACACAGTTACCTTGCCTACATAGAATTGTTTTTGCGCTATCTCGGGTAAACCTGCAGCTGGTATCATTCGTAAATCAACATGACCGCCATGCACTCTTGTTGTATCAGCCTGATAAACCATATAGTCTGGACGGAAGTAGAAGTAACCCAAATTACGTAAAGTGGTATTGATACGTTCGCGTTCTTGGTCTAATGCAGGCACATTGAATTGCTCACCCGGCTTGATCAAAGATCTACGTTTAGTACGTTCAATGATACGCATTGTAGTTGGGGCAAATCCTTGATAATAGAGTGTATCGATAAAATAAGGATTCCTCATATCAACCGAATAAGTAATACTGGCCTTTAATGAATCTTTTGGATCGGCAATCGTTTTATAACCTGCCGAACCATTAAAGTAACCATAATCATGTAGCAGATTAGTGGCAATCTTTACACGTACATCTGGGTTGACTGTAGTTATATATACAGGCTTAGCAGCAAATTTATTAAATATCCATTTACCAAACCCCTTTTTATACTTTACGAAATCATTGTAAACCCACATACCAAAAGGTATAGGCAGCATACCAAACAACTTTGTAGAAGGAGCTTTATCTAATGCTGAATTAATCTCTCCAACAGCCGTTTTACCAACAGGTGTTGGGTTTTGATTATCGTAATTAATTTTGTAACCTGTATATAATATTTCTCCTTCTGGAAGATTTTTGGTGGTGGAGCATGCAGCTACCAACAGTATACCTCCCAGTAAACAGAACCAAGTACTTATCTTTATGAAAAGAGATCTATTCATTTTCATCTTTTGCTTTAGCTTTTTCTTGCATTACCTCATTCTCATCATGTTGTTGTTTCTCTTTCTTCTTTCTTTTAAAGACAAACAACTCTCCCAATCTATCTATCTTTTTACGAAGAACCAAACCTACACCACCTTCGGTAACTTCACCATCAAGTAATGATTCGTAATTCTTATCATAGAATATTCTGATATATCGTGTAGCAGAGTTATCCAATCTATACTCTAACGATATATTATTGATAAACGACTCGGCACTATAACTCACATCTGCTCCCGTAGATACCTTACCGCCAATTACTATTTGGAACCGGTCATTAAAGAATCGCTGTGAATAACTGAAACTATAATCTGTTTGGTTACCTCCAGTATTGGATGTGTTATTCTCGACACCTACACTCAAATTAGCATTTTTGATATTGCCCATCAGTGAGTTCAACTGACTTGACAATACACTATTAAGAGCAGAACCCATATTAAATCCACCAGACGATCCGGCATCAGCCAAATAGATACCTGTTATCAACATTGCAACTGCTTGTTTGCTCCGTTCATCAGGGCCCATAGTTGCCAATTGATTTTGAACTTCGGCATTATCGGGTGCACTGATTTCAAAAGCAAGCGAAAGGTTCTCTAAGCGGTTCTTGACAACTATAGAGATTATAAAGTTCACCATTTGCGATGCCCCATTATCCATTCCTACTGAAGCCCTCATCTTTTCAGAAGCTGTTATGTTCAAGAGTGGGTCCATTGGATTTCCCATCCATTCTACATAACTACCATCTTGAATTTGGAACTCTTTCAAAGGAATAATAGGTAAGGTGAATTTCAATAATCCACTCGTCAATGTATATCGCCCAGTAAGAGACATCGTACCTTGAGGAGTATACTTAAAGGATAAGTTACCTCCACCTTGCACATCTACTTTGTTTGTTCCATCGGGACTCAAGTCTACATTGAACTGAACAGTCGGATCAATTTCGATGCCCATGACTAAATCTAATCCGCCAAACGATACTACTGATGCATCATCTTTAACAACTTTCGTTGTATCACTAAAGGAAGTGAAAGTAACCAAACCACTCAAACGATCTTGAACAGTCAAAGGTGAATCAGTAAGAATATAGGTAACATTTGTATTATTCAATAAAGCCACCCCACCACGCATTTGCAATGCACTTAACGGACCTTTAAGTGTAGCATCAATATCTATATACGCCTTACCATATACTAAACTCTCTTTGGTTCGTTTAGCATTTAGTAGTTCATAATTATTTGCTTTCAGTTTTATATTAGCAGTAGGCTTAGCGAAATCTCTAAAATCGATATACCCATCTATTATAAATGGATTGTTTCCTGTGGAGTATATAGAATACTTATTAAATGATAGGCGACTATTCTTTATTTCGAGTGGCTTGTTACCCAATTTAAACTTAACTCCATATTGTTTTGAGTCAACAGCAACACTATCCATTACAATTGTACCTTCAATTATAGGAGAGTCTGTATAACCACCCACATGAACATTTCCATCGATATTACCCGAAAGAGTAGCCATCTCACTTGGTATAAACACATTGGCTATATCTGTAGGGAAGTCAGTAAAGGTTGCATTCAATAGTACGCTATCCTTTTTATGAACTGTAGGATATAATGCACCATCAGCAGTCAATACTTCCTTGTTGTTGTGGTCTAGATAAGTTGTTACATATTGTTTTCCATTTTCACCAGGCAGCCAAGAAGCACCAATACTCAAATCACCTACATGTTGTTTTTCATAAGTAAGCGAATCGATTGTAGCTTCGGCAGATAATTGTAAGCTTTCAGTTGTTTGAACATAATGACATTCAACACTAAACAAACCGGTTATATTGGGCATGTAAGGTATTACCTTAAATATATTAGCCAATTCAATATTGCGCAACTCAACATCTATATTTTGTAAAGAGACAGTATCAGTTGGTAATGATTGAATACTTACCCCGACACCTTCCTGATCGCGCATATCAACATTGGCATAAACACGTTTATTCTTATGTAGATATATCCAGTTCTTATTATCTTCAAATTGGAACTGATTGAAAGCAAAGATTGGCTTCTCTGGAAGAAGAGTAAATATTAACCCATTGCCTTTACCATGACCTTCGGTTAAAGAACGTGCATTTACTCCAAACAAGATACCTGTTTTGCCCTTACCATCTTTATAGTCGATCATCAATTGCACATCTTCATTGCACAGTTTTAGTCCAAGGTTAGAACTGAAAGCAATATGAGGATTTTTAGGTCCATTAATAACTCCACCATCCATAGCGATACAAGTTGTATCTTGCTTAATATCAAAATAGATTGTATCAAGTTGCAACGTATCTATTTTGAATGCGTGTATTGCCAAATCTCCATTGATACCATCAATATCATTTATATCTAAATTAATACCAATATCCTTGTATGACATCTTCTTTGTATCAAGGAACCACGCCAAAGCATTATTCTTACCTGCTGATACATTTAAGAACAGATCGGGAAGAAGAGCACGAAGCTTATCAATATCCAGTTCATGTTCATCTAGTTGGCGAGCAATGGTTTTGCCCAATACCGTACTCTTTTTGATTAGCACATCCAACCCATCATAAGAACCGAAATCAAGTTTCAAGTCACCTGATGCAAAGTCTACAGCAATACTATCCTTTGCTAACTGTCCGTGTAATGTAAATGCTAAGTCCTTCTTCAGCGGTTGTTTCAGAATACCTAATTCAGTTAAGTTGACATATGCTACATTCAAATCGGCTTTACCTTGAGGTACGCTACTTGCTAAATTATATTCAGCCTCTGCCTTCATTTTAAGCAAAGAGTTGTCACTAATAATGTTTGCTTGAGCAATCGCATTCTTGATAGTAGCATCTAAAGTTATACCAGATATATTAAACTTAGTATATTGCAATTTATCGATTGAAGCATTCAGATTAGCAGTCGATTTAGGTAATACAGGATTCAATCCTTTACCAGTAACATCGAATTTAGCAGTCACACCATATATCGAGTCTTTAGGCAAGAAGTTATCCACTTGAAAATCGTTAATCTGTAGATTAGCCTTATACTCTTCACTGGTTAAGTTAAGGCCCGCTTGGAGAATTAGACTACCCACTCCCTCACGCAACAACATATTTGCATCTAGCTGAGGTCCTTCCATTGTAAGACGCATGTCCATAAACATATTATCAGGAATAACCAAAGGATCACCCGGTTGCATATCGGCAAGAGTAGTCAAGAAGCCTAAGTTTTGAGTTTGCATTTGCAAATCAACATTAGCGCTTCGTTTTAATGAATCAGTTAAGTTATAGAGTTCGCCACCACCATTGATAGAAAATGCACCAGGCAAATCAACACGAATACGCGATATCTGCATTTGTTTTAAGTTACCCTCAGTACCTGCCTGAATTATTAATGGTCTGAAAGGGTAAGCTTCTTTAAACTTATCGGGCATATCGCCAGCAAAGAGTAACACATCTTGCTTTCCTATCTGTGCATCAAAGCGAGCGCTCAAATGACCATCAGTAGGGATATTAATTAGTTCCCAGTATGTTTGAGCTGAGAAGTTTATTTGTGAATGTGGAGTTAGCAGATTAAAATAGGGAACTTTAATCAAAGTACTATCTGAGAAAACACGAGTAGTCATCGAAGAGATAGTTAGTCCCGAACGTTCATACATAGAGCACTCATTGATAACAGCCTTTATATCATGTCCATGATAAAGAACCGAATCGATATCTATTTTAATTTGATTAAGAGCAAGATGCGAAGGATCAAAGCCTACCGAAGGTTTGGCCGTACCCGTATTCATCTTAAAAGAGCCATTGTCTAATAGAAGTTTACGCAATCCATAAGACTCATTACCAAGATCGACAGATACATCGTTGATATTTAAGATATCTAAACGAGCAGACATTGTTGTAGTATCGACCGGCGTATCCATCTCGAAAGCAACATCTTTCAAGTTAACAGAAGTAATATCAAACTTCCAATTTACTTTCGTAGAAGTCGTGTCTACCTTCTCGGTAGTAGTTGTATCATTAAGAGTAAGCTTAATACGAGTATCCGATAATTCGACAAGATTAACCAAAGCCTCTTCTTTAGAAAGATTAATGCCATGGCTTTTCAAGAAGAAATGTCCCAGCTCGCCTTGAATTTTCATTCCATCAATCAAGTTGGCTGAGTTTACTTTCACATCATCCAAAGCAACTTTATCTACATCTATTTGCCCTTTAAACAAAGGCATTAGTTGTACACGAACATTTAAGCTACCAAGAGTAAGCAATGTATCGGGGTGTTGAACAACATCAACATCACGCACTAACAGATTTAGTGGAAATCGTAAATCGATACGACCAACATTCAAGTCCATACCGATTGCTTTTGATACCTCTTTGTTGACTACCTTACGCAATAAGTTTTGCACCGGGGGCACATAAAGCAGTATCATGATAGTAATAAAAAGTAGTATGGGGGTAAGGATAATCCATCCTATCCACTTTAATATTCTTCTTCGTCTTTTCATTCAGTTGTAATCCACTCTATAAAGGATACAAAAATAAACAAATATATTCAATAATTGATTAACGGTTTTGCAAATACTTTTCGGCCTCTCTTATACTATCATAAAGAAAAGTTACCATCTTATTCATCTCATTAACAAATGTATCATTCAAATCATCACCATCATACTTTTCGGTCCATAACAATATATTGATTAATTCATCAGCTTTAAGCATGGTAAACAAAGGAAGTAACTTATGTGCTTTAGCTTTCAATACTGTTAAGTTATTTTTATGTAAAGCATCCTCAATAATTGAAATGTCATTTTGCGTTTCTTTTATAAATGTTGTCAATATTGCGCGCTCCTCTTCCTTATCGTTTTCAGTAAAAGCTAATAGAGCAGCGAAATCAAATTTACCATTATCCCTACCCTCTTCTACCTGATTGTCCACCATTGCTGAAGTACATTTAAACTCAGCATCCACTCTTTTGAGCAACTTCAACAATTCTATTACCGTAAATGGTTTGTGCAAACATCCTACAAATCCACTCTCAATAAACTGTTCCTCTTTCATCTCGCTGCGAGCCGTAACGGCAATAACAGGAATCTCTTTTGATTGACCTATATTAGACGAACGAAGCAAAGCCAATAAGTCAAAGCCATTGATGGCAGGCATTTGAATATCTGTTATCAACACATCAAATAGATTATGACGAAGCTCATCCAACAACTGATCAACTTGACTGCAACAAACAGCATCAATACCATGTTTCATTAGCATCTGTTGGGTGTAATTCAGTTGCATCAAATCATCGTCTATAATAATCACCGAAATAGATTTTAAAGATGCATCATCCAATGCTTCATCAGTTCGCTTCTCACTCTTTGCCGCAAGAATACTACCTGGCACCGGATACAAAGGCAAAGTAACAATAAACACAGTACCTTCATTCAGTTCGCTCCTCACTTCAATATTACCTTCGAGCAGAGTGATTAGTTTCTTCACAATAGACAATCCTAATCCAAACCCCTCTTGTCCTTGAGCTTGAGGCAAACGAGTAAATTCATTAAATATCAATTTCTGCTGCTCTTTAGTCATCCCCATACCGGTATCAGCTATTTTCACCACCAAGGTTGATTGGTGATATTCGGCTGTGAAACTAACACTACCCTCTTGAGTAAACTTAATGGCATTTGATATTAAGTTAGTCAATATCTGACGAAGTCGTTGTGGATCGCTCACGTAATAACGATTCAGCTCTTCTGATTGCGAAAACAGAAACTCCAAATGTTTGGATTGCACCAATGGAGTAAAACTAATATGTAATTCTTCGAACAACTGGTATGGGTTAAAACTCTCCCTATTAACCTCCATCTTATTCAAATCTAACCGATGAAAATCGAGCAAATCATTGACCAATCTTAATAGATGAGCCGAAGAGTATTGCATATTTTGAATATAGATTGATTCATTCTTTTCGGTGATAGAGTGGCTCAGTAAATCTAAGTATCCGATAATTGAACCCAATGGAGCTTTGATATCGTGAGTGATAGCCAACATCAGTTTCTCGCGCGACTCAAGCAATTCGGCAGCTTTGCGATTGGCCTCTTCCAACTCCTTACGATAACGATTGCTACGTGATAATTCTCTCCAGGCAACAATTATAAATATCAAAGCCAATACAATAGCGCCTACAGCAATATTGCGCAAGATACGAGTTACTCTATTGCGAATAGCATCTTCGCGCTCGGCCATGGCATTGGCTTGCTGAGCGATATTCGACTCGTAAGACAACATAATACTATCAATACGCGCAGTCAGCTCTTGGTTCAACCGTTTAAAATAAGCACTATTGCGCTGAGCAGTCCTCACTCTCTTCTCTTTATTTGCTACATTCGCCTTTAAAATACGTTGATGCAATGAGTCGGCAGGGTTGATATCACTCAATACGGTATCGACCGATATCTCGTAAACAGTATTAACAACCACAGAGGTATCTTTCTTGGAAGGAGAAAAAACATCGGCTACCCGTCTGAAGAATTTCTTTCGAGGAGGTTTAGCGATTACCGTATCGTGCTTTGCCACAATTGTTTTGTGTACACGCTGTTGTGTAAAAACCGAATCTTGCTCAGCAACTATCTTTTCAATCTCATTGGTCGACAAAGATTGTTCGTTTGCCTTGTTCATCAACTGAATGAGTTGCAACACGCTTTTATCTTTCTCAGCCAAAATCTGAATCAGGCTGTCGGTCATTAACTCTTGTTGCATTCCGGTGTTAGAAATTGTTCTGATTTCTTTTCTTATAAAGAGTAAACCAAACAACAATACGATTAATAAAACCGCATAACCAAAAATTATCTTTACTCTTGTAAAACGAGATGGATTCATGAAACAATTAAATGAGTGAACAAAATAGTTAACACAATTATTTAATATTAAGTTTGCAAATATACGCTTTTCATTGAAAAGCATTTACCTTTGCACTAATTCTGCATAATAAAACAGTATGAAACAGATATTGATAGTTGAAGATGATATTACATTCGGAACGATGCTTAAATCGTGGCTGGGAAAGAAAGGGTTTGATGCATCTACAATAAGTAGCGTGTCGAAAGCTAAGAAAGCAATCGAAAATCAAAAGCCTGATATTATCTTATCCGACCTTCGTCTTCCTGATGAAGATGGAACTCAACTACTTGTGTGGCTGAATGATAATGGATTAAAAATCCCTTTTATCATTATGACTAGCTATGCCGAAATTCAATCGGCCGTAATGGCGATGAAGCTCGGTGCCAACGACTATATTTCGAAGCCTGTTAACCCCGACGAACTGCTAAAGAAGATAGATGAAGCTCTCTATTCGTCTAAAGTTAGTCAGCAAAACACCCTACCCGAAAAAGAAAAGAAAACAAAAACTATTGCACAAACTGATAGCAATAGGTATTTGGAAGGCACAAGCAAAGTTGCTAAGCAATTATATTCGCATGTGGCATTGGTGGCTCCTATAAACATGTCTGTACTGATAAATGGTGCTAGCGGAACAGGGAAAGAATATGTAGCAAAACGAATACACGAACTAAGTCCACGCAAAGACAAACCTTTTATCGCAATAGACTGTGGTGCCATTCCTAAAGAACTGGCTGCTTCTGAGTTTTTTGGCCATTTAAAAGGATCATTTACGGGTGCATTAGCCAATAAAACCGGGGCTTTCGAAGAGGCGAATGGTGGAACTGTATTCTTGGATGAGATAGGTAACTTGAGTTATGAAGTACAAATTCAACTGTTGCGCGCACTACAAGAGCGAAAAATACGTCCTGTAGGTTCGGCTAAGGAGATACAAGTAGACATTCGTCTTGTATCGGCAACCAACGAGGACTTGCAAAAGGCCATTGAAAAGGGTACTTTTAGAGAAGATCTTTATCATCGCATCAATGAATTCACCTTAAAGATGCCTACACTCAAAGAACGTAAAGACGACATCTTACTGTTTGCCAACTTCTTTTTAGAGCAAGCCAATAATGAATTGGACAAAAGTATTGAAGGCTTTACAAACGAGGCTTCGCACCTCTTGATGAGCTATGCTTGGCCAGGCAACCTTAGAGAGATGAAGAATGTGATAAGAAGAGCTACACTCTTAACTCAATCGCAACTGATTGGCCCTGTAGAATTGGGTATCCAAGCTAGCAATGACACATCGGAAGCAAGCAATCTTAGTTTGAAAAATGAAACGACTGAGAAAGAACAAATACTGGAAGCCTTGAAACAGGCAGACAACAACAAGAGTAAGGCTGCCCGACTTTTGAACATTGACCGCAAAACGCTTTACAATAAGTTGAAGCTATATAACTTAGAATAGTTGGTTGATAGACTTATCTACTAAGTATTTAGCAACACTGCACTGCTACCTTTCATTTATGAATCTGTATTATCACACTTGACTTGATAACTGTTAATAGTTATCAGATTAAACATATATATTTAGCGCGATAACTGTTAACAGTTATCGCGCTAAAGGTATTACACCACAAATGGGTTGTATTACCTACACGATATTATGTATTAAACCACACTTAATTCTTCTTATCGAACTGTTCCTTTAAAGTACAAATCAACAATAGCGGTTTAGAATCTGTAGTCAATTTATTGTAGTCAATAAAGTCTTTACAGTTCTGATTATCACAAGAGTTAATTAATTGTTGGGCATCTATCAACATAAATAATAAATTGTTTTCGACAATGTACAATTGATTGGTAGCATTAAACTTGAATCCTTTTAAATGGTTAATATCGTCGACAAGTATATTTCCACAACGAGAATAGTTAGTCTGGGTATTGCCAAAGGCTATATATGGAACTTTGTTTTGCATGAAAGATAAAACCAAATTATCGTCGCTAACTCCAAAATTGCTTATATAGTAAACGTAACCTAATTTATTTGTCTTATTAACAAAATTGGCTAGACCACTAAAATGTTGCTTGTAATAATCGTTCGGAGCATTATGTTCGCCGAATCCAAATGTATACGCATTATGAAATGTATCATCGTTTAGAGAATATATGATTTGCTCGGGAAAAGAATAGAAAAACAAATCGTGTGCTACATGAGAAAAGTTGGTTTCGGGCAACGACTTAAGTGATGTAACCATATTACGATCTGTCAGCAGATATTCGCCGATAATAGATCCATTATTCCAATTGAAGTTGACAAGCTGATATTTATGGTCATTAGTTACACCGGCATCATTATAAAACCAATAGACGCCATCGCCTACATCGTAGAATGATATAGCTGAATAAGGAATATTTATTCTTTCGAGAAATGTTCCTTCATAGTCATACACCAAAATCTTTCTACCTATTTTATCCAAGAACTTAATTTTCTCATCAGATAGAGAATAATCGGTCAACTCCATATATTCATAAGGATCGTTACCTTGTGCGCACAGCTTTATCTTTAAATCAAACTTGCCTTTATTGAGAACATACAAGGTTTTTGAAACCCCATCATTGTCTGTCTCGGTTACAATAAAACCTAAATAACGATTGGACACACGCAATTGATTTATACTCTTTATTGGAGTACTATCATTGGCCAACATTAATCGATATTCGGCATTATCAAATAGTTCGGAAAAAAGTACTTCACTATCGGGCGATACATTAAAAGAGAAGTTTACTTCATCTTTTTTATCAGGCGAACAAGCACTCATCAATAAGATAAGAATAGCGGAAAGAAGGAACAATTGTTTCATGTCAATACGATTTATGATATTGTATATATCATATAACAAAAACAACGCCCAAAAGGTGAGTTATACTATCGTTTTTTTTCAAACACGAGCAAACGATAGGTTGTGGATAGTAATAAGGAGTAGGTATAAAACAAAAAAAACATCCCCGGAATAGACAAAAGTTGGGATGTTTTTTTTGAAACTAATTTATTAAAGTTATTCTGAAACTTCTGTTTCTTGAGTTTCCTCTTGAGCAGGAGCTTCTTGAGTGCTTTCTTCTTTTTCAGTTTTTTCTTCTGTTTGCTCTTCAGCAACTTGTTCTGTTTGTTCTGTTGCTGGTTGTTCAGTTTTAACTGGTTCTTGAGCGTTTGCTACAAATGATCCACACACGAACATAAACATTGTTACAGATAAAATTAACTTTTTCATAACGTTTGGTTTTTAATTGAATTAATTATTTATTTATTATATCTTCTTATTTGAGGGTGACTAGTGATATATTGTTTATCAGTCATCCACACTAATTAATATTCAAACGACGTGCCACAAGAATACAAATATAGTTTATCACTAATAATCAACAACTTAGCATCTATGCCACAAATAATGGATGTGTGGAATGTGTAGAAACAAAAAGGCAAGGTGTGGAATTATTCCACACCTTGCCTTTATTATCTTATATTTTGAGTAAACCTAATTCTGCACAATCAGTGTTGTACCATTTACTGATACGGGGTATCTCTTTAGATACTCTTTGCCAACACCTGTTGGGAAACCATAGTTATTTAAATCATAAACGGTTTCGCACTTAGGACAAACAGCCTTGCCGAGTTCACCTTCTATTAGATTGATAGATACTCCTTTTTGAGCCTCAACAGGACAAGCAGCATCATAACAAGTGTAGTTGTTATCACCCATTTCAGAATAAAGGAGTGATTTACCTAATAGCAAACCCGCATATCCTACCGATATACCGTTGATATTTCGCTCTACCTTGACAAAATAGCCAGGAGTAGTAATTGTAGGAAATACACTGGTATTGTATGTTAGATTAAAACGAACAGAGGGTATACTTGACTCGTATGTATCGCCACAGCTCATTAAAACTGTAAAACATACAAAAGCCAACAACCACTTAGATTTATCAAATATCTTGTTCATCATTATTGCAGCAATTTCTTTTCAGCATCAGCAACTTGATCGAAATTGAAATTATCAACCACCTGTTGCATCAATAAAGAGATCTCTGCGTTGCAAAGATTTCCAATGCTACCCTCGTGTGTATGTTGCACTTGCTTATTGTGTGTAAATTGTCCTGCTTCGATATCAAGACCAACTTTCTTGTAAGCATCACGGAATGGCATACCTTCGCGAGCTAGACGATTCACCTCTTCAACACTAAATATCAACAAGTATTTATCGTCGTCTAAGATGTTCTCGTTTACCTTCATTTCATTAATGATATAAGTAGTCATCTGCAAGCAATCTTTCAACTCCTGGAATGCTGGCAAGAAGACTTCTTTTATAATTTGTAAGTCACGGAAGTAACCTGAAGGTAGATTATTGGCAATCATCATGATTTGTTGTGGCAATGCCTGCAACTTATTGCATTTAGCACGTGTCAATTCAAATACATCGGGATTCTTCTTGTGAGGCATAATGCTTGAGCCGGTGGTACATTCATCGGGCAACTTCACAAATCCAAAGTTTTGACTATTAAACAAACATGCATCGTAAGCAAGCTTAGAGATAGTACCGGCAATAGTAGCCATCGCAAATGCAACATTGCGTTCTAGTTTACCACGACCCATTTGTGCATAAACTACATTATAATTCATCGAGTCGAAACCCAATAACTCAGTAGTCATTGTACGATTTAAAGGAAATGATGAACCATAACCGGCTGCCGATCCTAATGGATTGCGATTACACATCTTATAAGCAGCTTGCAAGAAAAGCATATCATCTAATAAACTCTCTGCATATGCACCAAACCACAAACCAAATGATGATGGCATCGCTATTTGCAAATGCGTATAGCCAGGCATCAACACCTCTTTATATTTATCGCTCTGCGCAAGTAGTGCGGCAAACAAATCTTGAACAAGCTCTGCCAGCTCTTTTAATTGTGCACGAGTGAATAATTTTAAATCAAGCAACACCTGATCATTGCGAGAACGACCACTATGTATCTTCTTTCCTACATCACCCAATCGTCTTGTCAATAGAAGTTCTACTTGAGAATGTACATCCTCAACACCATCTTCTATAACAAAGTCGCCACGATCGGCTTCAGCATATATATTTTTTAATTCAGCAAGCAGGCTATCAAGTTCTTCTTTAGTCAACAAACCAATACTCTCGAGCATGGTGATGTGTGCCATAGAACCTAAGACATCATATTTTGCTAAGTAAAGATCCATTTCACGATCACGTCCTACGGTGAATCGTTCAATCTCTTGATTAACCTGAACAGATTTCTCCCAAAGTTTTTGAGCCATAAGAAAATTAATATTGAATCAAAGACAACATGTCAACCATCTTTTCTAAACCGTCGTTCAGTGGTTTTTGAATCATTGTCTTCATAAAAGGGTTTATCTCCATACCAATAGTTACTTTTACTTTGCATTCGCTTTCAGTAACAGGAACTAATTGTATCCACATATTGAATGGAAGTGGTGAGTTAGTAGTTTCAAGTTTCACACACTTTGTTGGTTCTCTCTCTACAATCTTTAAAGTTATCTGTCCCACAGGAGCAGCATTGAAACTTAAAGTATCAGTATCAAAGCTTATATCTTTGACTTTATCTTCAGGCAAGCGGCCTTTCAAAGATTCTAAATTACTTAAATCAGAAATCTTATTGTAAACACGCTCTTGAGAATAAGGTATAACTTTTACACTACTTTCAAATTTAGTCATATTAAGGCTGTTTTAAAGACAAAAGAAGAACACTTCGAACAGAGTATTGTCCGAAAAGTCCTTCCTTCATCAAATTTTTATTATCAATTAGGTCTTACTTACCTGGTTCCCAATGAGCGGGATCCTTGCGCCATTCATTTAACGCATCTACATCAGTATCTTCAATATATCCTGTACGTAGAGCAACGTCAATTACAGCTTCATAGTTGGTAAGAGTAACCAAAGGAACTTTTGCATCTTTAAACGCTTTTACTGCTACAGGGAAGCCATAAGTATATGCAGCAACCATACCGATTACTTCACAACCATCACGACGAATAGCCTCAACAGCTTTCAAACTACTTCCACCTGTAGATATCAGGTCTTCAATTACAACCACTTTCATACCTGGTCGCAATTCACCTTCAATCAAGTTTTCTAAACCATGATCTTTGGGTGTAGCTCGTACATATACAAAAGGTAAATTTAGTGCTTCTGCAACCAATACACCTTGTGGTATTGCTCCAGTTGCAACACCTGCTATAGCGTCTACTTGCCCAAACTTTTCAAGTACTAAGCGAGTAATCTCAATTTTTACGAATGTACGAAGTGAAGGATATGAAAGAGTTTTGCGGTTATCGCAGTAAAAAGGCGATTTCCATCCCGAAGCCCATGTAAAAGGATTATCAGGTTGTAGTTTTATCGCTTTAATCTTCAGTAGCTTCTCAGCAAACAATCTTTCTAAAGTTTTCATAACTAAATAAACTTGGTTATTATTCAATGCAAAAATATAGAAAATAGAACGAATCACAAAAGAAGATAGATAATATTTTTATTTCTCTACTCTTGACAATCAGCGTCTGCTATGCAAAGTTTAATGTCTTCAAATTCAAAACCTCTGCTTAAAGCAAAACGAATTAACTTACCATTTAGTTCGAAAGCATCTTTAGCACGTATAGTTTTACGTTTTGCATTCAATAAATCAGTCAATAACTCAATATATTCTTCTTGGTTAATCTCATCAAGATATTTATAAGAAATAGATTGAGATATATTCTTATAGTACAATGCTTGAGCTATTTTCTTCTTTCCCCATTTGGCAAATCTAAACTTATCTTTTACAAATGCTCTACAGAAACGCTCTTCGTCGATAAACTTCTCTTTTTCGAGCTTAGCTATCACTCTTTCAATTGCATCAACAGGAAGCTCCCAACGTTTAAGTTTATCAATCAAATCAGATTTACATCTTTCGGAAGAAACGCAGTATGATGCTAATTTATTTAGTGCTATATCTTCTTTAATCATATCTTGTTATTTACAACCGGTAACAATACGGTCGTTGCCATAAAAATCTTTCAGCACACGACAATCTGTGTATCCCAATTCTTGAAGCATCTGAACTGTTTCAAGTCCATAAGCTCTATTAATCTCATAATATAACTGTCCACCTTTTTTAAGGAGTTGTTTTCCATGTTCGGCTATTCGTCGATAAAACAGAAGCGGATCATGATCTTCGACAAACAAAGCCAAATCGGGTTCCCAATCGAGTACATGATGATCCATATCAACTTTTTCGGATTGCGTTATATAAGGAGGGTTGCTAACTATAATATCAAAAGCAGGTAGGTTATTGTATTCAATATCAGATAGTACATCACATTGCTCAAAGTTTACTTTAGCATTTAACTCCTTATTATTAGAACAAGCAATAGCTAAAGCATCATTTGACACATCCCAAGCATAAACATGTGCTTCGGGCAAAGCAAGCGATAAAGAGATAGCAATGCATCCACTACCTGTACCTATATCTAATATGGTTGGTGATGTTGAAGTATTCTCTTTAACAATGAGTTCTACCAACTCTTGAGTTTCAGGTCGAGGAATTAAAACTCCCGGTCCAACCTGAAAAGAGTGATTACAAAACTGTGTAGTTCCTAAAATATACTGAATGGGTTCAAAGCGCAACATGCGTTGAAGCGTATTCTCCAACAATTCATTTTCACTAACCGATAGATCAACATCACGTTCTAAATAGATATCAATTGCTTTCTTCCCTAATAAATCGCACCAGATAATCATAACTAAGCTTTTGATCTCTTCGGGAGGATAGATATCTTTCAGTACCTCTTTAATATGTATAGACACTCTATTCATATATTGGAATTTAAATTTGTGACGCAAATTAGTGAAAATTGCGTTTGAACCCATTAAGTATGACTCTTTTTATTTCTTAATCTTGAATGATCCTTTTAGGTAAGGATTACCCATAACTGAGTTATCCGCTTTAGAACTCTCAAGACTTGCGTTGGCTGTTTTCTCTCCACCTGAATTGATAATCTTAACAACACTTGCTTTCATATCGCCTCCGGTACCTTTATTTTCAAAAGAAGAAACTACTCCATCTTCATCAATTACAGCATTCTCGAAATCCCAATAACCAATCAATGATTGAGGTATTTCGCGACCATAGTAACCTTTCATGGCATCAAGCATCTCCTCTTCGTTCAATACTTTATTCCATGCCTGTACATCATCAATTGTTCCGAACAAACCAGTATGATACACATTTGGTCCACCAATATAAGTATAGAATGGATGCTCACCCGAATTACCTTTTCTGTTATCACCACCAAACTCGATATCGATAGAAGCTACTTTCTTTCCATTCAGCCACAATTCTTGTTTGCCTCCACCAATTGCAATTGCAACGTGAGTCCAAACATCAGCAGGAACAGAGAAGTCGTTTGCCATACAAATGCCATTAGGTCCTTCATGAATACTCTCTGAGAACTTAGGAGATTTCTTTTGATTATGTTGCGTAAATGAAACAACTTCAGCATTCACACCTTCGTGAGCATCTTTAGGCCAAACATGAACCCAGAATGTTCCCCAGTTATTTTGTGGCCAAGTAGCTTTAAAGTCACGACGGTTGATTAGGTTAGTACCATGTCTATCGTGTAACCACTCATCAGCTTTAAACCAGAATGCCAATGTATAATTATCAGTAGCACCAATTTGTTCATCAAGCTTAAGCATATCAGGATCTTTGATTGCTAAACCACGAGATACGGATGCAACTTCAATCTCTTGACGTTTAGATTTCTTTTTAACAGCTTTCTTTTCGGCAGCTACATTCTTTAAAGGAGTAACAAGAACATATCCTTTTACTACTCTTTCTTTGCCATTACTATCAGTAATATAAAGATCATATTGACCTTCGTTGGCCAAGTTAAATGTTGCCGAAGCAGTATTTTCAACAGTAGCACTAACTTGATTTGTCAATGCATTCTTCAAAACCCACTTCTGTGCAGGCTTTTGCATATAATCTTCAAAGCTGATTGTAAAAGGATCATTGATACCAATCACCGACTTATCGATTACTAAAGTCTCCAAAGGATCATTGTATGGAATCTCTTGGTATTCAGTCCAGCTGATAGCAGATTTCTTCTTTCCATCAGGAGATACAGCACGCACACCAAAACGCATATTACGGTTAGTTCCATCAGCAATGATAGGAGCACCAATTACATATGCCGCCCACGAAGGAGTAGCAGTTACATACAATTCATCATGTCCTTTTTGTTGAATGAAGACTTCATAATACCAAGTATCAACTTCGTCGTTATACGTCTTCATATCGCCGCTTTCTTCTTTGCTTGCATATCTCACTTTGAAATCAAGCTCGTTGTAACGACCTCTCAATAGTTCAACTTCTTTAATGGCAGGTTGAATTGGATTAAAGTTTTGAGTTGGTTCAGTGATTGAAAGTTCACCAATCAACAAACCATAATCATCAGAAGTATTTTCAACAGTCAAACCGATCATTGCTACTTCATCACCCATCTTTAATCCTAACTCTGACGCAGGAAAAATGAATGTAGTCCAATCGTTTTGAGTACCAGCAGCAGGCAATGACACTTCCTTATAATCAGTCAACGAACCTATTTTACTAATAAACAGTTTAGCTTTTGGTGCTGTTCCATTCTGAACTTTATAAGTGATTGAGAAATTACTATTAGGAGTAGTTGCTAATTTCGTTTTAAACAACTTCACACGTGAGAATTCTGTTGCACCATGAAGCTTCAAGCTAGAACCCCCAAACCATGCATCTTCGAATGTTAGATTTGCTTTAACCAACTTGTTGATATTCTCGTTAGTAACAACATCATTGCGATCGGTAATCCAGAATCTCCAAGTAGGCATATAATCTTGCATACCTACATTGTACCATTTGTTAGAAGAGATTGTTTTACCTTCTAGGTTGTAAAACAAACCATTTCCTAAGCTAAAGCGAGTAACAAAAGGCAGTTGTTGAAGAGTTGATTTAGCCGAAATGAATGTAGCCAACCCATGGAATGTTTGTAAATCATGGTTTGCTAATGTACAGTCAACACGCATATCAGGAAGTAAACCCGGATTACGGTTACCACCCGAGAAGATTAACTCTTGTTTCTCTAAATACGTATTTTGAATTGCTAAGTCAGAGCAACCATTATCAGTTGCACTTTGATGCATTAGGTTTTGAGTATGAGCACCCCAAATACCAATAGAGATAGGATGTTTATGAAGAGCAGGCCATTCATCGTAAGCCAAACCATCTTTCTGAATATCCATACCGGCATAGTAATCATAACTGTTACGTCCCATAGACTGTGCAGTTTCAACAGAAACTTGCAATAATGAGTCAGTCCAGTTATAGTTAGCAAACATCAAGTCTGATATGATACCATCTTTATCACCAAACAACTCTTTGTTATGTTGAGACAAGCCTCTATCAAACATGATTCTACCGGCAGTATTAGTACCATCGTACCATTGCAATTGGAAATCCCAACCCACCTCTTTGCCTTTTTCGTGGCAATCGGCAAATAGTTCGATAAGGTCTTGCATGAATTGTGGGTTACTTCTGAATTCAGAGTTGATACCCAATCCATCGATACCATAATATTTCATTAGTTCGAGCAACTTTCTTGTATATACAAAGTTGCCTTTTTCATCTTTAGTAAGAAGTTTATGAAGTGTTTTAGAGTGAGCATCTTCAGTAGTTTCGTTTACCGTTTGTCCCCAAGGAATACTAATAACGCAACCTACCTCTACCCCATTCTTATGAGCAACATCGCTCATACCGGCAGTTACACGCATCCAAGGAGCAGTCCAGTTGCCATGTACATCAACATACGACCAAAGACTAAAGTTATCACCTTCGAATACATATCTAGGCAGACCTTTCCAACGAGTAGTAGGATCATCCAATGGAACCCACATAAACAGTTTACAATCGGGACTAACTGTTTCATGTATTCTATAATCGCCATCTTCGATACGAGGCATTAATCTGACACGTGAAATATAAAATTGCTCATCCATTTCGGTAACTGTTCCCGGTGCAACACCTGGTTCCCAAGCGTCAATAATCGTGTGCAGATTGGCACCTACATCTTTAATATCGACTGGATGTGAAGGGGTGCGTTGTCCCCAAGAATAAGATATCGCCAAGAAAGACAATAATAAGGCGGTTAATTTCTTCATAAATAGAATAAGTAAGATATAAGAAAAATTAATTGCATTATGTAAAGCAGTGAAATAGGTGCTATTACATAAAAAGGTTTATGAGGCAAAAATACTTAAATATATTGTTATATTCCCTTTAAGAATTACTCCTAAAAGGGCATAAATCGTAGAATAAAAGAATAATAATTAATAGACGTTAATTAACAAAGAGCTTTCATATGATGAGCTTAAACAGTGCCGTACAAAAATTATTGATTTGCACTGCGTTTATTCTTAATAACTAAAAACTATCTTTGCAAGAAGAGAGACAATTGAATATTACAATACATTCAAAGAATCGATTATGAATAATTCAACCACAATAGATAAACAATACATGCAGCGTTGCATCGAGTTAGCCATGAATGGGTTAGGCAATGTATCGCCCAACCCGATGGTGGGTGCTGTTATTGTTTGTGATAATAAGATAATAGGTGAAGGATATCACCGAAAATGCGGAGAAGCCCATGCCGAAGTTAATGCAATTAATTCGGTTAAAGACCCATCATTACTCAGCCGTTCAACCATCTATGTAAGCTTAGAACCATGTTCGCATTATGGTAAAACGCCCCCATGTGCCGATCTAATTATTGAGAAGAAGATACCACGCATCGTTATTGGTTGCCAAGATCCATTCTCTAAAGTAGCCGGACAAGGCATTAAGAAACTACAAGTGGCCAATCGAGAAGTGATAGTTGGAGTGATGGAAGAAGAGTGCCGTTGGTTAATTCGCACATTCATTACTGCTCATACATTACAACGCCCTTACATTACTTTAAAATGGGCTGAATCTTCGGATGGTTTTATGGATATTAACCGTACAGGCGGAAGTGCTGCCAAACTATCTACAGAGTTGACTTCGATGCTTGTTCATAAACGTAGAGCAGACATAGATGGTATTATGGTAGGCACTCGCACCGCACTGCTTGATAACCCAAGTTTAACGGTTCGCAATTGGGAAGGCAACAACCCTAAACGCATAGTAGTAGATAGAGAGTTAAAGATAAAAGCCGATAATCCTTTGCTGAACGATGAAGCGGAAACCATCATCTTCACTAGCCTTTCAAAACAGATTGATGAGACATTAAAGAACGAATATATCACAATCGATTTTAGAGATAATCCGCTACAACAGATATTGCATACCCTTTATAAAAAAGGAATACACTCTTTGATGGTAGAGGGTGGAAGCACCTTGCTCCAATCATTCATTAGAGAAGATTTATGGGATGAAGCATTTGTAGAGAAAGCCGATATAAAACTCAAAGAGGGTGTAGAAGCTCCAATAATAACCCAATCATCGACAATAGAATGCCAAAAACACTTCGGTGTTGATATATGGCATTATCTTAGATAAACTAAAAAAGGATTACCACTTGGTAATCCTTTTTCAGTTTTAATAAAGCAATTCAATTAATAATTGTATTTCACAGAGTTATCAATCGTTTTTGTATTACTAATTGGAACCAATGTGAAGTTCCACTCATAATCTTGATTTGCAGGAATCGTATAGGCAGGTTCAGGACGTGCTCCCCAACTGTTATAACCCGCTACTCCTTGTTGTTTCATATCAACACAAACTTCCACAAAGTTTCTTGGTTTCACATCGTTTACGTGAGTTTGCTTCATCATTCGGTTTTTAGCTTTCGCCGCATCTTTCGATTCAATTTCTCTAGGCGAACGGTTTCTCCATTGATAATCTTTATCAGATTCTTCACCATCGAAATCTTCAATGCTATTGCGTTGTGCATTAAAACCAATTGTTTCATCAGCTACAACCAATAAACCGGCGCCTTGTTTGTTAGTCAATGCTACCCAACGAGTATCTGTGCGATGACCGTTCTCTTGTGGGCGAACATAGTCTACATACATATCTTCGGCAGTTGTTTTGTAGCGACCTACTAATGTTCCAGCATGACGGTCAATGTAGTTTTCTTCAGGACCACGACCAAAATACTCTACTACATTCATGGTTTGCGGCAAACGGAAACGAACACCGATACGTGGAACTTCCAATTTATTATCTTCCGCACTTTTGCTTCCCGGACTATAAGTAGCCAATTTTGTATCTTCAGACACCTCTATTTTAGAAGCGTTGATATCTGTGCTACCAAACTGAGCCGCTACATTCACTACGCCATCAGGGTAGATTTTATAATCAACGATATAAGGATTGCCGGCAGCCAATGCATATTCAACTTGCAATAAAGCAGCATTACCTTCCATCTTCACATTTGCACTTGTTACTTTGAAATCTTTGCTCGACTCTTTCCATACTTGCAAACGCATAGGAGCGCCATTACCATAATCATTATCAGTAGGACCACGCCAGAAGTTTGGTTGTACACCAAATCCATCGTTGAAGTACTCTACACCATTTACTTTATATGATGTAACAACACCCGTAGCACGATTGAAAACAAAATTTACTTTCGAAGAGTAAACCTCGATATCATTGCCTTCGTTCTTGTATTTCAATGCAGGACCACTTGTTTTATAATCTACCTTGTTTGCTTGTGCAGGAAGATAAACTTGTTCGTAAGCAATCTCATGACCAATAGGCAATAACGGTTCAGTAGTTTTAGTTGTTACACTAAAGTGCACATAGTAATCTACACCTGCTTTAGCTTGAGGCATTTTCACCGGAATAGTGAACTCTTGAGTTTCTTGAGGTGCTACATTCAATGCTACTTTTCCTGACTTAACAAGTTTTCCGTTAGCACGAAGTTCGTAACGTACATTGTATTTGTCTAAGTTCGTAAAGTAGAAACGGTTGGTAACTTTGTATTTGCCTGTAGCAACATCAACCGGTGCGAACGCTACATTTTGATGTGCATACTTCACTTCGGCCATTGCAGGGTGAGGAGTACGGTCTGAACCAATAACACCATTACAGTTAAAGTTACCATCACTTGGCATATCTACACCATAATCACCACCATAAGTCCAATATTTGCTTCCATCTTTATCGACTTCAAGTATTCCTTGATCAATCCAGTCCCAAATATATCCCCCTTGAAGGTTAGGATATTTATAAATTTCTTTCCACTGATCCCAAAGGTTACCATTCGAGTTACCCATAGCGTGTGAGTATTCAGAAGGAACAATAGGACGATCAGAACCCATTTCACCAATACGGCCTAGCCATTCAGCGCTTGGATATTGAGGAACATACATATCAGAGTTCCATTCCCATTGTGCACGTTCGTAATTAACAGGACGATCCATCAAATCTTTATCGTTCTCTTTCAACCAAAGATAAGTTTGATAGAAGTTATAGCCATTGCCCGCTTCATTTCCTAACGACCAGAATGTAAGAGAAGGATAGTTCTTATTACGTTCAAACATATTGATAGTACGATACATGTGTGGTTTCAACCATTCAGGATTGTTACCCAATGAACCACCTTTGCGCAAATCGTAATACATACCATGCGATTCGATATTAGCCTCATCGTACACATAGATACCATACTCATCGCATAGTTCGTAGAAACGACGATCTTGTGGATAGTGGCTCAAACGTACAGTATTGATATTGTGTTGTTTCATCAACTCAAAATCCTTAATCATCAACTCTTCTGGTACGTAATGACCAGTTTTATCATTATGTTCATGTACATTCACCCCTTTCAACTTAATAGGTTGACCATTTATCAAAAGCGCTACATATGGTTTACCATTTTTGGCTACTTGATCAATCTCTTTGATTTCAATACGTCTGAAACCTACATTAAAAGGAACAATTTCAGTTTGTTTGCCATCTTGAGCAATCGTAATCAACATTTTATAAAGATTAGGATTCTCTGAAGTCCATGTTAAAACATTCTTGATATCTTGAGCAAAATTGGCAGTTTGCACACCATTCTGAGGGATATTGATTGTTTTAGATGATTGAGAAACAACTACACCTTTATTATTTAATAGTTCATAAGAAACGGTTGCATATTGATTTTGTGCAGTATTATTGCGAACATCAACGCCTAGTTTGAAAATACCATCTTTGTAAGTATCATCTAAGTTAGAAACTACTTTGAAGTCTTTGACTGCCACCTTTGGTTGAGAGTAAATAAACACATCGCGTTCAATACCACTAATGCGCCAAAAGTCTTGACACTCCAAATAAGAGCCGGTAGACCAACGCATAATTTTTAGTACCAACGAGTTTTCGCCAGCCTTTACATATGGGTTGATTAAGAATTCAGCCGGATTTTTTGAGTCCTCATTGTATCCAACCTCTTTGCCGTTAATATATACGTATACACCCGATTTAGCTCCTGCAATATGCAAATAGATATCACGAGACATCCAATCGGCCGGAATATTTATTTCGCGACGATAAGTACCAACCGGAATATCATCGGGCAATTGTGGTGGTTGTGGATTAGAAGCCTTGAACTCATAGCCATGATTCGTATAAATAGCTACTCCATGTCCTTGAACTTCCCAGTTGCCGGGTACTGTTATATCATGCCACCCAGTAAGGTTAGCAGTAGTCGCAGTTAAGTCGGCAGGTAGGTTTTTATGAGAGTCTGAATAATAGAATTTCCATGTACCATTGAGCAATTTATAGTACTTACTATTTTCGTACTTGCCTGTCATAGCATTTGCACGATCATCGTAAGTCATAAAAGCAGTACGTGGAGCTTCACGGTTAACTTCCACCGTTTGAATATCTTGCCAATACGGTAGTTTACTCGGTTTTTTGTCTTTTGCTGTTAGATTAAAAGTTGCGCCAAATAAAAGAGCGCCTAGTAAGATAGAAATACCTTTCCTCATTTGGTTATTATTAGATTATAAATTAAGCTACTAGCGTGTTTTCACTTTAAGAGCGCAAATAAAAAAATAAAAAATGAATTAAACAGTATAAAACGCAATTATTTTATTATCAACAAGATTGATTATAAATATTGTTGATAATAAAATCAGACTAATACTGCACTATATGCGTGGGTATAGATAGATGCTAGAGGGGTGAGAGTGAATGAAGAGAGTTTAAGAGTCAACTAAATTTATCAATAAAATTTAGCTCATCAAACTACAGTATCAATTAAATAGGGAGTAGAAAAGTATTTAGATAGTAATATTCTACAGTTACTTATCAAATAGTCAATTTAGTTTCACCGCATTGAAACTAAAGTTTCGCCCTACTAAAACAAAAGTTTCTGTGCGGTGAAACTTTTGTTTCAACAGGGTGAAACCAAATCGTTACTTTTAATTTATCTTGAGGTTCTTGATGGTTAACTGCTCAATTGCCGTAGGATCATATTCGCCCTTTTCAGCTTCAACAGTAACATTCTCAAAAACAAAATCTTTCAAGGAATAATCTTCAGAGGGTTTAACATTGAAGAAGGTAGTACATTTCAAGTCGATGTTCTTCAATGTAATATTGTTAGAGTAAGACTTCGGTTTATCTTCGCGTCCTTTTAAATCGAAGAACTGAGTCCATGGTCTGATAAATAAGAAATTATTGACGCTTCCTTTTATGTCTTCAACAGTAATATATTCGTAGTGCTGAGGAGTATCAGGACGCATTTTCAACCAAAGCAATCTATTTGCCCCATCAATAGTGCATCGGCGCAAAACAATATTACGATTGTGTATTGACTCGCTACCACATGTCAATGCACTATGACAAAAGCCATATGTACAATCTTCGATGATGATATTCTTATTGCCTCCATTATTTTCGTCTTGATCGGCCCAAGGTCCTTTACCACCCTTTAATGCAATAGCATCATCATTGACCGACATATAGCAGCCTTTTATCAAAACATTGCTACACACATCTAAGTCGATGGCATCTGTACTAGGTGCTTTTACAGGTTCGTGTGGCGAATAGATATAGAGATTAAGCAATTTCAGATTGTTGCAACGATAGAAATGAGTAGTCCAAAAAGGCGAGTTGATAAGTCTTACGCCACTAATCGTAACATCATCGCTATTAGAGACGTAAAGCAATCGAGGGCGCAATTCATCCATGTTAGTACATTTAGGGTTAACAGATCTGCGCAACCAGAACGATCTCCAATAACGTTCGCCATTACCGTTGATTGTACCTTCGCCAGATACCGTAAAACCATTTACTTCGTTTGCATTGACTAGAGCTGCAAAATATTTAAGTGATTGTCCTTCGATACGTGTCATCACTACCGGGAAGTTAGATATATCATCGCTTCCTTTGAGGGTAGCATCTTTTTCTATATAAAGATGAGTTTTGGGTTTAAAGAATAGAGAACCACTCAAGATTGTTCCTTTGGGAATAACAATTACTCCCCCACCATTGTCGGCAGCCATATCAATGATTTGTTGCAATTGATTAGTCTGAACCAAATTACTATCATTGGTTACCACCCCATAATCGGTTACTACATACTTCTTGCCCAATTGATCTATGTTGACAGGATTGGTTTCATAAAACCATTGAGGAATTGGAGTGCCATCAGGAAACACTTCTTTCTTTTTGCCATGCATTGTGCCTACAAAATTTGCCAATACAATGAAGGCAATCATTTTTAAAATCATGTTTTTCATGCTATTAGTTTTATTTACGATTGGTACAAATATACTAATCATCTTTATAATATCAATTTTTGTTATTTAGTTGAGCCATTTTAAATAGTTCTTAGCTCATTTTACATATACTTTTTGATTTTATACTCTTCAAAATGATTTTCGTTGGCTCTTCTCTTTGATTGTTTTGCACTATCTGTTATTTTTGTTAACACATTCAATTGACATTAATACTATGAACAAATTTTGTATCGCATTAATAACTATACTCATCTGTGTGGTTAATGCTATCAACGCACAAGTAAGTGTACCTGCAATATTTTCTGACAATATGGTATTACAACAACAGTCAGAAGTTAATTTATGGGGATGGGCTAATCCTCACCAAACGGTAAATATATCAACTTCTTGGTCTGATAAGAGCTATTCGGTTAAAACATCGAAAGAGGGGAAATGGAGTATCAAAATACATACTCCTGAAGCTACAACCAACCAGACTATCTCAATAAAAGGTGATAATGAAATAGCAATAAACAACATTCTTATTGGAGAGGTATGGTTGTGTTCGGGCCAATCAAATATGGAATACCCAACCGCCAAGAGCTCAACTTCAAAGTGGAAAACAGGGATGTTTGACTATGATGAGATAATGAAAAACGCGAGTTTCGACAATATGCGCCTGTTTATTGTTGAACATCAACTTGCACCTTATGCCGAACAAGACAACTGTGTGGGTAAATGGGTTGTTTGCAATCCCGATAATCTAAAAGATTTTTCTGCTGTAGGTTTTATCTTTGGTCGATCTTTATTAGAAACCATCAATCAGCCTATTGGTATTATTCAATCGACCTGGGGAGGAACACATGCCGAATCATGGACTCCGATGCCAGTAATGGCTAAGAACGCTCTATACAAAGATGTACTAAACGATTTTGCCGAGAAAAACATTAAACAGAAAAAAGATTCTTGTAAAGTTCCTGCTACACTCTGGAATGGCATGATTGCACCAATTAGTCCTTATACAATTAAAGGGGTAATCTGGTATCAAGGTGAGTCAAACGCCATTAGAGCTGATAAGTACCAACAAGTTTTTACCAATATGATTAATGCATGGCGCAAAGAGTGGAAGAATAATAAGTTGCCTTTCTACTTTGTTCAGATTGCCCCACACTATGGTCAACCTGCATCTATACGCCAAGCACAGTTTGATACATGGCGTTCGGTTGCAAACACTGGAATGGTTGTTGTCACCGATGTAGGCGATTCTACAGATATTCATCCTCGCAATAAAGTAGTACCAGGCGAACGACTTGCTCGCTGGGCACTCAATCGTGATTATGGCAAAAACATAGCATGCGAAAGTCCTTATCTTTTATCAACTAGTACTGATGGAAATACAATTATTGCCACTTTTGCTAATGCGAATGAAGGATTGAAAGCAGCCGACAATGGCCAAGTTGAAGGCTTTATGATTGCCGGAGATGATCGTAGATTTTATACAGCGAATGCCATAACTGAAGGTAATAAGGTGAGACTAACATCACCAAAGGTAAACAATCCTGTAGCAGTACGCTACGGTTATGGTAAATGGTTTAAAGTCAATCTTTGCAATTCGGATGGTTTGCCTGCCGTTCCTTTCAGAACTGATAATTGGGAACCTGATCTAAACTCACGTAAGTTTGCCGATTCTGAAATGAATCGCTTTACATCTGCCTGGAGGTTAGACCATGGTAAACGTTTATACTTTGGCTATGCACAAGGTGTAGGCTGCACTGCTATGCTTAAGATGTGGAAATCAACAGGCGATCGTCGTTATTTTGATTACGTAGAACAATGGGCCGATTCGCTTATCAACGACAATGGCGACATTCATTTATATGATATGTCTACCTACAACATCGACTTTATTAACTCTGGAAAAGTATTATTTGACTGTTATCAAGAAACAGGAAAAGAGAAATATCGCAAAGCCATGGATTTGTTGATTACACAAATGAAACGTCATCCTCGCACTACCGATGGTGGATATTGGCATAAACTAATCTATCAACATCAAATATGGTTGGATGGTTTATATATGTGTTCGCCTTTCTTAGCGCAATATGGAACTACTTTCAATAAGCCCGAATGGATTGAAGAAGCAATCAACCAAATAAAGATTTGTCATGCGCACACCTATGATAAAGAGACAGGATTGTATCATCATGCGTGGGATGAAAGCAAAAGACAACGTTGGGCTAATCCTGAAACAGGTCACTCTCCTAACTTTTGGGGACGTAGCATTGGTTGGTGGTTTATGGCATTGGTAGATAATCTAGATTTTATTCCGGAAGATCATCCTGATAGACCATTTGTTATATCATTGGTACAAGGATTAGCTGACACACTCCCTAAATATCAAGATAAAAACGGCTTATGGTATCAAGTACTAGACTGCCCTACTCGCAAAGGCAATTTCCCTGAAGCATCTGTAACAACTCAATTCATGTATGCATATGCCAAAGCTGTAAACAAAGGTTATATCGATAAGAGTTATCGCCAATATGCCGAAAAGGCTTTTAACGGAATCAACAAGAGATTAATAGGTACTACTTCTACCGGAGACTTAACATTGACTAAATGTTGCTCTGTTGGTGGACTTGGAGGGAACCCATACCGCGATGGTAGTTTTGAGTACTACATCGGTGAGAAAATGCGCAATGATGATGCCAAAGCTACAGGACCATATATCATGGGATGCTTAGAGCTAGGTTTGTAATATTTAATAAATGAAAGACATAATGAAGAAGATTTTCACGATAGTGGCTCTCTTGCTGTTTACACTAACATCAAAAGCCACAGACTATAAGTTTGAGTATTTGTATAAGGATTTACCTTTCAATATGCCGAAAGTGCAAATACCTACTTTTAAAGATAACAAAGTATCTGTTGCCGACTTTGGTGGTGATGCAAGTGGCAAAACACTTTCTACAGAAGCTTTTGCTAAAGCGATTGACCATTTAAGTAAAATAGGGGGTGGTGTACTCAATGTTCCAATTGGAATATGGTATACTGGCCCTATAGTTTTAAAGAGCAACATAAATCTTCATTTAGATGGTGGAGCAATTATTCTATTCTCTGAGGATAAAAGTCTTTATCCGCTTGTTGATACTTCTTTTGAAGGATTAGATAACACAAAACGTTGTCAATCGCCTATCTCGGCAACCAATGCTACCAACATTGCAATTACCGGACTTGGCACAATTGATGGTAACGGTGAATATTGGCGACCTTTGAAAAGAGAGAAAGTGAATGAATCGACTTGGAAACGGGTTACATCAAGAGGAGGTGCTTACAAACGCCCTACTTATTGGTTTCCAAGTGAACAAGCTTTAAAAGGTGATGCTATCTCTGATATGAATGTACCGCGCCATCTATCAACGGATGAAGAGTGGGCTTCTGTGAAGGATTTCTTACGTCCAGTAATGGTAAGCCTCATCGATTGTTCGAATATATATCTTCAAGGTGTTATATTTCAGAATTCTCCTGCGTGGAACATTCATCCTCTTAAATGTACTAACTTGATTGTAGACGAAGTACTTGTACGCAATCCTTCGTATGCACAGAATGGTGATGGACTTGATGTTGAGTCATGTACAAATGTATTGATAGTAAACAGCCGTTTTGATGTTGGTGATGATGCTATCTGCATTAAATCGGGCAAAGATAAAGATGGACGCGTAAGAGGTATTCCTACAAAAAACATTATTGTAAGTGGTTGTACTGTATTTAGAGGTCACGGTGGTTTTGTTGTTGGTAGTGAAATGTCGGGTGGCGTACAAAATGTATTGGTTGAGAACAGTAACTTTATTTCGACTGATGTGGGCTTAAGATTTAAGAGTCGTCGCGGTCGTGGTGGTGTTGTTGAGAATATATATATAAAAGATGTAGCCATGTCTGATATTGCAACTGAACCTATCCTATTTGATCTATTCTATGGAGGAAAGTCTGCTGTAGAAGTTTTGGAACAAGGAGTTGAGGAAAGAGCAGTGGCTAAATTTATAGTCGACGAAACAACTCCTGTATTTAGAAACATATATATTGATGGATTAAACTGTCGTGGTGCACGCAGAGCAATGTTCTTTAATGGTATTCCAGAAATGCCTATTGCCAATATTAATGTAAAGAATGTATTTATCACTTCAAGACTAGGAGCTGAGATATGCTACTCGAATGGTGTTAAGATGGAAGATGTAGAAATTATATCTGAAGATAATGTGCCTCTAAAAGTTTCAAACGTACAATCATGTAAGTTTGAAGGGCTAAAAGGAAAAGTCGAATTTGGTGAAAATGTGAAATAATCATTCGCAACCAACACAATGATTTTAAGAGAACAGTTTAATATAATTGTGCTCTTAAAATCTTTATTATCATATAAATGGGTATTTCTTGAAAAACTTATTTAGTTTTGTACACAGTCTTAAACTTTAAGCTATTATTGGAAACCTATCATATTATGGAAACAAAGAAAGTAAATAGAGATATAATACGTTATCTTGTAGCAGACGAAAGAGATAGTCAGTTCGGGGTTATTGTTAACACTGTTGGCAGACAAATAACTGCTCCCAATCAGATTTATCCACCAATAGATATACATCCTAATGAGTATTTTTTTCGTGTTGACCAAGGACGTGTGTTAACTGAATATCAATTACTCTATATTATAAATGGTAAAGGAACGCTGCATATTGATGGCATAGGAGATTTTTGCATAAATGCTGGGGAGATGTTCTTGATATATCCACACATACGACATACCTACAAACCCGATAAAAAGACCGGTTGGAGTGAATATTGGATTGGCTTTTCAGGCTCTATCATCGATGATATTGTTAAAAACAGTTTCTTATCACCATCAAATCCATTATTAAAAGTTGGTTTGAACGAACGAATAATCGACTTATACATTAAAGCAATGGAGATTGCCGAAGAAGGACGCGCTGGTTATCAACAAGCTTTAGCAGGAATTGTAATGCACATTCTAGGATTGGCCAGTTATCGCGATAGAACTCATGGTCATGATGATCAACAGATTATTAATAAGATGAATCAAGTAAAACTTATTATGCGCGAAGCTATCTATGATAAACTGGATTTAGAAAAATTAGCCAGCGATATAAATATGAGTTATTCGAACTTCAGAAAAACATTTAAAGAATTCATAGGTGTATCACCTTCCTATTACTATCAAGAGCTTAAGTTAGACGAAGCAAAATTACTCCTTTCTACTTCTAATAAATCAATCAAAGAGATATCTTTTAAATTAAGCTATGATAATCCAGAGTCATTTGCTGTTTTCTTTAAAAAACGCACAGGTTATAGTCCTACTGAGTATAGAGCTATGAGATAAATCAAAACTCAAAGAAGTAAGGTCACTTTTGTCAATTGTTAGATTGCTGATTTAGATAATTTTGCAGTATAACAATTAATACTAGAATGAAAACACTTTACTTCCTTGCCTTTGATCTTGGAGCAACCTCAGGTCGAACCATTCTTGGGAAATTATCAGACGATATGCTTTCATTAAAAGAGCTGACTAGGTTTCCCAACCAAATACTTCCGCTCAACGGACATTATTATTGGAATATTTTTTCTCTTTATGAGCATATACGTGTTGGTTTAATTGCTGCATCTAAAGAAAATGTGGAGATAACATCTATCGGGATCGACACTTGGGGAGTAGACTTTGCTTTTATCGGACGTGATGGTACTTTCTTGGGACTACCTTATTCATATAGAGATCCACATACTGAAGGAGCGAACGAAGAGTTTTTCGATAAGTATATGCCAAAAGATGAAGTCTATGCTCGCACAGGAATACAAGTTTTAAATTTGAATTCGCTTTATCAGCTTTATGCTATGCAAAGAGATAATTCAAGTCAACTGCAGGCATGTGATAAGCTATTATTTATGCCAGATGCTCTAAGCTATATGCTAACGGGTGAAATGGTAACGGAATATACAATTGCTTCTACTTCGCAATTAATAAATCCATATACAAAACAGTTTGATAAAGAATTGCTAGAGTGTGTTGATCTTAGAGCTGACTACTTTGGTAGAATTGTGATGCCTAGCGAAAAAATTGGTTTTCTTACCAAGGAGATTGCTGAAGATTGTGGCTTACCAATGATTCCAGTTATCGCAGTTGCCGGCCATGATACTGCATCTGCTGTTGCTGCTGTACCAGCACCTAACCAGAACTTTGCCTACTTAAGTTCAGGCACATGGTCTTTAATGGGAATAGAGACCAAAGAGCCTGTCATATCTGAACAAACTTCTAAATGGAATATTACCAATGAAGGAGGGGTTGATGGAACTATTAGGTTATTAAAAAACATAACAGGTTTATGGATAGTAGAACAATGCCTCAAGGAGTGGAAAAAGAATGGCATAGATTATTCCTATTCACAAATGGTGGAACTTGCTACGAAGGCTAAACCTTTTGTAGCAATCATTGATCCCGATGATGATTCTTTTGCAAATCCAATAAGCATGTTGCAAGCTATAGATGATTATTGCAAAAGAACCAACCAAACAAAACCTCAAAATCATGGAGAATACATAAGACTTATTTTCGAGAGTCTTGCTCTAAAATATCGTTCTGTGCTCGAAATGTTCTCTTCTTTAGCGGCTTTCCCTATAGAACAACTTCATATTATAGGAGGTGGTTCTCGCAATTCGTTATTAAATCAGTTTACTGCCAATTCTATTGGATTGAAAGTAATCGCAGGCCCTTCTGAGGCTACTGCAATTGGCAATATAATGGTTCAAGCAAAAGCTGCGGGAGTTGTTGATAGTTTGTGGAAAATGAGAAACATTATTGCGTCTGGAATTGAGACACAGACATTTTATCCTATTGATAAAGAACAATGGGATAATGCATATCAACGCTTTAAGTCAATTATTCAATAAATTACAATTAATATAACTTTAAAATAATACTATGGAACAGATTAAAGAATCTTACGAGATTGCTAAAAAACGCTATGAAAAATTAGGAATTAACACAGATGAAGTAATAGATAAGTTAGAGAATATTTCTATATCTATGCATTGTTGGCAAACGGATGATGTATCTGGATTTGAAAATCCAGAAGGACAATTATCGGGAGGGATACAAGCTACAGGTAACTATCCTGGGAAAGCACGAAACATGGAAGAGGTACGTGCTGATATTGTAAAAGTGTCAACTTTAATAGCAGGCAATCATCGTGTTAATATTCATGCTATTTACGGTGACTTTGGTGGTAAATTTGTAGATAGAGATCAGATAGATATAACACATTTCCAAAGTTGGATTGATTGGGCCAAAAAGAATAATCTAAAATTAGACTTTAACAGCACCTCTTTTTCTCATCCAAAAAGTGGAACATTAACTTTGTCTAATCCAAATGATGAGATTCGTAATTTCTGGATTGAGCATACTAAACGTTCTCGTGCTATCGCCGAAGAGATAGGTAAACAACAAGGTTCGCCATGTATCATGAATCTTTGGATTCATGATGGTTCTAAAGATATAACAGTAAACAGATTGGAGTATCGTCGTATTTTAAAAGAATCCCTCGATGATATATTTGAAACAAAATATGAAAACATGAAAGACTGTATCGAAGCTAAATTATTTGGTATCGGCGCAGAGAGTTATACTGTTGGTTCTTATGATTTCTATTTAGGTTATGGTGCAAAAAACAACAAAATTGTAACTTTAGATACAGGGCACTTCCATCTAACAGAAAGTGTTGCTGATAAAATATCTTCTCTGTTACTATTCACTCCAGAAGTGATGCTTCATGTTAGTAGACCTATACGATGGGATTCTGATCATGTAACCACCATGAATGATGACACACTCGACTTGGCTAGAGAGATTATTCGTTGTGGTGCTTTGGATAAAGTAAATATCGGACTAGACTATTTTGACGCATCAATCAACCGCATTGGCGCATATGTGGTGGGTATTCGTGCAACTCAAAAATGTCTCTTACAAGCACTTCTTGAGCCTATTGAGACTTTACGACAATATGAAGCTAACGATCAATTATTTGAACGCTTAGCCTTATTAGAAGAGGCTAAATCACTTCCTTGGACTGCTGTATGGGATATGTTTTGCGCGAAAAACAATGTTCCTGTTGGCGAAGAATATATTGCAGAAATTCAAGCCTATGAGAATGAAGTTACATCCAAAAGAGGTTAATACTTTTATAAGAACGTAATAATTATGGAAGTTTTAATTGGTTTATTAATCATAGCAATTGGTAGCTTCGGACAATCTAGTTCGTATGTTCCAATCAAACGAGTTAAAAAATGGTCTTGGGAATCTTTTTGGTTAACCCAAGGCATTTTTGCTTGGCTTATATTTCCTTTCCTAGGAGCATTAATGTCTGTTCCTGAGAATTCATCACTTTTTGAACTATTAAAAAGTGGTGGAGCTTTTGAATCAATCATTTTTGGTGCCTTATGGGGAATAGGTGGACTTACGTTTGGATTAAGCATGCGCTATTTAGGAGTTGCTTTAGGACAATCAATTGCTTTAGGTACTTGCTCTGCATTTGGAACATTACTCCCTGCCCTATTTGCAGGAGTTGATTTACTACGGGGAGGGGGATTGATCCTATTATTAGGGGTTTGTATAACACTAGCAGGTATTGCAGTTATTGGTTACGCCGGATCTCTACGGGCACAAAACATGAGTGAAGAAGAAAAACGAGCAGCAATTAAAGATTTCGCATTGACTAAGGGTCTTTTTGTTGCAATATTAGCAGGGGTAATGAGCGCTTGCTTTGCTCTTGGACTTGATGCGGGAAGTCCTATAAAGGAAGCTGCTTTAATGGCTGGCGTAGATCCATTATATGGAGGATTAGCCGTAATATTACTTGTCACCTTTGGCGGATTCATTACTAATGCAGTTTATTGTTTGTATCAGAATTATCGAAACAAAACATTCTCTGATTATAGTAATTCAAAAGTTCTGATTAACAATATCCTTTTTTGTTCTTTAGCCGGTGTTTTATGGTATTCACAATTCTTTGGACTAGAAATGGGAAAGAGTTATTTAACCGAATATCCAATCATTATAGCATTTTCCTGGTCGATATTGATGTCACTTAACGTTTTATTCTCTAACTTTTGGGGCGTTATCCTTAAAGAGTGGAAAGGCTGTAACTCTAAGACAATTGCAGTACTTATAACAGGGTTAGTAATACTAGTTATTTCAATCTTCTTTCCATCATTGTTTTAAACTAGCATACTAAATAATTATTTAAAATAAACACTATGTATTATAACGATAAACTAGATAAAGTTATTAATGAAATAGCTGAAGTAGCGGGTTATCTATGGGAAAAAGGATGGGCAGAACGCAACGGAGGTAATATCACAGTCAATATTACAAACGAAATTGATGATACACTCCGAACAAAAACACCCATTTCTGATCGCATAGCTATAGGTGAAGTTTTACCTAACATCAAAGGAATGTTTTTCTTTTGCAAAGGAACCAACAAACGCATGCGAGATTTAGCACGTCATCCACTAGATAATGGCTCAATCATTCGCATTTGCAATGATGGTGCTCATTATGAAATAATAGCTGACAAACCGGTTAAACCAACATCCGAACTTCCTGCACATCTATCAATGCATAACTTAATGGTTGAAAGAGGTACTGGATATAAAGCAGCTATTCATACACATCCAATAGATCTAGTTGCAATGAGCCACAATCCAGTTTTCTTAGAGAAAGATGTACTCTCAAAATTATTATGGAGCATGATTCCTGAAACAAGGGCCTTTTGTCCTAAAGGAATAGGTATTGCTTCTTATGAATTACCTGGGTCTTTAACTCTCGCTAAATCCACAATAGCACAACTAAATGAATATGATGTTGTGATGTGGGAAAAACATGGAGTTTGTGCAATAGGACCAGACATTCTAGAGGCATTTGATCAAATAGATGTTTTATCAAAAGCTGCCCAAATCTATTTAACAGCACGAAGTATGCAATTTATACCAACAGGGATGTCTGACGAGCAATTACAAGAATTAAAAGAGGTATTTAAACTATAAAACACCTCTAAACTCTAAGAAATATGAAAACCGACAACATTGATTTAAAACGAGAATCGCATGCTATATTTAAATATTTAATCCCTAATGACAACGATAAAAAATTTAAAGCAATAGTCAATGCTGTCGGTTTACAATATATTTCACCCAACAGTCAGTATCCGTTAAAAGTACACCCATCAGACTACTATTTTGATATATCAAACGGAAGAGTATTGAATGAATATCAACTTATATATATAACAAACGGACGTGGTGTTTTTAGATCTAATCATACTCCCAAAGAAGGAGTCAGCGTAAGATCTGGATCAATGATTATCGTTCGACCAGGAGAAAGACATTCTTACTATCCTATTAAATCAACAGGCTGGACAGAATATTATATTGGCTTCGAAGGTAAAACATTTGAAACTATTATAGAGTTAATAGGCTTAGATAAAGGGAATAATATATGTGATGTTGGACTTAATGAGGAGTTACAACAACTTTATAAAAAGGCTCTTGATACAGCATCAAATAATGGTGTCGGTGTGATGACATTACTATCAGGGATTGTTTGTCATATAATAGGTCTAACTAGTTTTATAATGCGAAATAAGACAATTCATGCATCGCATCTTGAGCAAAATATAGAAAAGGCTAAAATCCTAATGGATGAACGGGTAACAGAAAGTATTGACATAAGTCATTTAGCTTCTGATCTTAACATGAGCTACTCATGGTTCCGCAAAATTTTTAAGGAACATACCGGACTTTCACCCGCTAAATATTTTCAAACAATCAAAATAAAAAGAGCGCAAAGAATGTTATTAGAAACGTCGTTGTCCATTAAAGAAATATCATTTAAACTGGGTTATAAATCGAGTGAACACTTCTTCATGTTATTTAAAAGACATACAGGTTACACTCCAGTTAGCTACCGTAATATTCGAACTAAATAAGAGTATGCCATAATCAAGAAACATTTTTATCATTTTCATCAATATCAATATCATTTTGCACAGATATACTCCATCGAATAATTGGTTTATTTGTATTTATAATAAATCATACTTCATTATTGTTATTGGTAATAATTGTGATATATTACACCTTAAATGAATATACATTGTAAAACGAATTTAACTACTATGACATACTTTTTGAATTTAAGTAATCCTTCCAATATGCATATGGACTCTTATTAATTATTTAAAAGAATAACCTTTGTACGCCTTAATTACTGCTAAGGAACTTTGGAGGTATTTATATTTTAATTATACAAAAGTGCAATGCAATTACTTTACTTACGACATTTTATCTATTAATGATTGAAAAGCAATTAATAGATAAGTGGTTATTGGAGTTTCAATACTAAAAAATGTAAGTAAATCCATTTTAAGGAAAATCATTTACTATCTATAATTGATATTCCCCAAACATCTAAGTCATTTATAAAATAACATAGATAACTCTTTTTATTTCACAAGTTGTTTATCTATAAAAAAATAAATTAAATAACTTTACCACATCAAATAACTATGAATACAATTAAACTACTGTTATTAATCTCTTTCGGCATATTATTTGGAAATTGCAATAAAAAGCAGCCTATAAATAGATATGACGTTATTTCGAGAAATAACCCAATTATAACACAAATTGATTCGCTATCCTCATTAAGTGTCGGAAATGGTGAATTCGCTTTTACCGTAGATGCTACCGGACTACAAAGTTTCCAAGAAAAATATAAAACCGGTGTACCTCTAGGAACACAAAGTCAATGGGGATGGCATAGCTATCCAAACCCTAATAACTATCAACACGACGAAACTTTGAGAGATTACGATTTTGGTCGTGGTAAATCTGAACCCTATTCAGTACAGTTTAACGAACCTGGTAGACAACAAGCTGCCGCCAATTGGTTTAGAGTAAATCCGCACAGACTCCATTTAGGTATTATTGGCTTTGACGGATTGCAACCAGAGAAGATTCAAGATATTAATCAAGAACTCGATTTATGGAACGGACATATTTCATCTGAATTTACTGTCGATGGTGAGAAAGTGAATGTATCAACCACCTGCCATCCCACTCTTGATTTAGTATCGGCTGAGGTTAAATCAAAAGCAAAACTTCCTATCATCATTAAATTTCCATATCCAAGCGGTGGACATTGTGATGACGCATGCGATTGGACAAAAGATGATTTGCACTCTTCAAAAATTATAGATCAAAAAGAAGGTTATGCTCTTATTGAAAGAAAACTTGATAACACAACCTACTATGTAGCGGTACAATTTAACGGCGCAGATTTAACACAAAACGGTGAAAACAGTTTCCTTATAACTCCTACTGACGAAGTTTACTCAATACAAACAGGTTTCTATGCTGAAAAACCTGCAGAAGTTAAACTTACTCACAATGAAATTACAAAAGCATCCGAAAATCATTGGAACAGCTTTTGGAGCAATGGTGGTATTGTCGATTTCGCAGATTGCAAAGATCCACGTGCTAAAGAGCTTGAACGCCGTGTTGTTCTATCGCAATATCTTCTTGCAATTCAATGTGCGGGTAGTTATCCTCCACAGGAAACTGGTTTAACTTATAATTCATGGTTCGGAAAATATCATCTTGAAATGATATGGTGGCATCAAGCTCAATTTGCTCTTTGGGGTAGAGAAGAACTTCTTTCAAAAACATTGAAATGGTATCATGAGGCTGCTCCAATAGCACGTGAAATAGCTCAACGTCAACAATTCGATGGATTACGTTGGATGAAAATGACTGATCCATCAGGCACAGAAGCACCTTCTAAAGTTGGTTCATTCTTAATCTGGCAACAACCTCATCTTATTTACCTAGCAGAATTAGTATATCGCAACAATCCTTCAGATGAATTCATAAAAGAATATTACGACTTAATTCAAGAAACAGCTAAGTTCATGTACTCATTTGCTACATACGATGAACTTGAAAGCCGTTTCATATTAAAAGGAGTAATCCCTGCACAAGAAACTCTTCGTGCTTCCGAAACAATTAATCCACCTTTTGAACTTTCTTATTGGTATTATGCTATGTCGGTAGCACAAAAATGGAGAGAACGAATGGGAGAGAAACGCAATCTTGCATGGGATGAGATGATGGATAAATTATCTCCACTTACCGCGAATGAAGATGGTTTATATCTTGCCTCAGAAGATGCAGTAGATACTTATAAAGACATCAGATATACCTCAGATCATATGGCTGTACTTGGAGCATACGGAATTCTTCCAAAAGCACCAATAGTACGCGAAGATTATATGCACAACACATTCGATTGGATTTATGATAATTGGAATTGGGGCAAAACATGGGGATGGGATTACCCTATGACTGCTATGAATGCAGTTCGTTTGGGCGAACCTGAAAAAGCCATCAATGCTTTGCTGATGGAGAAACGCACAAACACTTATCTTATAAACGGCCACAACTATCAAGATGGTAGATTGAGATGTTATCTTCCAGGAAATGGAGGATTGCTAACAACAGTGGCATTAATGTGTGCTGGTTGGGATGGAAATAAAATAGCTAACCCAGGATTCCCTAAAGATGGTAATTGGAACGTCCGTTGGGAAGGATTAAACCCAATGCCTTAAAGATAATATGATTAAAATAAAAAACTACATATTAATATATACCATTTTGTTTTCTGTTTCTCTTTGGGGACAGAAGAAAGCTGTTGTACAGCTTAATGAGGGATATACGTATAATGATTTATCATCCAATCAGCGAGAACTAAGATTCCATCCAAATGGCAATGGTGTAGAAGTGGTTAATGGAAACCGAAAATTTATTAGAGGTCTATATGGAGCTAATAGCGGATTTAGAATGGAGTGTAGTGATATGCCTGAATTTGGGTTATATCTTCCTCGAATGGGTGGCAACTTAAAGATTAATACATCTTATAAAAATTGTACAACTCGCTACGAAGCGGGAAAGATGATTTATACGCTCGATAATGGATTAGTTATCGAGGCACAAGTAATGCGTAACGGTGTCGATGCAGCTTTATGGAAAATCAAAAACAACTCAAACCATAGTCAGAAAGTTGATATTCATTTTGGCGGCGTTGCGGATGTTAAGTTCTATAGAGAAGGAGATTTAGGTGTTGATAAACCTGACTGTTTTGATTTTAAAGAAACCTATTGCAAAGACAATGATTATACCGTACATGGTAATGAAGTAGAGATTGATTATGGACGTAAAACACGCAGTAAACTCTTTATGACACTACCGAGTAACCAAATCGAGATTACACAATATCCATCTTTGAAGAATACATTTGAGATAGCCCCTAATGGAGTAGAATATATTGCAATCTATCCACTAAGCAATCAATTAAACATGTCGATCAATCAACTTCCTGCTCACTTTATGTCAGCTGAAAAGTATCGTAATGAATTAGCACAAGCATTATATATACGTACTCCTGATGATTTTATTACGCCCATTGGGGAAGCTTTGGCACTTGCTGCTGATGGTATTTGGAGTGGCGAAGTATGGTTACATGGTGCGATTGGTTGGCGTGCGCCTTATAGTGGTTGGCGAGGGGCGTATGTAGGAGATGCACTAGGATGGCATGATAGAGCAAGAAAACATTTTAATGTATATGCTGAGAATCAAATAAAAGATATTCCGGCTATAAAGCCTCATCCTTATCAAGACTCTACCCTAAATATGGCTCGTGCTGCTAAGGTATGGGGTACGCAAATGTACAGCGATGGTTATATTTGTCGACGACCTGGACAAAAAAGTGAAATGTCACATTATGACATGAACCTATGTTACATAGATGAACTGTTACGACATCTTAGTTGGACAGGTGATAAAGACTATGCTCGCCAAATATTTCCAATAATTGATCGCCATCTAAAATGGGAGAAACGTAATTTCGACCCCAATAATGACGCTCTTTACGATGCTTACTGTTGCATTTGGGCAAGCGATGCGCTTTACTATAATAGTGGTGCGGTAACACACTCAACAGCCTACAACTATTATGCGAATAAAAAAACAGCAGAGATTGCTGAATTGATTGGCATTGATCCAACTCCTTACAAAGAAGAAGCCGAATCAATTCTTAAAGCACTTAATGATATTCTATGGCTTAAAGACAAAGGGCATTGGGCCGAATTCAAAGATTACATGGGAAAACAACGCACACATCCAAATGCTGCATTGTGGACTATTTATCATGCTATAGACTCAGAGGTTGCTACTCCATTTCAAGCATATTCTGCTACCCGTTATGTTGATAATCAATTACCACATATACCAGTTGAAGCCAATGGTATTGAAAATGGTAAATATGCTGTAATCTCAACAACATCTTGGAAACCATATTCATGGAGTATCAACAATGTTGCAATAGCCGAAGTGATGCACATGGCGCTTGCCTATTGGCAAAGTGGACGAAAAGAAAAGGCATTTAACTTAATGAAAAGTGTTGCTCTTGATAATATGTATTTA
Organism: uncultured Bacteroides sp.; assembly: GCA_947074345.1. GTDB lineage: Bacteria > Bacteroidota > Bacteroidia > Bacteroidales > Bacteroidaceae > Bacteroides. The sequence goes on along the minus strand of CAMTPH010000001.1, from coordinate 62,654 downwards.
GGAGCCTCTCCACTTAATTTCGGACAAATTAGCTTCCATGACGCAACTCGCGGAGAATGTTATCGCGATTTTGGTGATCCAATTGGTGTTTGGTCTAGAGCAATGATTGAAGGTTTGTATGGAATAAAACCTGATGCTATGAATGGCAAAGTGCTTATTAATCCGGGGTTTCCTAAGGAATGGGATAACGCAGAATTATCTATGAAAGATATTGCTTATCAATTTAAGAGAAGCGATAAAAAAATAGAATATCAAATTGAACAACGTTTTAATACAGCATTAAATATTACTCTTCAGATAGATGTTAATGCTAATGTGAAACGCGTGCGTGTTAATGGCAAAACTGTAAAATGGAGTGCCGTTGAAGATGCCATAGAACTACCACAAATTTCCATCAATCTAGGATCAGAGAAATTATACAAAGTTGATATTGAAATGGGTAAATCATTAAAAGCGCAGTCAACTGGAAGAATTATCAAAGAAGGACCTATTACATTTTATGAATGTAAAGACAACAAACTTGTGTGGTGGCAAGTTGATGAACAACCTCTCAATATAACATGGAGTGTAGACAATGGATTTAAAAATATAGAGAGCGAAAGTATTGAAATGGTAAACTTATCTTCCTATTATAATTCATCAGTGAGTGATATATTCAATAACGATTATGTATCGCCTCGCTCACCTTATACAACCCTACAGATACCTACCCAAGGTATCGGTGAATGGTGTCATCCGAAGCATACAGCAACCATAGACGACAGTGGTTTGAGAACATTATTAACTGACAATGAAGTATTAAACACTAATCTTGGAGTCAATTTTAGAAGTAAAAAATATGGAAATAATATCATCTATACATCTCTTTGGGACAATTACCCTGATCAGGTAGAGATACCATTATCTGGAACTGCTCAAAACATCTATTTGTTGATGGCCGGTTCTACTAACCATATGCAGTATGGAGTAGACAATGGTATAATAAAAATCAATTATACAGATGGTTCAAGCGATACTCTTTCATTAGTTAACCCCACTACTTGGGTACCTATCGAACAAGATATTTTTTATAATGAAGGAGCTTTTGCGCCCGAGAGCAATCACAATCCACCCTATCGCATACACTTTAAAGATGGAAAGGTTAGTCGTTATTTAGGCGAAGAGCTATCTATAGAAGGTGTTTATGGCAGAGAGATTGAGTGTGGAGCTGGGATAATTCTTGATATGAAAACTAATCCAAAGAAAGAGTTGAAAAGTTTAAATTTAGAGACTTGTTCTAATGACGTAGTAATAGGTCTTATGGGTATATCGATACAACGATAAGTATATTAAAGCATGAAAAGAATCATATTATCTATAATTTGCGGTACTCTAGCGCTAACAACAACAGCTTTTGAGAAATCGGAGTCTAAACCATATGTACGTTGGTGGTGGTTGGGCAGTGCTGTAGATAGTGTAGGCATTGATTATAATTTGAGTGAATTTGCACGCCAAGGCATAGGAGGTGTAGAGATAACACCTATCTATGGTGTAAAAGGCAATGAATCAAATGATAGACCTTTTTTATCAAAAGAATGGTTTAATCTCTACAGTTATACTGTCAATCGAGCTAATGAGTTAGGACTTCAGGTAGATATGAGCAATTGTACTGGTTGGCCATTTGGAGGTCCATGGGTATCGATTGAAGATGCAGCTTCTAAATATATATTGGATAGCTATACAATTGAGCCTAATCAATTATTCGAATTGGAGCTATTGCCTAAAGACCCCAAACAGCATGCCGTAGCAAAGTTACAAGCCGTTCAGGCTGAAAATATAAAAACCAAAGAGAAAAGATCTCTTCTGAAATATGTAAAAAATGGCACACTTTCTTGGAAAGCGCCTAAAGGAGAATGGAAAGTCTATACACTTTATTCAGGACGTACCTTCCAAAAAGTGAAGCGCGCAGCTCCCGGAGGTGAAGGTTACGTTTTAAATCATTATGATTCATTGGCGGTACAGAGATATTTAGACCATTTTGCTCATGCTTTTGAAACTAATAATGCTCCTTATCCCGACAGTTTCTTCAATGACTCTTATGAAGTGTATGGAGCAAGTTGGACTGATGATTTCTTAAATCAATTCCGCAAAGACCATCAATACAATCTTGAAGATTATCTACCTGAATTTGCACGTGAAGGCAAAGATGCGGCATCTATGCGTATCGTTAATGATTACCGAACAACGATTGAAGGATTGCTAATGAATAACTTTACGAAAGTTTGGCATAAATGGGCTAATAGCAAAGGTAGTAGAGTAAGAAACCAAGCTCATGGTTCTCCTGCTAATTTATTTGATTTATATGCAGAGGTTGATATCGCCGAATGTGAATCATTTGGTCATACTAATTTTGGTATCAAAGGGATGCATCCTAATCCAGATGCAAAAGAGAATGACTCAGATCCCGCAGTATTTAAATTGGCTTCGTCTGCAACTAATGTTACAGGCAAGAATATTACTTCGGCAGAAAGCCTTACATGGCTAACCGAACACTTTCATACATCATTGGCTTTATGTAAACCTGAGATTGATAACTTTTTTATTTCGGGCATCAATCATCTGTATTTTCATGGTGCGCCTTACTCGCCTAAGAATGTTTCTTTTCCGGGATGGTTATTTTATGCATCTATCAATATGTCACCTACTGCACCATTGTGGGAAGATGCAAGTGGATTGTTTAATTACATAGAGCGTTGTCAAAGTATGCTCCAACAAGCTACTCCCGATAATGATTTCTTACTTTATATCCCCATAGACGATATTCGTAATACAAATGCTGGGCGCAACTATTTATTGTTTGACATCCATAAAATGGATAGAACAATGCCTTATCTTAAAGAGGTTATGAATAAAATAATTAACATCGGTTATGATGCTGATTATATTTCGGACGCCTATTTGACATCTCTTCATGTAGATAATGGCGAACTAGTAACCGTTGGTGGGACACGTTATAAGGCTTTGATATTACCAAATTGCCAACAAATCCCTCTTAGTACTCTTCAAATAATAGTTTCACTCGCTGAGCAAGGCGCAAAGATTGTTCTTTTCGAAGGAATACCCAATGATGTCTCCGGATTTAAATATTATCAGTCAGAATTGAAGCAAGCTCAAACATTATTCAAGGGATTATCTACAAGAAAATATTTACGCGGGAATAATTTACAAGAACTTTTACAACAAGCTGGTGGCTCATATGAACCAATAAAGAACCAGGGTACTCGTTTGATAAGAAAAAACACTCGAATTGGTAAGTTGTACTTCATTTCACAACTTTCCGATTCGGATATTGATGGTTGGGTGGAAATAGGAGTTGCTACAGATAATGTAGCATTCCTAGATCCTATTACAGGAAATCGTGCTAAAGCAGCAATACGCAAGAATGGAGATAAAAAAGAAGTTTACTTACAACTTCGTTCTGGTGAGTCTATAATTGTTTATGATACAAAAGAGAGACTTGATCAATGGCCGTATCTAGGAATTAGAGATAAAGGTATTACGTCTAACAATTGGAGCTTATCATTTCAGGATTCATATCCTGTTATCGAAGAAACATATATTTTAGACAAGCCTTGTGATTGGACTAAATTGTCTGATGATCTAAAAATTAATTGCGGCACAGGAACATACAGTACCGTATTTACTATTCCTGATACATCGATTACCGATGAATGGATATTAGATTTAGGTGATGTAAGAGCTTCTGCTAGAGTTAAGATAAACGGTAAAGAGGTATCTACATCCTGGTCTGTACCTTTTGAGCTACGTGTTGGTCAATGGTTACAAAATGGCGACAATCAAATTGAGATTAGTGTAACAAATATTCCTGCCAACAGAATGGCCCAAATGGATAGAGATAAAGATGATTGGCGTATCTTCAAAGATGCCAATATTGTAAGTTCTAAATACAAACAACTCTCTTGCGAGAAATGGGATATCGCTCCTGCGGGACTATTAAATGATGTTGTGTTGTATCCTGTCAATATAAAACAATTAAATAACAAATAGATATGAAAAAAGTATTTATCACTATGATGGCTTTAGTTGCTTTTGTCACGAGCATCAATGCACAAACTACATTACCATCTCAGAAGGAGACTCTCCAGCAAATGATTAAGGTAAACAATTACTTTATGAAAAAGTATCCCGACCCGTCTGCGGTGATTCCTTACTATTCAAGGAAGAAAATATATGAGGCTAATATTTGGACTCGTGCCGTTTACTATGAAGGATTAATGGCATTATATTCTATCTATCCCGAAAATCGCTATTACGATTATACATATGCTTGGGGAGAAGCACACAACTGGGGAATGCGTAATGATGTAACAACAACTCGCAATGCAGACAACTATTGCGCCGGTCAAACTTATATCGATATGTACAACTTGGCACAAGAGCCAAAGATGTTGACTAAGACATTGGCTTGCATGAATATGTTGGTTAACACTCCACAAGTCAACGACTGGACGTGGATTGATGCCATACAGATGGGTATGCCTGTTCTTACTAAAATGGGTAAATTGAAAGGGGAGCAGAAATATTTCGATAAAGCTTGGGAAATGTATGAATGGAGTCGTAACACATTAGCCGGAGGTCTTTACAATCCAAAAGAGGGGCTCTGGTGGAGAGATGCGGACTTTGTTCCTCCTTACAAAGAGCCTAATGGCAAAAACTGTTATTGGTCAAGAGGCAATGGATGGGTGATAGCTGCTCTTGCACGTATCTTAGAAGATGTTCCTGCCAATGATCCAAATCGCAAAACATATATTGCAGATTTTAAAGCAATGTGCAAAGCAATTAAAGATTGCCAACGCGAAGACGGTTTCTGGAATGTAAGTATGCACGATGAGTCAAACTTTGGTGGTAAAGAGTCTACAGGTACTGCGCTATTTGTTTATGGCATGGCATGGGGCATCAACAACGGAATCTTAGACAAAGAAGAATATCTTCCTAGTTTAGCTAAAGGATGGAATGCAATCATTAAAGAGGCTGTTCATCAAGATACTGGTTTCTTAGGCTATGTACAAGGCACCGGGAAAGAACCTAAAGATGGCCAACCGGTTACTTACAAATCAATGCCTGACTTTGAAGATTATGGTATTGGTTGTTTTCTTCTTGCCGGTTCTGAAGTATATAAGTTGAAATAATAATAACTTGATTATATTATAAAAAAGAGTGTTTCTTAACAGAAGCACTCCTTTTTTGTTTCAGCCCATTGAAACTTTTGTTTCAATGGGCTGAGAACACCTTTTCAGTGGGTTGAAAAATTAGTTTCAGTGGAATAAAACTAATTAAAACTAGTTTAATGATTTTAGAGCACTATCTCTAAAGAAGATAAAAGATTATCACCAGGATGCATCGTTATCATGTTATTTTGTACTATCCAATCGTTTTCAGAGTTATTCCATTTGTATAAAGTTACTGTCATAGCACCATTCATACAGTCATCATAAACTTGCTTGGCTACTATTCTTGTATAATCGGTCTTCTCAGTATCCCATAAAGCATATGCAAGAGTAAAACCGAACATATCATACGTGTAGTACAAACAATGGCTACGTTCCCAACTTTCTGAAAAAGTGTCCCATTTTAATACTTCTTTCTTAGTCAAGCGATTCTGTTCGTCGTAAGTGTAATTGTACTTAAGATGATGTGACAAATACTTGCCATCATTAATACTTTTATACACAACTTGTGAGGTTACAGCATTATCTACTAGTTCCACATTATAGGCAAATCCCTCGTTATTATTATGCATATTCAATGATGATAATAAAATCGTTGCTACTGTTATAAATTCCATAATTTCAGTTTTTAATTATTAATAATTTCATTTATTTCTTGTACGAAAATACCAAGAGTTCATACCTTATTAGGTTATCACAATGTTATCATTACGTTAATGTCAACAAGCGAAAGATTAACACAGTGAACAGATGGTTTAGTGGTTCTTGAATTATTAATATTTAGATGTATGTAGCAATAGAAGAAGAGTAGCTTTAAACTCACTAAGATGCCTAAATCAGTTAAAGGTCGAATGAGTTATTTCAAGCGAAGCACCAATATAGATGTAAACCATCTATATAAAAATAGGACATACCAACTTTGGTATGTCCTATTTTTATGCATTCAATTCGGAGCTTTTATTTACTTACATATATCTCCCATTTTTACTAATTTTTAATTACACACAATGTTTAGCAATCCCCATAGCTACCCCCATAATAAACCCTAGAGAGAAGCCAGACATAATTACAACGAAACACGGATGTTTTTTAAAGAGATCATTCATAATATATTAATTTAAATAATAATAGGTAATTAATTTGACAATCATCCTAACTGCAACACCAACTAGTCTTGCAATAAAAAGATGAGTTTAACTCCTTCTACTTTCCCTATAGAGAGAAGCTACAATTACAATCATAAAAAACCATATTATCACACTTTTAACGATATAGATAGTCGATAAAAATGTATCAAAAGGAGTTGTTGCAACAAGAAACAAATTTATAATTAATAAAACGTTCCTGATATTAAGTGTATTCTTCATCTTAATTATTGTTTATATTCTTGGTTTTTAAGTTATTATCAACGCTACAAATCTAGTATACTCCATTGTTCTTTTACGTTATCCAAATGTTATCATTATGTTATCAATACTATCTATTAAATGCACTTACTTATATATAACTTCTCCATTTTTTTGCAAACTCTTTTGGATTAATTCTAAGAATAGTTGTTTATACATTATTTACTGCTGTAAAAACGGTAAAGAGGAAAGTATTTAAGTGTTAGGAAAAAAGCACCAATTAGTTAATATTTGATATAATTAATCTATATTTGATGTTTATTTAATGCAAAATAAAAGATGAGAGATAAATTGAGAGTAAAGAGTAATGGGGTTATATCTTTAAGTGGATTTACATTTCTAGGCTTAATTGCAGTATTTGCTTTGCAATCAATATGGTTGTATAATACTTATATACTTATAAGAAATAATATTCAAAAAGAATGTTATGCCATAATGGAGAAATCACTTGAAGAGGAAGGCAATATGAGAATTTGTTTAGCCCCTAAAGGCACAGAAATATATAGTGGCCCAACTAATGACACCATTCCTGCAATGACTTATTTCTATGAGGGACTTTCAAATTTGGGATACCATTTGTCTTTGCACAATTTAGATTCCATTACATCAGAGTTATTATTAAAAAACGGAATTGAAGATAAACACTCCATATACATTAGAAACTTACGAACAGGAGAAACATTAGATAGTATTGGTTACCATAGCAAAGATTCTTGGTTGACTATCAAGCCTAAGTATTTTCCAATACGAAAAGACTATACTCAAGTTGTGCAAATAGTTATAGCCAATCCATCCCAAACATTTTTGGAACGCATGGGATTGCTCTTCATTGCAACTGCAATAATCTTAGTTCTTATTATTAGTAGTATTATCTACCAAATACGCATTATATCCCGATTAAAGAAGATTTTCAAAGTCCGCGAAGATTTCTCACATGCCATGGTTCATGATATGAAAACACCACTGAGCACCATCTACATGGCTTTAAACTTTCTGCATAGTGGCCGTCTGGATGATAAGCCGGAAATGAAAGATAAATACTTTAAAATAGCTGAAAGTGAAGCTGATCACCTACTTACGCTTACCAATAAGGTATTAACTCTATCTAAACTTGAGAAGCATAAGCTAGAAATGGTCAAAGAAGAAATAGTACTGATTTCTATGATAAATAAACTGACTGATAAGTTCACTGCCAAAGCATCTAAGCCTGTACAATTTACAGTAAACCTTAAAGCTACTGAAGTCTATGCTGATCAAGAGTATTTGGAAGAGGTTATCAGCAACTTGATAGATAATGCCATCAAATATTCTAATGAAACAGTCGATATACAAATCAGTTCAGATAGTAACGAATCATACACCATACTAAAAGTATATGACAATGGGTTTGGTATCGCCAAAGAAGACCAAGCTGTTATCTTTAATAAGTACGAACGAGCATCAGCAACCAAAAGAAACAGAAAAGGAGGAGCATCAGGGTTTGGACTTGGTCTGAATTTCGTTGAACAAGTAATTACAGCCCATGATGGGAAAATCGTAGTGAACAGCATAGAAGGAGAATTTACCGAATTTATTATCTACCTACCAAAAATAATCCAATAATTATGATCAAACTATTATTAGTAGAAGACGATGCCAATTTATGCTACATCGTACAAACCGGATTGCAAGACCTCATAGGAGGTTACGAAGTGGTAACGGCCAATAATGGAAAAGAAGGACTTAAAGCTTGGGGAGAGCATCACCCAGACATCATTATATCTGACATTGATATGCCCATCATGGATGGATTTGAAATGGTAAAACGCATACGAGAAACAGACGGAAACACTCCTATCTTGTTTGCATCTGCATTAACCTCACCGAAAGATGTAAAAAAAGGCTTTTCAATCGGTGTAAATAACTATGTAAAGAAGCCATTTGTAGCAGATGAACTAGATGGACATATTCATGCAATTCTGAAAATGCAGAATGGTGAGAAAACAAAATCTGTAACCGACCACTATACATTCGGTCATTACACTTTAGATGCAACACATGCAACTCTACGAAATAACGATACCAACAACTTGCAGACGTTGACATTACGAGAAGCACAAATATTGCAGCTACTAGTTGAAAACAAAAACGAAGTGGTCAGACGAGAAGCAATCCTTAGTAGATACTGGGAAACAGAAGACGATTATTTTGCTTCACGAAGTTTGGACGTATTTCTGACTAAACTACGCAAACTATTTGAAAGTGATTCTACGATTGAGATCAAAACAGTCAGGAAAATAGGCATCATGTTGATAACAGAATAACAAATAGGTGGATAAGCACATGAAATTAGTGCAATAAGAAGAGTGTAATAGCAAGCAACATTAAGATCTTTAAATTGGAGGTTAACTTATAATAGTGCTTTAAATGACAATAATATATAGTTTTTAAAGAGATAGGGATATATATTCGTGAATACCTCTATGCTAAACAAGTAAAAAAGTTCTGACAACGAATTAGTTTCAGGACTTTTCATTTTAATTTATAGCGAGATTACACACTTTTCTGAACATTACCAAAATCATCGATAATATTAATAGATTGTGGATAAAAACAAGGGTATATAAAAACAAAAAAGACCATCAAGAGTGGAAGCCTCTCAACAGTCAATTTATCTTTGCATTAAGCAAGTAGCGGGACCCGGGATTGAACCGGGGACCTCATGATTATGAATCATGCGCTCTAACCAGCTGAGCTATCCCGCCATCGTTTCTCGATTGCGGGTGCAAAGATAGAGACTTTCTTTAAACATCCAAAACTTTTGATGCTTTTTTTTCGAATAAATATAAAACTATTTATCAATAAAGCGATAAAAAACACAGTAACACGCTTTATATCAACACATTTATTGCCTTAAAAAAAATATTAGCAAAGTAGCTATTATTTTGTAGTACCTATGGGTAAGAAAAATGATTTAATTTATTGTTTAATTTATGTGTAAAATAAGAAAAAAGTATTTATCTTGGCGCACACTAACAAATGATAAAACTATGAAAAGAGAGAAGATACAAATGGAATACCTTTTAAATGGCGCATCAAGAAATATTCTATGGTCATCGATAAGCACACCATCCGGACTAGAGAACTGGTTTGCAGATAAGGTATTCTCGAACGACAAAATTGTAGAATTTCATTGGGGAAAGGTTGAAACACGAATTGCAGAAATTACAGCTATCAGAGCATATTCTTATATACGCTTTCGTTGGCTAGATGATGAAAACACACGTGATTACTTCGAGATCAAAATGAATCACAATGAATTAACAAGTGATTTCGTATTAGAAATTACAGACTTTGCCGAAACAGATGAGATAGAAGACATGGAAGAATTATGGGATTCACAAGTTAGTAAGTTAAGAAGAACCTGTGGTTTTTAGTTAACTTTCAATTAAAAACTTTCCATACGTTCTTTTTTATGCTAATTTTGCATCTTAAATCTTACCGAATTTAAGAGTTTAAGATGCTACGCATAAAAAGATTAGATATATTCATATTAAAGAGTTTTTTACTCCTCTTCGTTGGAACTTTCTTCATTTGTCTCTTCATCTTCATGATGCAGTTCTTATGGAGGTTTGTCGATGATTTAGTAGGAAAAGGATTGGAAATGACCGTAATGGGTCAATTTTTCTTTTATTCTGCTTTAACTCTTGTTCCCGCGGCACTACCACTAGCAATTCTACTTGCTTCGTTAATCACCTTTGGAAACTTTGGAGAGCGATATGAGCTATTAGCCATGAAGGCAGCTGGTATTTCACTCCTTCAAATCATGCGCCCATTGGTGTTCTTAGTCATATTGATATGCGGTATCTCATTTTATTTCCAAAATGTTATAGGCCCAATGGCTCAAGAAAAGTTGGGAACACTATTGATTTCTGTAAAACAGAAATCTCCTGAACTCGATATTCCCGAAGGAGCTTTTTATTCTGACATTCCCGGATATCAAATTAGAGTCGGCAGAAAAGATCGTAAAACCGGAGTCTTATATGATGTGTTAATTTACAATATGAAAGATGGTGCAGAAAATGCTCATATCGTTTATGCTGACTCAGGCAAAATGGAGATGACTGCAGACAAACAACACCTCAATCTACTTCTTTATAGTGGTGAACAATTTGAGAATCTAAAAAGCCAAAATGTAAAAAGCCAAAATGTTCCTTACCGTAGAGAATCATTCAGTGATAAAAGGTCGTTAATTGAATTCGATTCAGACTTCAACATGGTAGACGCCAACATTATGAGTAATGCCGCTTCTACTAAAGACATGATAAAACTTCAATCCTCTATTGATTCGATGGTATATGTAGGAGACAGCATTGGACGACAATACTATCGCGATGTAAGAAACAGCACCTATTCGTTAGGCAATCGCTTTACAAAAGACGATTCAATCAAAATAGAGAAAGTCGACATCACTACCATTAATGTAGATAGCATATTTGAGGCAACTACCCTTGCACAAAAACAGCGTGTTATAAATGCAGCAACCAGCCGCACCGAAAGTTTGAAAAGCGACTTTAGTTTCAAGAACTACACATTAGAAGGCAACGACAATCAAATAAGACGCCACAAGATAGAATGGCATAAAAAAATCACAATCTCATTATCTTGTTTACTATTCTTCTTTATTGGAGCTCCACTAGGAGGTATTATTCGAAAAGGAGGACTAGGTATGCCAGTTATTATATCAGTATTAATGTTCATCATTTACTATATCATCGATAATGCTGGATATAAAATGGCGCGTGATGGCCACTGGGTAGTATGGAGTGGTTTATGGTTAAGTTCATCTATCTTAGCCACATTAGGGATATTTGTTACTTACAAATCAAACAAAGATTCTGTTGTGTTGAATGCTGACGCTTATACAAGTTTCATTAAGCGCTTCTTGGGTATTCGCAGCACTCGTCATATGATTCGTAAAGAGGTAATAATACATGACCCTAATTATGAGTTGATACCTACAAAATTAAAAGAACTTACTAACCAATGTCAGGAGTATTTAAAAACCCACAAGCTCACTAAGGCGCCAAACTATTTCAAACTATGGTTTAGTGTCAATCGAGATAATGACATAAAAAAGATAAACGAGAAATTAGAAAACATAGTAGAGGAACTGTCAAACAGCCACTCTGCAACTGTTGTGAACCTACTCAATAACTATCCCATTATTCCAACTGCAGCTCATTTGCGACCTTTCAACATCTATTGGCTCAACACCATCGTTGGTGTAATTTTGCCATTGGGACTGTTTTTCTACATCCGTATCTGGATTTTCAGATATAGATTAACAAAAGACATAGCACAAGTTATCAAAAACAATGAGCAACTACTGCACGTTATTAATGAGGGAAAAAATTTATAATCAATAAAGCAACCTATAAGTATGGAACAAATTAAATTAGATAGCATTGAATCTGCAATCGAAGACTTCAAAAAAGGTGAATTCGTTATTGTTGTTGATGATGAAGATCGTGAAAACGAAGGCGATTTAATAATCGCAGCCGAGTTAATTACTCCTGAAAAAGTAAACTTTATGCTTAAGCATGCGCGTGGTTTACTTTGCGCTCCTATTACAGTTTCTCGTTGCAAAGAGTTAGACTTACCACATCAAGTTAGTGATAACACGTCTATCTTGGGCACACCATTTACAGTAACAATCGACAAATTAGAAGGTTGTTCAACAGGTGTATCTGCTGCCGATCGTGCTGCTACTATCCAAGCATTAGCCGATCCTAAGTCTACCCCTGCAACTTTTGGACGTCCAGGACACATCAACCCATTATACGCACAAGAAAAAGGAGTACTTCGCCGTGCTGGTCATACAGAAGCGACTATCGATATGGCACGTTTAGCCGGTCTATTTCCAGCAGGCGCATTAATGGAAATCATGAATGAAGATGGTACAATGGCTCGTTTACCATATTTGAGACAGATGGCTGATGAATTCAATTTGAAATTAATCTCTATTCACGACCTTATTGCTTATCGTTTAAAACAAGAATCGATAGTAGACAAGGGAGTAGAAGTTAATATGCCAACATCACATGGTGATTTTCATTTAATTCCTTTCCGCCAAAAGTCGAACGGATTAGAGCATGTAGCTCTTTTCAAAGGTGAATGGGAAGCCGACGAACCAATCTTAGTGCGTGTTCATTCTTCGTGTGCTACAGGTGATATCTTCGGTTCTAAACGATGTGATTGTGGCGAACAACTACAAAAAGCGATGGAACTTATTAATAAAGAAGGAAAAGGAGCCATTGTTTATTTAAATCAAGAAGGACGCGGTATCGGTTTGATGGAAAAAATGAAAGCTTACAAATTGCAAGAAGATGGTCTTGATACTGTAGATGCGAATGTATGCTTAGGACATCTTGCTGATGAGCGTGATTATGGTGTAGGTGCACAAATTTTACGTGAAATCGGTGTACACAAGATGCGTTTAATGACAAACAATCCAGTTAAGCGTGTTGGCTTAGAGGCTTACGGCTTAGAAATTGTAGAAAATGTACCTGTTGAGACTGAGCCAAATCCATACAACGAACGCTACTTAAAGACTAAAAAAGAGCGTATGGGACACAATCTACATTTAAACAAGTAATTTACCATATTGCTTCAGATTTTAAAATATAATAGCTATTTTTGTAACGTTATTAACCAAACAAAAATTAAATAGATACTAAATGAACCAATTATCAGACCGTTTGAACAGCTTGTCGCCTTCTGCGACTCTTGCCATGTCACAAAAAAGCAATGAGCTAAAAGCACAAGGCATTGATGTTATTAACTTGAGTGTAGGTGAACCTGATTTCAACACACCCGAACACATTAAAGAAGCTGCCAAGAAAGCCATTGATGATAACTTCTCTCGTTATTCACCAGTTCCAGGATATCCAGGCTTGCGTACTGCTATCGCTGAAAAATTGAAAAAAGAGAATGGATTAGACTACACGATTGCCGAGATTTCTTGTGCAAACGGTGCTAAACAATCTGTTTGTAATGTTATTTTAGTTTTGGTTAATCCAGGCGATGAAGTAATTGTACCTGCTCCATATTGGGTAAGCTACCCAGAAATGGTTAAGTTGGCTGAAGGTACACCGGTAATTGTTTCGGCAGGCATCGAGCAAGACTTCAAAATCACTCCAGAACAACTTGAAGCTGCTATTACTCCTAAGACTAAAGCTCTTATTCTTTGCTCACCATCAAACCCAACCGGTTCGGTATATAGCAAAGAAGAACTAGAAGGTTTGGCTAAAGTATTAGAGAAACATCCACAAGTAATCGTTATTGCTGACGAGATTTACGAACACATCAATTACATTGGTAAGCACCAAAGTATTGCACAATTCCCTGCTATCAAAGACCGCACAGTTATTGTGAATGGTGTATCAAAAGCATATGCGATGACAGGATGGAGAATTGGTTTCATTGCCGGTCCTAAATGGATTGTATCTGCAGTAAACAATCTTCAAGGTCAATACACATCTGGTCCTTGCTCTGTGTCACAAAAAGCAGCCGAAGCAGCTTATACAGGAACACAAGCACCAGTAGAAGAGATGCGCGAAGCATTTGCTCGTCGTCGTGATTTGATTGTAGATTTAGCAAAAGAGGTACCAGGTTTTGAAGTAAATGTGCCAGAAGGTGCTTTCTACTTATTCCCTAAGTGCGATTCACTATTTGGTAAATCAAACGGAACACGTACCATTGCCGATTCTGATGATTTAGCATTATATTTATTAGAAGAAGCTCATGTAGCATGTGTTGGTGGTTCATCATTCGGAGCACCTGATTGTATTCGCATGAGTTATGCTACAAGCGATGAAAACATCGTAAAAGCTATTTCGCGTATTAAAGAAGCATTAGCTAAATTGAAATAATCAGCAATTAGCTTTATCATATTAAGAGCCGGTTTTCTTATCCATGCGATATTGAAAACCGGCTCTTATTTTTTTGCACCTATGGGTAATAAACAAAAAAAGCTGCTTCCCAATAAGGAAAGCAGCTTCTATTTCTGAATTTTATTCGATTGTATAAAATTATGCTGGGTGGATTGCTTCAGAAGGACAAACATCTGCACATGTACCACAGTCAGTACACAAGTCAGCGTTGATTACATAGATATCACCTTCAGAGATAGCTTCTACTGGGCACTCGTCAAGACAAGTTCCGCAAGCAATACAATCGTCATTAATTACGTAAGCCATTTTGTTTAAAATTTAATTTATTAGTACTAATTCTAGAGCACAAAAATAAATGTTTTATCAATTAGTCGCATTTAATCTATACAAAAATCTTGCAATTTGTAATCTTTCTAAATAAGCCAAGATACAATAATTCGCATTACATACCGTTTTTAAAGATGTGAAACGTATTGCAATATTCTTATTTACTATCCTATTTTGCGTGATAGGCTCAACCGCTCAAACACGAAAAGTACAGAACCGCCCTTATATAGATCAGCGGTTGTGGCACTATGGCTTTTTGATTGGGATGCATGTGCAAGATTACAAGATAGTAAACAATGGATTTATCACAGAAGATGGCGAGACTTGGTTTGCCGATGTGGCCGATTACTCACCAGGGTTTTCGGTTGGAGTACTAGGCGAGCTCTATTTAAACAAATATATGGCTCTCCGATTTGTTCCGACACTATCTTTTGGAGATAAGCGAGTGGTATGGTTAGAGCAGAAAACCAATAAACGCGAAAGTCAGCAAGTACGTTCGGCTTACCTTGGAGTACCCATTGATTTAAAATTCGCTGCCGAGCGTTTCAATAATTACCGTCCTTATGTGATGTTGGGTATAGCACCTACTTTCGACTTGAGTGTCAAGAAGGCACGCCCGTTGCTTGTAAAACCTTTCGATTGTTTTATTGAAGTGGGAATGGGTTGCGACATCTATTTACCTTTCTTCAAACTCATCCCTGAGTTGAAGTTTAGCTTCGGTTTGGCCAATATAATTGATAAAAAGCGAACAGACCTAACGGATAAATCGTTAATGAAGTTTACTGAATCAATTGATAATGTGAAATCGCGTATGATTTCGCTTATCTTCTATTTCGAATAAACCTAATCATGATTAAAATAGATATCGATAACTGGAATCGAAAAGAGCATTATGAGTTCTTTTCGAAGATGAAGAGCCCTTTTGTGGGACTAACAGCCGAAGTAGATTGCACCATTGCCTATCAACGCGCCAAAGAGATGAACGTCTCTTTTTATGCCTATTATCTTTATAAATCGGTGCAGGCCTCCAATCGTGTTGAAGAGATGAAATATCGCATCATCAATGATGAAGTTTATGTGATGGAGCATCTTGGTGCCGGTTCTACTGCTTCTCGCAAAGATGGAACATTCTCTTTTATCTATGTGGAGTATGCCGATACATTCGAAGAGTTCTACCAATCTTTTCAGAAAGAGATTTATGAAGTAGAAAACTCTACCGGTATGCGTCTCAACAACGACGATGTCAAGATTAGTCACGTGCGATATTCGGTAATTCCATGGCTTAGCTTTACCGCCATCATGCATCCTACCAATTTCAATAGCAAAGATGCCGTGCCTCGCATTGTGTTTGGCAAATACCATACCGTCGACTCTAAATTGATGATGCCCGTTTCTATCGAGGTTCATCATGGCTTAATGGACGGATATCACATAGCACGTTATTTCGAAGAATTTCAATCCCTACTCAATGAATAGTCTCTCTATCCCTGAATTGCAATTATGCAATCAGGAACTTACTCAATATATCGTAAAGGTAATAGTACCTCAGTATGCACAGTTTGACAAAGCCCATCAAGAAGATCATGCATGGAAAGTAATTTCGGGCAGTCTTGAACTGGCCAAAACATATGGCACCGATTATGACATGGCGCTTGTTATTGCAGCCTTTCACGATACCGGCTTGATACACGGCCGTGAATTACACCATATTCACTCGGGTGAAATATTGAAAGCCGATACAACCATACGCCAATGGTTTACTGCCGAGCAAATTGATTTGATGGCCGAAGCTATCGAAGACCATCGTGCATCCAACAGTCATGAGCCACGTAGTATCTATGGTAAGATTGTAGCCGAAGCCGATCGCATCATTGATAGCGATATCACACTTCGTCGTACAGTTCTCTATGGGCTCAAACATCTACCCGATGGTAGTATGGAAGAGCAATACCAACGTTTCAAGCACCATCTAGTTGAGAAATATGGCGATAATGGCTACTTGAAATTGTGGTTAAGCCTACCAACCAACGAAAGAGAATTGGCCAAAATTCGCGAACTGATACGCGATGAAGAAGCCTTGTATGCAAAATTCCTAACCATTTATAAAGAGGAAGTAGCCAAATAGCTATTGGCATCATCGCACTATCATTAACATTTAGAAACAAAAAACGGATTTATTCGTTAATATCAATAGTATACATTCTATTTATACATATTGATAAATGCTTCTATTAGGAGAAATATTAGCGATTTGCGCATCCGTTATTTGGACAGTATCGTCGATGACGGCAGAAGTTTCGAGCAAACGAATTGGAGCTGTACCATCCAATACGATTGCCATGTTCATAGCATTTCTGTGGCTAAACATCACCTTATTTGTCTTTACAGGCTTACCCTTTCCGCAACATCTTAACACAGAAGCACTGCTTTGGATAGCAGGCTCCGGCCTTTTCGGATACATCATTTGCAACTACTTTTTATATACCTGCTACATACTGATCGGTTCAAGATTTGGCGAGTTGTTTATGACGCTTTCCATTCCGAGTGCTGCATTTGCCGGATGGATATTGCTCGATGAGAAACTAACATTTCAAGAGCTGATAGGAATCACCGTAACACTAACGGGTATCATAATCTCTATTTTGAGTGGCGACAAATCTGAGCAGAACAAAGAAAACGGTACACCGAAAGGACATAAAATTAAACTAAACCTATCGCCCAAAGGAATATTTTTTGCCATCATAGCAAGCATCGCTCAAGGTGTAGGTTTGGTGTTTGGCAAAGTGGGTATGATTCATTATCATGAGTCTATCCCCGAAGAGTTGACTAAACTCAATGCTTTCATTCCTATTTCATCATCATACATCCGAATAGCCGTAGGGTTATGTGGTTTTCTATTAATAGCTTTGTTCACCCACAAATTCCCGATTATCAAGAAGGCATTTAAGGAAAAAAAAGGAGCAATACCTGCCATGATTACCGGTACAGTGGGCCCGTTTATGGGTGCAACGTGTGCCCTATTTGCCATGCGATATGCCAAAGCGGGTATCGCTGCTACCTTATTAGAGCTAACCCCCATCATCATTATCCTACCTGCCTATTGGATCTTTAAGCAAAAGATACGCGCCATAGAAATCATTGGTGCAATCATTAGTGTGTTTGGTGTATCACTATTCTTCATTAAGTTTTAAAACAACCGTATCTTTTGGAGAATCGATTTGTAGTTTGCTATATTCCGTTTGATAACAGTTAACAGTTATCATGTTGTTTGTATATACTTAGGATGATAATAGTTAACAGTTATCAAGTGGATGCTTTGAGAAAAATGTTTGAAATTAAATAGAACAAAACTGTAGTGTATCCTTTAAAAACTCGCTTGTTATCTAATCGTTTCTCTCTCAAAAGCACTAACTTTGCAATCAATTAATAAACAATACTAAGTAAAGTCACCGCCATGCCGTTAAATTTGCCCGATAGATTGCCTGCTATAGAGTTGCTCAAAGAGGAAAATATATTTGTGATTGATACTTCGCGTGCCAAGCATCAAGATATCCGTCCGTTGAGGATTGTTATTTTGAACTTGATGCCGCTAAAAATCACAACTGAAACTGATTTGATTCGTCTTTTGTCGAACTCGCCTTTGCAGGTAGAACTTTCGTTTATGAAGATTAAAAGTCATACTTCTAAAAATACGCCTATAGAGCATATGAAGGAGTTTTATGTTGACTTTGATCAAATGCGCGATGAGAAGTTCGACGGCATGATTATAACCGGTGCTCCTGTTGAGCAATTAGACTTTGAAGAGGTAAGCTATTGGGACGAGATTAAAGAGATATTCGACTGGACTCGTTCGCATGTAACTTCTACTTTCTATATTTGTTGGGCAGCGCAAGCGGGACTGTATCACCACTACGGTGTGCCTAAATATCCGTTGGATAAAAAGATGTTTGGCATTTTTGAACATCAGGTACTCGACCCATTGCATCCTATTTTCAGAGGATTCGATGATTCGTTTTTTGTACCACATAGCCGCCATACAGAGGTTCGTAAAGAGGATATCTTGAAGGTGGCCGAATTGACTTTACTTTCAGAATCGCACGATTCGGGAGTGTATTTAACTATGGCACGCGGAGGACGTGAGTTCTTCGTTACAGGTCATTCTGAATATTCGCCATATACACTCGACACCGAATATCGTCGCGATGTAAACAAAGGACTTCCTATCGATGTTCCTACTAATTATTATGTAGATAATGATCCCGACAAAGGACCGTTTGTTCGTTGGCGCGGTCATGCTAATCTACTTTTTTCAAACTGGTTGAACTATTTTGTTTACCAGGAAACACCTTATAACATCAACGAAATTAAAGGATGAAGCAAAGAAAAATAGAATTGTTGGCTCCTGCCAAAAATGTAGAGTGTGGTATCGAAGCTATCAATCATGGTGCTGACGCTGTTTATATCGGTGCACCTCGATTTAGCGCACGTGCTGCTGCCGGCAATTCATTGGAAGATATTAAAACTTTGGTGGATTATGCGCACTTGTACAACGTACGTATTTATGTGGCACTAAACACCATTTTGAAAGAAGAAGAGCTTGAAGAGACTGAGAAGTTAATTCATGAATTATACAATATTGGAGTAGATGCGCTGATTGTTCAAGACATGGCTATCACGCAGTTGAACCTACCTCCTATCCCACTACATGCCAGCACACAGACTGATAATCGCTCGGTAGAGAAAGTTAAGTTCATGAGCGATGCAGGTTTTACACAAGTGGTGTTGGCGCGCGAACTTTCTCTACAAGAGATAGCTCGTATTCATAAAGCATGCCCTAATACGGCTCTCGAAGTATTTGTACACGGTGCATTGTGTGTGAGTTATAGCGGACAGTGTTATGTGAGCCAAGCTTGTTTTGGCCGTAGTGCCAACAGAGGTGAATGCGCTCAGTTCTGCCGTTTACCATTCGATTTGGTAGATGCCGATGGCAAAACAATCACTAAAGAGAAACATCTACTTTCATTGAAAGATATGAATCAAAGCGATGAGCTTGAATCGTTGCTTGATGCAGGCGCTTCGTCGCTTAAGATTGAAGGACGATTGAAGGATGTAACGTATGTAAAAAACGTGACTGCTGCCTACAGACAAAAGATAGATGCTATCTTGAAACGTCGTCCTGAGTATGTAAGAGCCTCATCGGGTAAGTCGAAGTTTGAGTTTATACCACAATTGGATAAGAGTTTCAGCCGTGGTTTTAGCAATTATTACCTCAACGGACGTGACGATCGCCAAGAGATTACCTCTTTTGACACGCCTAAATCATTGGGCGAAGAGATGGGACGAATGAAAGAGATTCGTGGCAACTTTATTGTAGTGGCCGGCTTGAAATCGTTTAACAACGGCGATGGTGTGTGCTATATCGACGAACAAGGCAAACTGAAGGGATTCCGTATCAATCGTGTAGATGGTAATAAGATTTATCCGCAAGAGATGCCTCGCATTGCTCCTCGCACTACTTTATATCGCAACTTCGATCAGGAATTCGAAAAAGCATTATCACGCAAATCGGCTGAACGAAAGATTGGTGTGGATATCAAATTGACTGAAAATAACTTTGGCTTTTCTCTCATACTTACCGATGAAGATAAGAATAGTGTATCTGCCACTTTAGAATATTCAAAAGAGTTGGCTCGCTCGCCACAGACAGAGAACTTAAAAAATCAGTTGGGCAAGATTGGTAATACACCGTTCGAAGCTACTTCTATCGAAATAGAGTTAAACGACAATTGGTTTATTCCGTCATCCATGTTGGCCGACCTTCGTCGCAAGGCTATTGATTTGTTGATTGCTGACAGACGTATGAATTACCGTCAAGAGATTGTGAAATGGAAACCAACTACTCATCAATTCATTCAACCTAATCTGACTTATTTGGGCAATGTAATGAATAGCAAAGCGGCATCTTTCTACAGCAGTCATGGCGTGCAAACCATTGACGATGCTTACGAGAAACAGGCTGTTGAAGATGCAGTGTTGATGTTCTGTAAACATTGCTTGAGATATAGCATGGGATGGTGCCCTACTTATCATCAACAAAGATCGCCTTACAGAGAGCCTTACTATTTGGTAAGCAACGATGGTAAACGTTTTCGTCTATCATTCGATTGCAAAAAATGCGAAATGAAAGTTAGCGCAGACAAATGATATACTTACACAACAATGGTTTTAACATGAATATGCTTCTCAAAAAGTGTAGAGCAAAACTATTGTTGTGTATTTTTTTTCTATTCACCTTCTTACTTAGCGGTTGTCACTATGCTGTCACAGACCAATCAATTCACAATGATAGTATCGCTGCAATCGACTCTTCTAATAATTTACTCCAAAGAAGCTATAGCATAAATACTAATTTAGAGCTTTGGGCTGATTCTTTTTTGATTGAGGAATTGCCTATTAAGGATTCTTATTTTCTTCTTGAAAAGGGGAAACGGGTTGTTGTAGCAGAGATTGCAGTACACCCAACAGATACAGTGGACAGTATTTGGGTGAAATTAGCTCATAGCCAAGAGGTACAAGGATGGGTAAGAGAGAGTGAATTGATAGAGTATTTTGTACCGACTGATAGCATCTCTGAAACAATCTATCTACTTAGAAACACATATGCGCCTTACTTTATCATCGTGTTTGCGGTATTGGTAATCATACTTATACTTAGAGCATTTAGCAAAAGAAAGCTGCGATCTGTCTATTTTAATGATATTGATAGTATATATCCGCTTTTGCTGTGTTTCCTTATTTCGATGAGTGCTACTCTTTATGAGTCGATGCAACTATTTGTGCCCGAGACATGGGAGCATTTCTATTTTAACCCTACTCTGTCTCCCTTTAAAACACCCCTAATACTAAGTTTATTCTTATTGTGTATTTGGGCATCGGTGATTGTTTTTATTGCCGTTATCGACGATTCTTTCAAGTTATTACTTCCTACCGCTGCTGTGTTCTACATGCTGGGACTTTTCTCGGCATGTATCTTCTGTTACTTCTTTTTTATTTATACCACACATTATTACGTTGGTTATCTTCTCTTATTAATCCTCTTTATCTTGTTTATAAGAAAGGTATACAAGTCATTGAGTTGTAATTATGTTTGTGGCAATTGCCGTAAGAAGATTAAAGACAAAGGCATTTGTCCTTATTGTGGCGCTGATAATCAATAGTTACCTATAAAAAAAAGAATCTGTAAGCCGTTGTAACAGCTTACAGATTCTTAAACTAACAGTTAATCAAACACCTTATTTATAAGAAAGCAAGTTAATTTGTAAACTTAATAGTATTTGGGTTCGATGACATATCAAGTGTGATAGTATATGTAGCATCAGCTGCTATATTGATGTTTGGACCATCGTTGTATACAGGAGTTGCAACGCCCATTGTAGGTGCACCCGCAAAACCTCTATTCATATACCAATCAGCATTCATACGTACTTTTACTTCATCACCAGCAGATAATGCAGTTGTCAATGTCCATAGATTTGATGTAGCATCGTATACAAACTCTGCATCACCACCCCAACTATTGAACGAACCAATCAAACCAACTTTATTAATGCGAGTTAATTGAAGTGAACCTTCATTCATGTTTACAACTATATAATAGTATCCACTTGACACTGGAATGTTACTGCTTACTCCATATTCACCAGTAGCGATATCACCATCCCAAGTAACTGTACCACCAAAGTCGCCAGTCCATGAAGGATTAGGAGAGAACTTGAATTCACAAACATCAGCACCCGAAGCATCAGTCAATAATACACCACCTTCAAAGATACCTTCGCCATTGCCTTTCAATGTAGGAGCCGCAGCTGGATTCCAACCTTGGTGACTACCTGGCAAGTAAAGTTGTTCTGGGAAAGAAGTACTAAATAACTTCACTTCGTATGGGTGTTTAGTTACATCAAGTACAATTTTGTATTCGCCTGTAGCTTTGTTGAATGCATAGTTATCACCACCTTCGAATGCACCATTATCACCGATTGAGTAAGTCCAATTATTGTTTGCACGGAACTTGTAGAATTCGCCTTCTATCATTGTTGTAGTCAAAGAATATGTTCTTGTAGCAGCATCATAAACCATTGGAGTTTCTTCGCCCCATCCACCAGGAGTAGCCGAGCCAATAACACCCATTGATTCAATCTTAATCATTTCGAACTTATTCAACTTCTTGTTCATAGCAATACGATACATACCAGAAGGAGCAGAAATATTAGTTGCACCATCACCAGTGATAAGCAAACCAGTTACAACAACGTTACCATCACCATCAGTTGCTACTTCGATATTCGAACCACCGAATGCATTATCCCAAGTTGGATCTGGACAGAATTTGAACTCTACATTACCACCATCTTCAGTAGTTAAATCAACATAAGCTTCGTAGTATCCTTTAGTCAATGTACTATGAGGTATAGTGATTGAAGTTGCAGGGTTCCAACCTTGGTAGTTACCAGGAAGATACATTTCAGTTGCAAATGTAGCTACATAAGTAGTCATATTGATTGTAACTGGAGTTGAAGGAACTCCTTCAGGATAGCCCTCACAGAATGCTGTAACAGTAAATTGAATATCAGAAGCTACAGCTTCAGGAGCACCGGCAGCAATAGCTGCTTCGTTCCACTCATCAACAGTTTTAGTCAATGACAATGTAGACAATCCTGATGCAACTTCATATAATGCACCGTCATTGTATGACATATAAACGTTGTAAGTTATAGTTTCGCCATATATCAATCGAGCTGCTTCCCAAGTAATCAGTTCTAATGTTCCTTCTGGGTCGTTCATATCAAGAACAACTTCAGTTACTTCGGCAGTAGCAACAGCAGAAACTGCATTACCATATGAGTACACTGTCATTACTTGCTTTTCTGATGTTACAGATTCGAAACCATCAGAAGCTACGACTGTAAATGTCAAATTAAAGCTTGAGTTTTCGGGTAAACTAGTGATACCTTTTAAAGCTTCTTGGAAGTTTGGTTTAGTCATTGTCAAACTCAATGCTGTTGTAGAAGATCCAATTTGAATCTTCTGTGAGTTTTCATACTCAGCATAAAGAGAGTAATTGACTGTTCCAGGTAGAAAACGTGCTGCCTTCCAAGCCCAAACAATGCTCTCAGACATTGTGTTCTCTGTCAACAATATAGAGCCATTATTAGTTAGAACTGGAGCTGCTGGGTTTGTTGAGAAAGAGTCTTCAACATCATCCTGGCAGGCTACGGCCGCCATCATAACGATGGCAACCGCGAATATATATTTGAAATACTTTATCATAATTGTTCAGTTTTAAAGTTATAGCGTTCTATTATTGTTTTACTAGTTCAATTACAAATGGAGTACGGTTTGCATGTAGTTTAACGATAAATGTTCCATCTTCAGCAACTACTACATTATCACCACCTACAGCAGTTTCATATCCACCAGAAATAACAGAACTCATAGTCCCACTTGTACCCCAATTCAAAGTCCATCCACCATCTACACGAATCTTAATTTGATCGCCTGCAGCCATTTCAATAGGCTCTGTTAACCATGCACTTTCAATATGATTGTAGATAAGTGGAGCATCGCCATTCCAATCATTGAATGAACCAATTACACCAAGTGTTTTACCTATATTCTTCTTATCGATAGTCATTACCGATGTATTGACAGTAACTTGGAAGATATTACCTTCATCCAATGGCATAGCCAAGTTAGAGTCCGCTTGTTCTGGACAATCCCAAGATGGTGTCAAGAAGTTATAGCCCCAGTTATCAGCCGACCAGTTTTGTTCAGCAGTTACTTTAAAGTATGAATGAGTTTCATCACCTACTGCATCAGGAATTGAGAAGTCAACCATACAAGTATATTGGTTGGTACCACCTGCCGTTTCCCAGAAGATAGGAGCTTCCGCAATTGTCCAATTCATAAATTGACCACATAAGTGGTACCATTTAAGAGGAGCCATAAACGTAACAACTGAGAATGAATTAGAACGTGCTGAACTAATAGGAGCATACTCGTTAGTTCCACTAATTTGCGCAGTAACGTAAGCCTTAACTTCCACTGTTTCGTTTGCAGCAACACCTAAACCATTAATAACGGCTCCATTGAAGTCACCTTTTGAAATAGAAAAAGAAGTTGAGTACGAAGTTCCTAACATGGCTGATTCACCATCTTTCTCTAAATATACAGAGTATAAAATTTGAAGAGGAAGTCCGAAATCAGCAGGTTGCCAAGTAAAGATAACACTCTCGGCCTCTGAGTTATTGGCATTAACAATCACATTGCTACAGCTACTTATCACAGGAGCAACAAATTGCTCTGGAGAGTTTATAAGTCTGACATCTACATCGTCACTACAAGAAACCGCCATGAAAGCAGTAATTGCGAATAGAGTTATATATTTTAATAATTTCATATTATATCTTGTTTTTGAGATTATACATACATTGGTATTAATAACCTGGATTTTGAACTAAATTCGGGTTCTCATTAATCTCTGTTTGAATGATTGGGTAGATAGTACGCCAGCTGTCTAAAGCAACTTTACCATTAGGGATATTACCTTTCATAGGCCATGGGAATGACATAGAAGTAAAGTATCCGTAACGTATTAAGTCAGTACGACGTTGACCTTCCCACATAAACTCACAAGCACGTTCTTTCAATAAGAAGTCAAGGTTGATAGATGAAGGCATATCCAAACCTGCACGATCACGAAGTGCTTTCACATAGTTCATTGCAGTTGCATCAGTAGTGATACCGCCATCTAATCTTGTTTGAGCTTCAGCATAGACCATATACATCTCAGCCAAACGGATTACAGGGAAGTCTGTAGAAGAGAAGTTTGTATAATCACCACTAGAGTAAACATTACCTTTTGAATCACGGCTTGTATATTTCCAACATACCCAACCAGATTGAGTTGATGTATTATCAAACTCTTTTGTATGACCGATATTATATAAGAATGCACGTCTATCACTTGTAGCTCTATTGTATCCAACACCAGCTTTATCTTTCCAGCTAACATCTTGTAGTTCGAAGTTATCAGCAACGTATTCAGCAGATACATGATAACCATTCCAACGTTCGCGGTTTACTAAAGTTCCTTCAGGTAAACCTAGCTCTACTGCTACGCCAGAACTTGCTGCATCATACATTGAGCCAGAAACCAAGTGAGTAGTACCACCCCAACTTTGAGTATGATCTCTATCATAAGCAACAGCAAAGATCAATTCATTTTGAGAATTTAGATTTTCACCATTGTCTTGCAAGAATAGTTCTTCATAGTTTGGACATAAGCTATAACCCATACCGATTGTAGCTGTAGCTGCAGCTTTTGCATCAGCCCAACGAGCAGTACCTGTATAAACTTCAGCATTCAAATACATACGAGCCAATAGTGCTTGAGCTACACCCTTGTTTACACGTGGATACATTACTTGTCCAACAGCAGGTAAGCTAGATTCAGAAGAAGCCAATTCTTTAAGTTCGTTTTCTATCCAAGCAAATAATGCAGGACGACCAATTTGAGTTGGCATAGGACCAGCAATATTTTCTTCTGTTGCAAAAGGAGGATTACCATATAAATCCATCAAAAGATAGTAAGCAAATGCACGCATTACACGAGCTTCAGCACGAAGGCCCTCAACACCTGCAGTAGAAGAACCATCTGTTTTGATTAAGAACTCATTTACACGAGTCACAGTAACCATACATCTTGTATATACTGCAATAATTGCTTCATTATCTGATGCACTCCATATGTTATATTGAATACCAGATAGGTAACTATCACCCCAGATACATTTAAATCCATCAGCAGATGCTTCATTCAAGATTACATATTGACGCAACAAGTCACTTTGTCCAGCATCAGGTACTGAGATATCAGAAGATCCTGGGTCATTTTGGCTAACCAAAGAGAGAGAGCCATAAATATAAGCCAGCCCCTTCTCGAAACTTTCTAAGCTTCCATCATAAGCTTGGTCAGAAGACATATCATTCTCATTCAACGGTTGAGTATTTAAATCGTTGATACAAGAGTTCATAGATAGCATCGAAGATGCTATAAGTATACTATATAATAACTTTTTCATATTCATAATACTAGTCAATCGTTAGAAGTTAATGTTTAGACGTATAGTGTATAGACGTGGACGAGGAATCAAGTTATCGTCTACACCATCAGCTACAGTTAATTCAGGGTCCATACCTTTGTATTTAGTAATAGTAAATACATTTTGTACAGATGCAGCTACACGAATATTACCATTCCAGTTTCTGATATTTCTGAAAGTATATCCTAAGTTGATATCATCCATTTTGAAGAATGAAGCTTTTTCAAGGAACATATCAGAATATTTTTGTTGTTCAGTATTTGCAGCAGTCCAACCAGTTTGCAAGCAATAAGTAGAAAGGTTATTCAAATAGCCTTTTGAGTAATCATCTGAGTAAGAAGTAGAGTTACCCATATTTACTTTATTCAAAGCATAGCCACCGAATGAAGCGTGTCCATTAAATCCGAAATCCCAGTTTTTGTATGTAAGTTGAGTACCAATACCAAAGAAGAACTTAGGAGTGATGCTCTTACCTGTGATATAACGGTCTTTTTCAGTAATCTCACCATCACCATCGCGATCAACGAATACGTTTTGCAATGCATTACCATTTTCGTCATAAGCTTGTTGATACAAGAAATAAGTATAAGGAGTATAACCTACACGATAAAGTGAAGTGTTGCCACCAGTACCACCCATACCAGAACCTACTTGTACACCGATATAGTCGTCAGATGGAACATTTGTCAATTTAGTGATCTTAGTTTTTTGCAATGTACCATTCCAGTTGATAGTCCAACGCAAATCTTTTGTTTCGATAGGAATGAAGTTCACATTCAACTCGATACCTTTATTTTCCATGTTACCCACATTCGAGATTACAGTATTCGAGAAGTTAGAACCCATTGGAGTAGTTACCACGTTCAACAAATCGTAAGTTTTGCGAAGGTAAGCATCTACCGAACCGTTGATACGGTTATTTAAGAAGCCAAAGTCAAGACCAACGTTATATGTTTCTGTAGTTTCCCATTTGATATCTGGATTGTATGCATTAGGAGCAAGAGTTGTAATCCAGCCACCATTCCAAGGAATCATAGCAGTCAAAGAAGATGATTCAGTATATTTAGCCATGTAAGCATAGCAGCGGTCCATACCAATATCTTGTTGACCAGTTTTACCCCAACCAAAACGAAGTTTCAAAGAAGAGATAGCTTTTGAATCTAATAAGAATGATTCTTGAGCGATATTCCATGCAGCAGCTACTGATGGGAATAGACCCCAACGATTCTTTTTAGAGAAACGAGAAGAAGCATCATCACGCAAAGAAGCAGTAAATAAATATCTAGAATCGTATGAGTAGTTAACACGACCAAAGAAAGAGATTAGATAGTACTCTTTAGCATCTTTAGGAGAAACTTGATAAACTTCGTCTCTATTGCTGTTAAAGTATTTAGTTTGGTTGTATTTCACATAGTTGTGTTGCCAAGAGTAACCAGCCATCACATCGATACGGTTCTTATTTATTTCTTTGTTATAGTTACCATAAAACTCTAATAATGTATTAGCGTTATAGTTTGTATAATCATTCAAATAATCTTCGGCAGCATTAGACATAGAAGTAAATGAGCCAAGTTGAGCATATGTTTTACCTTCAGTTCTAGAGATGTCATAACCTAAGTTTAAGTTAAAACGCAACTCTTCGAAACCATGAATTTTATAATCTGCTTGGAAGTTACCAATAGAACGTAGTGTATGATTCTTGTTAGAGTTATCATACAATTGAGATAGTGGGTTTACGCTAGCCATTGTATTAGCTGAACCATCAGAAGATAACCAGTTCCAATATCCATTACATAGATCAGTATTATTTGAACCGTCAGCATTCAAGAAGTATGCAGATTGAGTAGGGTCAAATGCGATAGCATTACCAATAGCACCTGAGTTAGCATAGTTAGTATGATTGTAGATACCTTTTAAGTTAACATTGAATGATAAGTGATCTTTCAAGAACTTAGGAGCCAATGTAATACCAACATTTGCACGTTGGCTATCACCAACTTTCAATGTAGCCTCATCGTAGTTGTAACCTACACTTAAACGATATGGGAAAGAGCCTCTAGCATTACCATATAAACTAACGTTTTGGTCTGTAGAGAACGCTGTACGATAGATCATTTTTTGCCAATCAGTATTAGCAGTACCCATTAAAGATTGGATTGTTTGACCACGATATGATTCAGTTCCGTATTGTTCTGTAACATAAGCACGGAATTCATCACCAGTCATTACATCAGTAGTAGATGTATTTTGTTTCAAACTGTAGCTAGAGTTGTAGCTAACTTGCATTTTGCTTCCTGTACCTTTTTTAGTAGTAATGATGATTACACCATTAGACGCACGCGAACCATAGATAGCAGTTGCAGAAGCATCTTTCAATACAGTATAAGATTCAATATCGTTAGGATTAACTGAAGATAGAGGGTTACCCATACCTGCACCACCTTCACCTGTGATAGGTACACCGTCAATAACGATCAACGGATCATTTGATGCATAAAGAGATGCAGCACCACGAATACGGATAGTAGCCGATTCGCCTGGAGCACCTGATGCAGGAGTTACCAACAACCCTGGAACTTTACCTTGTAGCATTTGTTCAGGAGAAGTGATAGCACCACGATTAATTTCGTCGGCTTTGATAGCGGTCACCGAACCGGTTAAGTCGTTCTTCTTAACAGAACCATAACCAATTACAACAACAGCTTCCAATAGTTCAGAATCATCTTCCATGGTAATATTAAGCGTAGGTGCAGCAGCTACATCTATCGTTTTATAACCAATAAAAGAAACTTGGATGATAGCACCTTGTGGCACTGTTAATACAAAATTACCGTCTAAGTCGACGATTGTTCCATTATCGGGATTTGCCTTTTCTATGACATTTGCGCCCATCATAGGTTCACCTAGAGCATCTTTAACATGCCCTCTCACAGTAACCTGTTGTGCATAAACACCAATAGACATGAAAAGCCCTAATAATAAGGGAAGAATCACTTTGTAGATTCTAAGATTAACTTGCTTCATGTATTAAAAAATTAAAGTTAACAATTAAAATTTATAATAATATCGTGTAGATAGAGTCGCTCTATCTGTGTATTTTTCTTTAGATTTCATGTATGTTTTATCAAGTATCAGAGTACTTACTACATATCAAGACACTACAAAATTAAATTTCCAGCAACCATTTAAATAAAAAATGATATAAAATATATATTCTTCTTAATGCAAACGTTTGCAACTTAGAGATATCTAAACAAGAACCACAAAAATATTATGTGGATAGCACAAAGATATGTTACCCTTTATCAACACTTTACTCAATAATGCTATCCAAAAGCGAAAGATGTAGTTATTATCGTTTAATACAATAATGCCACAATCCCTCTTTTATAAAGATTAGTTTTAGTTATTTAAAAGCACTTAATGCTAGAGAAGGTTTACCGCTTACATTGAATGCGCCCATATCGTAGTTCTTCCATCCACCATAGCATTGTGGTTCCCAATAGAATACTCCAGCACATTGGTTTAGTGCTTTTGCTTTCGTCATGAAATCATTTAATATTTGTGATGCCAGTGATTCGTTACTTTGTTTTGTGCCTATCTCGCAAACCATTACAGGTGTGTTATACGTATCGCCCAACTTTTTGATTTGGTCAATACATTTCTCGTTTAATTGTGTCCAAGTATAGTTAGCTTCTGTTTGTGGATAGAGCGATAAGCCTATCATATCCCACTTACCACCGTTAGATTTAAAATCTTTGAACCACCAAACATTATCTTCCCATCCATTATGTATATGTACAATAACTATTGCATTTGGAAAAACAGATTTTGTAGCGTCATAACCCGCATTACTCATTTGAGCATATTCAGACCATCTGTTCAAAGAGCCGTTTTCATCCCATAACTTACCCTCGGGCCACAACATACCATTGCGAGTTTCATTGCCTACTTGTACCCATTTAGGAGTGATGCCCTCTGCCTTCAAAGCATTCAGCACATCTTTAGTATGATCGGCAATCGCAACTTTCAGTTGGCTAAGATTCATCGTTTCCCAAGCAGCGGGTTTATTTTGTTTACCTGGATCGGCCCACGAGTCACTATAGTGAAAGTCAATCATGATATCCAATCCTAGATTGTGAGCACGAACAGCTTTATTAACAACATCCTCTTTGCCACACCAACCATCAGTAGGATCTACCCATACGCGTAGGCGAATAGCGTTCATTCCGACTTCTTTCATCAGAGCAAAACAATCAGTTGTAACATTGTTAGAGTTTTTGAAAGCAATGCCTTTGCTTTCCATTTCGGTTACCCAGCTTATATCGGCACCTTTAGCAAAATCAGTGTTTACTGGTTCGGGAGTCTCAGTCTTCGTGTTTTCATCATTTGAGCATGCAAGTATTACATATGCACATAATATAATAAGTGCAAACCATTTCATGTTTTTCATTATTCGTTGTATTTGATGTTAGATAGACAAAAATAAGAAAGAAATTAATACAACAAACAAATCGAGTCATATTTTATTACTCGATAATCAGGATGATGTTTCTCATTATACTATCAAAAATTAATTATAGTACGAGTCGAATACACGCCAAAAACGTTCGGGTAGATATACATTCTCTAAATTGCGAGTCGATAAGAAAAGAGGAGCTATCTGTTCTGGTGTAAATCCGGCTATACCGCAACCAATCTCTGTAACATAAAAACGTAATGATGGATTTGCTGTCGCATATTTCACAAAATCGTCAACATAAGGACGAATAGTCTCTACTCCGCCTTGCATAGTTGGTATAGCATAACATTGACCGGTAGGGCCAACACCAATTCCCATTTGTGCTCCTAGCTTTTTATAGGCGAAACGTGCTGCTCCACCTCCATGCATACCAGCCAGATTGCTGCCAAATACAAATATCTCATTATCATTGAGAGAAGTTATGTGCTCGGGGGTAATACGTTCATTCTTCATAATCAGACTCTTATTCGGTTATACATATCACAAAGATAAAATATGTTTGATTTATTGCCAAGCCTTTGGCAAGATTTTGCCACCCCACAGGCAAGGAGTTGCCTACCTACTGGCAAGGTTTTGCCAATGAGGTGGCAAAAAACAATATTATAAACAAAAAGACTCTTTAACTATAATTCATCATCCTTTAGTGCACATTGTTTGTTATAGAAATAAAAATAGAAAATTATGATGATGTCTAGAATTAGCCACCCAGGTGAGGATAGGCTTAACGCTGAAGAAAAGAGAGAATTACCTGATTCGGCTTATGGATTGCCGGATTTAAGAGAGTACCCGATGCCCGATGCTACACATGTACGTGCAGCTGAAGCGTATTTTAGATATGCACCCGAAGATAGAAAAGCCGAACTGGCTAGAAATATTTTAAGGAAAGCAGAAGAGTTTGGGGTAGACGTAAAGAGTATTGTGATTCGCCAATGGGCAGAACAATAGTCTTATGTTTTAAATGAATTCATTCATACCGTTATGATAAAATATATATTAAAAATAAAGGAGCTATTTATTTTTAATTGTAAATCGCTCCACTATTTCATTATTCCGCAGGTTCGGCATATACCAAGACGCGTTTTATTTCTTCATTTTCTTTCTTCAAAAGAGTGATAATATTCTTTGGTGTAAGCCAAATAGCATATGGAACTGCATCTGGCTCTTGATGAGCAAATAGTTCTTGATACTTTTCGATTAAA
The DNA here is from genome assembly GCA_947074345.1 of uncultured Bacteroides sp. Taxonomy (GTDB): domain Bacteria; phylum Bacteroidota; class Bacteroidia; order Bacteroidales; family Bacteroidaceae; genus Bacteroides. The sequence continues at coordinate 29,877 of CAMTPH010000001.1, read as the reverse complement.
TCAATCGCATTTCGATCGTATGTTGGCTGTTTATAGATAGATGAAATATAATTATATAGTTCGTGCTCACTATATTGTATAAATGTATCTTCATCATCTATATTCTGCCACAAGAAAAGTTCTATCCCTGGTGTACGCTCATAAGTAGTTCTTATAGCACAGAGGTTGAAATTATTATTTATAACATTTTCAAATCCTATTGACGTATTATCTGCTGAGGATATTTCTGCCCAGTTATACATTAAGAAATCTTTTTCGTTGACAACATCAACGGTTAATGTGTCGCTATGAACAATTTCATTGTTTTTATAGGCATGTAGATATGTTTCATACTGGCCTGGTACATAAAATGTATGCGACCACTGCCATAGCAGTTTGCTGCCTGTATATCCATGAGCTTTTTCTACTTCAAATATTTTTATACTACCACGTTGACTAGATATACTCCAAGTAACAGAGTCGTATCTTTGTTCTAAATCGCTTTGATATAAACTTGATACGTTTTGATCATTAAGCGCTATATGAAATGTAAACAGATGAAATACATTTCCTTTATTCTCATTTGCTAAATGTATCAGTTCAAACTCTGTCTCCTTTTGGTCTGTCGTAATTGTTTCTGTAGTATCATCTGTGATGCTTTCTGATGTACAAGAAATGATACACAAAATAAAAAACAATGCATATATGAGTTTCATATTGGATTCGTTTTATTATTAGACTTAGATGTTTAATTGTTATCGACTTTGCAATAACCCACATATTGTTTAAAGCTTTGCTTGTCTTCTTCGCTCAACTCTAAATAGAATTGTTTGGTAGTGAAATCGTACCTATATCTATAATTCAACATATAACCGTCGCTATCATTAACCAGATAAAGCAAATTGCCGTTGTGGTCACTCCAAATAAATTCGTCTCTCCTATTATAACCTTGATCTGTAATGTGATGAATGTGGATGTGATTTTTATCATCTAGCCAACGATTGATGCTAAGTGTATTGTACGGATATTGATCGACCTCGATTTTACCTTTCTCGTTGTATATAGAAGTCCATTCACCATAGAAGTACCACTTATTATCGCGTACAAAAGTGTTTCCATCTTCAACTGTCAGTACTTGATTATTGATTTGATAAGATAGTTTTTTATCCATACTACCTATCAAAATTATTAACTCACCATTGGCATTACGATACCAGGTCTCATTCTTTGAATAGACTATACCAGTATTATCAAAGTATTTGCAGGCAACGGTACCTGTGGGATAGAATGTATATGCACAGTTATATATTTGTTGGTTGGTTTGGTTCAGCTCTGCAAGATACCATTCGCCGAGAATCGGAAAATCTAATAGATAATTCTCTTGACTATTCAAAGTCATAAGCGCCCCTGTAAAGTCATACTTCACATCATTTACAATGCCATTATCCAATTCTAATTTTAAATACGATTCTTCATTAACTTTATGAACTCCCCATTTAAGAGTTCCAGGCGTTTCACTATTAATATAATTACCTGTACCATCTTCGAATAGGTTCATTTCATCGACTAGATAGTCTAACACATTAGTTTGTTTTGCCCAATTGCCTACGAGCCGTATGTCATGTGTTAGTTCGATAGGGATATCCTCTATCTGGTCTGAGTTGCAGGCTACCATCATTGTTAGTAAAGCTAGTACAGAGAGTACTTTGTAGTTAAGCATTTTCATAATATAGAATAGTTTGTTTGTGAGATATAAACAAGTAAAGATGTAGACATGAATCATCTACATCTTTACTAATTAACTGACAGCAAATGTATTAAATCTATATTACACTGCAAACATATCCTTAAATTTTATTTAATTTATATTTAGATAAATGCACGAAGACGACCAATCAATTCATCGCCCAGAGCCGTTTTATCATCAATATGTTGTAGCACGGCAGTAACAAAAGGATTGCTTTCGAAGTCGCCACGTACTTGTTCGAAGTCTTGTTTCATTTCATCGTGCGAACCATCGGCTCCAAAACCAGTCATGGATGTAAGCGAGAACTCTTTACGAGCATCATCATACACCATACGGTCTAAGCCAACTACCGACTCTTTCCATAACTCTACAATACGAATAACATCGGCAGCAGTAATAGTAAGCGGGTCTAAACCATAGTATTCTCTTATTTTATGATATGCCCAACTCCACTCGTATGTATAATAGTTGTTGTGCATTTCAGCAAAACATTGATTTATCTTTTTAAGTTTATCTATTTGGCCTGCCTCTACCCCATCAATCAATCTGTCTATCTCTGTTTTAGGTGCTATTAAGCCAGATATATCTACCCATTCTCCTAATCCGATTGGCGTATCGGGTTGTAGGCGTTGGCGTATTTCTTCATCGCTCTTGAAATTGACTCCCTCTAAACGTTTAATGATGGAGTTACCCAAGAATTTATTGATGGCTGTTTCGTAAAAACGAATACCGTTATTGAGCGATGAGTTTTTGATCTTAGCACTTTGATAAGAATAGATTTCGGATGTTTCGCCCGATACACGTTTCAACTCTTTAAGCACTTCGCGCCCTTTCATCATTTTCTGAATGGTATATGGGCTCAATAGATTGTAATTGATGAAGTCTAGTCGGTTAGGATCTTTACGTTTATCGCGCTTTGGCCACTTTTGGGCATCGCGGATAGTACCCACACTACGCAAATTTACACCTGGCACCAAATAGGTATTGTTTTGTTGCTCTATCAAGTAAGAGAAAGGCAAGTTGGATGTATCGGAGTGATTAACGTGACGTCCCATTACTAATGAGAATGCTCCTACACGTGCAGGCCATAAAATATACGAATCGGAAGTAGTCTTAGCACCACGCTCTAATGTGCCTTGGTGAATAGGTCCCAACTTATACATATGGTTACTCTGATTAGATCCTGAACCGGCATTCATAAACGAGAACATACCAGCTATCAACAAGGTAGACTTATGATGTGTAACGGTATATGGACCGGCAAATATAGCACAAGCCTCACCATTCTCGCCTTGACAGTTGCTAAAGAACAAGGAGTCGGAAGCCGAATAGTTATGACCTAGATGACAGGCTTGACCTATAAAGCAGCGAGTAATCATAGTGCCTTCGTCAACGTGCGAACCGGATGAAATGATAAAATCATCGCATATCACACCATTGCCAATATGTACGGGTGCTGCTTCATTACTATTGATGGTACCATTTGTCAATCGGCATGCACCGCAGATATAGCAATAATCGCCAATGCGCATATTCTTAATAGAACCGGTATTGAGTATCATTACATGGCTACCAATCGTTCCGATAGTCGATGCATGCTTGTTAGAATAGAAGGTAATCATTGATTTGATGCGTTCTATTAACTCAGGACGATGACGGTAAAGTGCCAATATATAGGCTTGATGTGCCGAGAGTTTATCATTGATAGGAACTTCGCGACCACCTGTTTCGTTGAGCACCGAAGCCTCAACGCCATTGCCAAATGTTGATAATCCATCAACCAAGATAATATCTACGTTTTCGATAAACGTATCATGACCTATATGATAATTGGCTATGTAGTTTTGTATATTCTCTATGCAGCAATTGTCGCCAATAGTTACGTTGTGAAGCGATACATGGCGTAACCCAGAATGTTTTTTTATTCCACCGGGCATGGTAAACTCCGACTCAAATACACCTAGCTTGATATCACCCGAGAAACGAGTATGGTGTACATATTCAGTGTTAAATTGTTCGGCAACTAGTATTTTACTCCAATCATCTGATAAGCATGATTGTTGCTTTAAAGAGAGAATTTCATTTTCAGTTAGTGTTCTGTAGTTTTTCATAAGAATACCTATTTACGTTTTTGCAGATAGCTACATAACAAAAAGACACAGACTACATCGATTAACTAAGTAACCGATGATATCCGTGTCTATGTATGGTTGTTTGTTCAAACAATAAGCTTTAGTCAATACCCTTAAAGCTCTGCAAAAACAATATTATGTTTTTAATTAAACGTCTTCTTCTTCGTCGTAAACTTGATAAAGAAAATCATTATAGGGGTATTTTTGTACGTGTAGTTGTTTGACACGATCATAAACGACTTTACGTAATTCGTCGATATTGGTTCTTTCGCGAGCTGAGATAAACAGACAGTTGTCTTCCATCTTAGCCATCCACGTCTTCATCAATTCTTCGAGTGTTAAGTTCTCCTTTGTTCTGGGGGTAAGGTCGTCTTCAGCTTTCTCTACGTGATGATAAGCATCTATTTTATTAAAGATTAAAACCATTGGTTTACCACTACCGTCGATATCGGCCAATGTTTTATTTACTACTTCTATTTGCTCTTCAAACTGAGGGTGCGAGATATCAACAACATGAAGCAATAAATCGGCTTCGCGTACTTCATCGAGTGTAGACTTAAACGATTCAACCAAGTCGGTTGGCAATTTACGAATAAACCCTACAGTGTCAGATAGCAAGAATGGTAGATTATCGATAATCACTTTACGAACTGTCGTATCGAGCGTAGCAAAGAGCTTGTTTTCGGCAAATACTTCACTCTTTGAAAGTAGGTTCATGATGGTAGATTTACCAACATTGGTATATCCTACCAATGCCACACGAATCATTCTTCCACGGTTCTTACGCTGAGTAGATTTTTGTTTATCGATTTCGGCTAAGCGTTCTTTCAACAAAGACATACGGTTCAAGATGATACGGCGGTCCATTTCGAGCTGAGTTTCACCAGGTCCACGAAGACCTACTGAACCACCTTTACCACCACCGGCACCCGATCCACCTCCTTGACGTTCCAAGTGAGTCCACAATCGTTGCAATCGAGGAAGCATGTATTTATATTGAGCCAACTCTACCTGTGTCTTGGCATGAGCTGTTTGAGCACGCATAGCGAAAATGTCAAGAATCAATGAAGTACGGTCTAAGATTTTGACTTGCAATACAGCCTCGATATTACGAAGTTGCTTAGCCGATAGTTCATCATCAAAAATAACCATACCTACTTCGCGATCGTTGTCTGCTTCTTGTAGTATATAATCTTTTATTTCTTCGAGCTTACCTTTACCAACATACGTTACCGAATTGGCAGTAGGCAGCCGTTGTGTAAATCGTTTCACCACTTCCGCTCCAGCCGTCTCGGCAAGAAAATCCAATTCATCGAGATACTCATTTGTTTTACGCTCATCTTGCGTCTGAGTAATAATACCAACTAATACAGCGGTTTCGACTTTGGCTTCGGAAATTACAAATTCTTTCATATTAAGCTTTCTAAAATATATATTTGAAATGCAAAGATAGAATTATTTTTGCATGTATTCTTTTTCTATTAACTCATTTAACTGTGGTACTATATCTGTATAGTCTCTCCAACGACCACAAGTATGATATACTGTTAATGGATATTTACTTATGATATGACTCATCAGCTCTTCCATAGAGGGAGCTTCTTTCATCTTACTATACTCTTGGTAGGTGTAAGAAAGAAAAGCTACATTAGGACCGATGCCACGGTTGTCTAATAAATAACCATCGACCAAACGAGTTGGTAGACGCAGTTTGCCACCATAACTTAAATCAGTTGGAGCTGGATAAGAGACAATAGCTGTTCGATCGTTATTCATTATAACAGGTACATTGTTATAATAATCACCATTCGTTTTATAGATGAACACCGGAGGTGAACTAACATTGATACCACCACTCAATGGTTTCATTGTAGTGATTCGTTCAAGAGGCGGTTCATTATTTTGATTCTCGTTATTCATCTTCTTGGTAGATTGGCATGCACATATCAGCATAATTAAGAACAAGCCATGTAGCATTTTTCCCATACGATAAGCCTTATTAATAAATCAATATAACAAAAGTAAAGAAAAAAAGATAACCGACAACCTGTAAATGAATTATTTAGCAGGTTGTCGGTTTATATATCTATCATTATCGATGCCTTGTTTGGTTATCGAATAAATTTATAATGCCCAAAACCATCTTTTGTTTGATAACGTAGGATATAAACTCCTGCAGATAAATGATCAATAGGTATTTCAGTTTTATTCTTATTGAGGTTATCAGAATATTCTATTATTCTACCCGACACATCACAAACCTGTATAGAGATGAGAGGAGTATCACCTGATTGAATGGTTAGATAAGTTCCGCTATGTTGTATAACAATTTGTTCCGACATCTTTTCAACATCAATAGTAGTTGCGGTATAAATATCAAGTTTTGTAACAGTACCCGAATCACCGATAACCATTTTCCATTCATCACTATCACTGCTTTTAGACATCATACAGATATAATCACCTGCCTCTATTTCTTGAGTTATCTTACAAACAAAAGTATGAAAGCTACCTTGTCCTTCTGTAAAATCACTTACCGAATATAATCCGGATACATCTTCTTTGATGTTCCCTTCAGAATCGCAATGCTTAATACAAAGATAACCAGTAAAGCTTGTGATACTTTGATTATAATACACTCCAGCATTCAGATCAAATTCTACATTTTGTTGAAAATGAGTAACGCTCGTTGTCAAGCCATTGTAGCTAATATCATTATAGTCACCCGGACCGAACACCCAAAGATATGTATAAGTGGAGTTATCTGTTTCGGGTTGCATGTAGAATACACCACCCTCACCACTACTATAGCCACCAGAATCGGCTGTTTTGTCGTAAGGATTTAATGCACCAATTAAATAGTAACCATCAGAACTGCCACTCCATCCCCAATTTATATGGAAATAGTTATTTTGATATCCATCGAGTATAAACTGATGGCCGCCTAAAGTCGTATCATATCCACCATAAACAAGAGGACGATTTGCATTAATCTCTGCTTTCAGCATGGTTGCCCACTCATCATCACTATACCAACTTCTAAATAGTTGAATGGCACTTTTATCGTACTTCATATAGTTTACAATTCCTTTAACACCATTATTTGTATGAGCGCCACTACCTCCTACAGCATAATCCATATTCGACAGAACTCCTGCATGATACATAATGGTTGCTACAGCATCAGCTTGTTCGGTAGTATAGGTACCTGTGTATCCATCTAACATTTCGTCCCATTGATAAGTTATATCAAAATCGGCAGATAGTGTGGAGTCATTCCAAGTATAAGAATAGCTGCCTGTACCTATATCAGGCCATTCATGATACTTCATCGCTATAGAAAAAGCAGTAGCAACACAACCTGTCACTGCACGTTCGCCATCAATAAGCGGACATTGATCATTATAAGGTGCTCCTTGATTCCACAATACCGTAGTAAGTAAATTAGCATCGGTAACATCAGTAAACATAACCGATGATAAATCATCCCACCCTTCATGTGCATCTCCTGTAAGAGTATTTAATTCTTGAATCTGTTTATCATATAAGTCCATCCAATATAATACATGAGAAGGGATATCAATTGTTACAAACTTATTGGATGCGCTATACCCAAGTATAGGAGTAGACAAATCATTGCCAGCAACAATAACAAAACCAGCATCATAGTTGAACACATAGTATGATGGAGATGTGGAACGAGTTTGAGTAATACCAGTATAGACTAACTCGCATGTTATGTCATTTTCATCAAGGTTTGACTGATAAAGAAGACTATGAAACTGTTTAGCGATACTTTCAGCTTTCTCTTGACTTACAGTTGCACTCCAAATAGAATGGTTAAATAAACTGAGAAGCAATATAAATAGGTATTGTTTCTTCATAATAAACTAATTTAAATATTACATCAACTGTGAAGAAGTAAACTTCTATCGACTTCATATATCAAACATCTATTTTTAACTGAATGTTCAAAAAACCGGGTTTGAAAGATAAATCGTATTTGCAATGATAAGATAAACAAAAAGCCGCTGCATAATAATTATGCAGCGGCTTCATTATGTGTCAAACAAATATTTTGTTTAATATTCGTCTATTATGATACAGCTTATGGTAATTGAAGAGTTGTAGTATTTGTTAAGTAGCCAGTATAAGCATCACCGCCCATTAACATGAACATAGTACCTAAGCTAATTAATTTACCATTAACTTTTCCTAATGGATAAGAAGTAATATTAGAACTTAGATTACCATAAACACTACCACAAGTAATCACACCATATCCATAGTTGATACCCATAGATTGTTCTTCAAGATATACAGCATTTGGATCAGTAGCATCAATTACGATGTTACCTGCGCCAACAACATCACCAGTTTCAGTCAAAGGATACGAACCGAATCCGTATGGACTTACTACACGATATAATCCAGAAACACCTTCAGCTTCTTCAACTTCAACAGGATAAGTGAATTTTGATACGCCAAATACAGAAGCAAGCATACCATCAGTCCATTGACCTGTACCAATTGATTTCCATTCATATTCTTTGAATACAGTAAGAGTGATTTCTTTTACACCACTAATAGAAAGATCACCATCCTCAACACCAATTACTAATTTGTATTTAGGACCAACTTCCATTCCTTCAGCTATATTAACTTTAATAAAAGCCTCACCTGCTCCATTAACAAAAGCTACTTGAGTAGGTACATTAAAGATGTCATCACCTTCAACTTTAATTAAGTTATAAGAAGCATCACCAACCTTAGTACTACGGTTGATTCTAACTTCAAAACTATTATCGATAGCTGCTAAAGCAACATCATTTTTAGATGAAATGAAGCTAACTGTTCCACCATCTGTGTATATTGCTTTTACATTGTCCTTATCGCACGAAGCAAGAACGCAAATCAATGCTGCAAAAAGCATTATGTTTGTTAATATCTTTTTCATATTAATTTAATAACTTATTTGTTACTATTATTATTTGTGATCTCCGATAGGGTTTTGATCAGCCTCAAGAGTCATATTAGCATTACCATCAAACTCAGCTTGAGGAATAGTTAATACCCATGCATATGATTCAGGATTTTGAGTATCTGTTGAGTTCAACAAAGCAGCTGTTGGCCATCCCATTGCTTCAGTACGTTTAAATCCTTGTTTCAAACGGCGAATATCATAGATACGACCAAATTCACCCCAAAGTTCAATACGACGTTGATCGATAATTGCTTCAAGTAATGAACCTGTTTCATCTGATGTTAAAGCACCCATTGCTTTACCGCTCTTATTAACTGCAGTGTAGTTAGGGTCTCTTTTTGCCATGAAAGTTTCAAGATATTGACGAGCAGTTGCATCATCACCTTTTTGGCAAGCAGCTTCAGCAGCCATCAAATACATTTCTTCGATTCTCATCCAGATATAGTCACCTGTCCAGATTGAAATATCAGCGAAGTCAAATTTAACTTGTTGGTATCCAGTTTTTGAACCATTAGCAGGATCTTCTGTATTCCACCATTCACGTCTAACGTCTTCTCTACCCATCTTAGCATACAATGGTTTAGTAATTTGTTTACGTGCAGTGTTACCGTGATATTTTGCGCCTTGCATATGTGCAAATAAACTTGCATACATACCAGCTTGATCACTGATAATTTGAGCACCCCACATTACGTTATTAGCATCAGCATTATTCATTCCTGAGAATAAATCAGAGCCAGTACCAATTTTGCAAGAGCTTGCATTAATAGCAGCAGTAGCAGCAGTAAATGCAGTATTCCAATCTTCCATTACTAAAGCAATACGAGCTTTGATACCATTAGCAGAAGCTAAGTCAAAGTGACTGATGTGTTTTTTAGGAGATGCACTCTCTAAAAGAGTCACAGCGTGATTAATATCGCTAGTAATTTGTTCGTATACTTCTTTTACAGTAGAGCGAGGTTTACCTTGAGTACCAGCAACAGTTGGTTCTGTATAGATAGGAGCACAAGGATCAGATTCGTGACCTACATAAGTACGAGCAAACGATTGAGCTAACATAAAGTAAGAGTAAGCACGAATAGTATAAGCTTGACCCATGATTGAGTTTACATCAGCTGTAGATCCGCCCATAGTTTCTTCGTAAGCGATGATGTAGTTTGCATTAGAAATCCAAGTATAGTATGCATTCCACAAATCGTAAGAGCGCCATGCACCAGAAGTGTAGCGTGGTTTTACGTTATATAGACAGTCAAACCAGAACCATCCAGAACCTTGTCCAGACATGATGTGGTCATCAGCCATTACATCGGCCATTAAGTTATATGCACTAATACCAAAACATTGGTGAGTGTTACCGGTTGTAGACCAACCAGCTGTATACATTGATCTGTAAAGACCATTCAATGGAACTAATGCAGCACCAGCAGTTGAAAAAAGACTTTCTCCAGACATTGATGTAGTAGGTGCTGTATTCAAAGAATCTTCAGTACAAGCTACAGCAGATGCAGAAAGCAACGCAACTAAAGTATATTTGATTATTTTTTTCATAATTATATATGCTTACTTTATTAGAAATTAAGTTCAAAACCAACAGTATAAGTTCTGTTTGGAGTATAAGTATAGTCTGTAGAACCACTAAAGTTATATTGTGGGTCCATACCATTCATATGATTGAACATTGCTACGTTATCAGCTGAAGCAAAGATACGAAGTGAACTTAAGCCAGCTTTTCTCATTAGGTTTTTAGGAAGATTGTATCCTAAAGTAATATTTTTGATATTAAAGTAAGAAGCATTTACCAAGAAACGATCTGTAACTGTATATCTACCTCCCAATTCTACACGTGGTACATCAGTGATGTCACCTGGTTGTTGCCAACGGCGAAGTGCGTTTTTGTTCCAAGTATCACCAGCATAAGTTACATTCATACTAGAATAGTACAAGCCATCGTATACTTTACCACCAATAGAGTAAGTAGTTAAGATGTTCAAGTCAAATCCTTTGTAAGAGATATCTGTACCAAGGCTACCATACAATTTAGGAACACGGTTTCCTAGGTAATATTTAGAGTTTGCAGCTTTAGCGTAATCGCTTGAAACACGTTCGTTAACGATGTTACCTGCATCATCTTTATCGTATACCCAGTACAATTGAGAACCAGTTGCTGGATCAACACCTGCAGATTTAGCCATGTAGAAAGTTCTTAAAGGCATACCTTCTTTGATGCTAAAGATACCAGAGATGATTTCGTCAGATTCTTGAGTCAATTTCAATACTTTGTTTTTTGTAGTAGTACCCATCCATGTTACATTCCAAGTAAGTTTAGAAGTACGGATTGGAGTTACTCTTACATCAAATTCGAAACCGCTGTTACGCATATCACCTACGTTGTCGTTGTAACCTGTGAAACCTGTAGAAAGTGCCATTGGGTATTCCAACAACATATCAGTTGTTTTACGGTTGTAGTATTCAGCGCTTACGCTCATTCTGTTATCAAACAATGTAGCATCGATACCGATATTCAAGTTACCACTCTTTTCCCAAGAGATGTTTTGATTTTCAAGTGAAGATACAAGACCACCAATTTGGTTAGCATTAGCCCATGACAAGCTATATAAACTTTGCCAAGCATAGTATGTACCCAAAGCATCATTACCTTGTTCACCATAACTAGCTCTTAATGCAAGGTTAGAAACCCAATCAACATCCTTCATGAATGCTTCTTGAGAGATACGCCAGTTACCACCAGCACTCCAGAAAGTACCCCAACGGTTGTTTTTGTGGAAACGAGAAGAACCATCTCTACGAATAGAACCTGACAAGTAGTATTTTTCGTCGAAGTTATAGTTTACACGACCTAACCAAGATTCGATACGATAATCGTTAGTATAAGAGTCAGCATCATATAATGTAGTACCAGGACGAAGTTCAAGGATACCATCTACCAAGTTAGTTTTACCAGCAGCAAGATATTGATATTTGTAAGCATAGTATTCGTGACCAGCTAATACATCAAAGTTATTTTTACCAAATGTACGGTCCCAAGTCAACAATTGGTTGAATGTATAACTTTGCATACGGCTATTCAATTTTCTTAAAAGACCACCAGCAGCAACTTGGTTACCATGATACATGTTCATGTAGCTCATTTGGTTTTGAGTACGATAGTCAGCACCAAATCTGATGTGTAATTTAAGACCTTTCAAATATTTAGCATAGTCAGCATCAGTACCAAACACTAAGTCAGCACGTACACTAGCATTATCATTAGTTACATAAGCTTGGTCATCAGTCAATGTTCCAACTGGGTTGAAGTCATTGTATTTAGGACGACCACCTTCACCGTAGTCTAATTGTTTGTTTCCGTTTTCATCCAAAAGATCTTTACCAGCTGCATCTTTCAAATAAGTAGGATAGATAGGAGCGATAAATTGAGCAGAATACCAAACATTTGAGTTTGATGAACCAGAATAGTCACTAAAGTTTTGTGTAGAGTTAGACATCGCTGCATTAAAACCAGCTTTGAACCAATCAGTCACTGTAGCGTCTATGTTTGCACGACCATTATAACGTTGGAAACCTGTAGTTTTCAAAATACCATCTTCGTTAAGGTAACCTAGAGAGAACATGAATTTAAGTTTCTCGCTACCACCGTTTACTGATAATTGGTATTCTTGACGTAAAGCATTTTTTCTTTCAATAGCATCCATCCAAGTATCATCCCATGCAGAAACAGCATCAGATCTAACTTGACCAGTTGTAGGATCGATAAGAGTAGCCCATGTATAGTTTTTGAATGGGTTATATTGTTCACCACCTAAAGAAGATGCTAATTGTCCGCTAGCCAATTGACCTGCAGTTTCCCAATCATAGCCACCATCAAATGCGTAACCATTACGAAGAGCTTCGTAAGATAATTGAGCAAACTCTTTTTGATCAACCATATCATAAGCTTTCAAAGCACGATTTGCCCAACCAAGAGTTGCACGCAAAGATACGTTAGTTTTACCAGCTTGACCTTTTTTAGTAGTAATCATGATAACACCATTAGCACCACGAGCACCATATAAAGCACCAGCAGAAGCATCTTTCAACACTGTTAAGCTTTCGATATCAGCAGGGTTGATAGAACTGATAGAACCATTAAAAGGTACACCGTCTACTACATAAAGAGGAGCTTGAGAAGCGTTGATAGAACCGAAACCACGGATTACAACTGATGCTTCAGAACCAGGTTGTCCAGAACCAGATGTAGTCAAGATACCAGTACTTTGACCTTCAAGACCTTTTGAAATGTTAGTAATTGGGCGACTTTCAAGTTTCTTGCTACTAATAGTTGTAGCAGAACCTGTAAATGACGCTTTTTTAGCAGTACCATATGCAACTACGATAACTTCATCAAGAAGTTCTGAGTCGCTCTTTAAATAGATTGTCATAGTTGGTTTGATAGAAACTTCTTCAGTTTGCATACCAATGTAAGATACAACCAATGACTTAGCAGTACTTGGTACATTTGCTAATTTGAATTTACCATCCAAATCGGTAACAGTACCAACACTTGTACCTTTCACAACTAATGAGGCTCCAACTACTGGTTGCCCATCTTCTTCAGAAATTACAACACCAGTAATTGTCTGTGTTTGCGCAGCTATCATGCCTATTCCCACAAAGAGACAGGCTAATAACAACATTAATTTTCTTTTCATAAATTCTCTCTTAAAGTTTAACTTCACATTAATTATGTCCTTTACTCTAACATTTTGCAAATATATTAATAAATACTAAACATTCAACTAATTATATAACAAAAGCACTAATTAATATCATTTTAATACTATTTAATAGCTTAAACAGGGTTTTGGAGGACAAAATAAAAGTTCAATCATAATATTAACATACAAATTATCATACCTTAACATTGTCAATAAAAGAGTTAAATACAGGTATTTAAATCATTTTGATATTCAATATGCGACATTAATAAACATACTGATTATTAATGCGATATATTGAACATCTTCGAGTTAGTCTATATGTTAAATAAATTCACACTATCTAATTTTAGAGAAACAATAGCTCAATACGACAATAAATGAATAAAAAATAAGTAAAAACAACATAATTATAACAGAATAAAAGTAAACAAGTACTAAGAAAGAATTTATTACTCGAGTTTAGCGAGCAACAATACAAAAACCACATATAAAGAATGTGAATATAATATAGACAATACATCCCATTTATGGCATTTTACACCTTATATAATATAGATATTGCGATAACTATTAACTATTATCATGATAAATGTATAGGAGGAGCACAATAATTGTTAACAGTTATTGTACTCCTCCTACCAAAAAAAATAAGGATATGCCATCATTGACATATCCTTATTATATAATGTATAAACCTAATTGTTATTATTTGCTTCCGCCATACAACCATATTAGATCTGTATAGATATCAACATCGTGGAAGGCTGCTTCGATAGTAGGATTTGAAATAACGGAGCTATTACCATATGGATATCTTTCGGGCCAGTAGTTCACACCATTTTGAGTGTTCAATGGATTTTGCAACACAACAAATTTTTCACCCAAGGCTTTGCAACGACGAATATCATTGTAAGCTTCAATTTGTTGGTCGACAATTTGAGATAGATACTTCTGAATCATCACCTCTTCTAGTGTTACCGATAAACCTGCTGCATAATCGGCGCCATTATTATCGAAATCGGCGATTGGTTCGGGGTTATCAGTTCCATAGCCTATAGTGTTAGCTACTTCTGCTTCATTGAAAGCTGCAATAACTGCTGTCTTGAAATCTTCTGTTGCATCTTGTCCTGAGCGAAGTTTAGCCTCAGCTAGAATAAAGTACAACTCACTTTTGGTAAACACATTAATAGGTCTACCACCATTTTCTAACCACGAAGGTGCATTCAATTCGCCTGTCAAACCAGCTTGTACTTCATTTCCTGGTGTACCATATTGTCCATTACCATCTTTAAACAGTTGTGTATTATATGGAGTAACACGGTTATCTTTGCGCGCATTCATTAAATCGACAACAGTTGCCGAAGAACCTGTATACTCGCGGCTCCACCAGAAAGCACTCCAAGGGTTATCTTGTGTTTCGCCATTAAAGAACGAGAGTGTTACACCATCAAACCCATTTTGAATTGCACTGTTGGCAGCTGTTATCACTTGCGAATAAACTGAACTATTGCGATAACAAGTATGCAACAAGAAACGCGCTTTGAAAGCATAAGCCAATGCCGCCCAACTGCTTGCAGAACCTTTCAGAAGAACATCTTGCGAGCCGACATAATTTTCTGTAGATGATTGCAAATTTGCAATACCACTATCAAGCAAACTCAATATTTCAGTATAGACACTCTCTTGAGAATCTAACTTAGGGTTTAACACAGCACTTCCTAACCCGGCTTCCGAACAAGGAATATCACCATGAAGGTCTGTCAAGATACCAAAGTTGACTGCAAGAAGCACTTGAGCAATACCTAAAATATCTGTTTGCCCATCGTTTAGACCACCTGCACTCGTTTTTTCAATGATTGACTTTAAATTGGCAACATTGCCATAAGTGCTATTCCATTCATTATTATATGTAGTAGCCGCAGCTACTTCACTTTTTAGTCTCAACTCAGCATTTCTAAACTGATTGTTTCCCGTACCAAATTCTTGTTCAGTATAGCATGATGAGTACCATGCATAAGAACCGCTTATGGTGGTAAATGCAGTAGAAACGATTGCATCACTTATAGAGAATTTTGCTGGTACTACAGATACTGCTGGATTACTTGTGTCTCTATTCAGATAATTCATTATCCCATCCGAACACGAAGTAATCGTCATTAACAGTACGACAGCCATTAATATATTCTTTTTCATCTTTTCGAAAATTAAAAGTTAGAATGTAAGTTTCAATCCACCACCAAAACTAGAAGTATTGGGCACAGAGAAACGTTCGAAATAACCACTCATATTACCATTACCTTGAGAGGATTCAGGATCAAAATTAGGCATCTTAGCCCAAATCAAAACATTGCGCATGAAACCAAATACAGAGATACTTACCCCTGAGAACTTAGGTAACTGATAGTTTAAAGTTAAATCGCGCAGTTTAAAGAAACTTTGATCGTAGATACCAGCTTCAGTTACATCGTTGTAATACATCCAATAATCTTGAGCATTCACAGTCATTGTAGTTACTTTGCCATCAATTAGACCAGTAACATCAACTGTACCTTCGTGATAAGGCAAAGACTCTTTTGTAGAACCAAAGTAATTCATCACCATATTTGTACCATGATACATCTTACCACCACGTTGCCAGCTCCATGTTGTATTCAAAGATAAATTCTTATAACTTCCGTTTAAGCTAAGACCCATAATAAAGTCGGGTGCACAATTGCCTAAGTCAACACTGCTAGATGTTCCTTGAGGAAGTCCGTTGGAATCAAGAATAAACATACCTGTTGCTTCATCGCGCAAGAAAGCAGTACCATACAAGTTAGGATAAGTTGCTCCCTCTTGTGCACGCACTTGAGGTTCTACAAAACCACCCAAGAAGATAGATTCAACACCTTCGGCCAATTTTACTACTTCATTATACACTCTTGTAAAGTTAACGCCTAAGTCTAACGTATAATTTTTATTTTGTAAGATAGATGCATTCAGAGACACTTCATGTGAGTTTGTCTTCATCTGACCAGCATTTGTCATCAACGAGCTATAACCGGTTGATCCATCAATAGGCACACTGAAGATTTGATCTTTTACATTCTGGTAACTGTATGTATATTCTAGTCTAACTCTATTATTAAAGAAGTTCAAGTCGATACCAGCCTCTACGTTTGATGTGTTCTGTGGTTTCAAATCTGGATCGTAAAGTACTCCGTAAGGCACATAGCTCGATACACCCGAGATTGGGAATCTGATTGGAGTATATGTATAAAAGCCGGAACCGTAAGTTGGAACAGTCATGAAGTTACTATAGAAACGGCCAGCCTGACCAACTTGAGCAAATGATGCACGCAATTTACCAAATGATAAGATGCTATTTTCTTTCAGTGCACCCAACTCTGTAAATATCCAACCCAAAGAGACAGATGGATAGAAGAAACTACGACTTCCTTGTGGCATAGTAGACACAACATCATTACGACCGGTAACTGTTAAGTACAACATATCGGCATACGATGCAGAAATACTACCAAAGAAACCTACAGTACGGTCTTTGATGGTATACTCTTGCGAAGCAAAGTTTGTTGCATTTCCGATAGTAGGCAAGCCATAGAAATTAAAGTTGGTTCCTGTGTATTCCCAAATTCTATCACTAGATTGGTTTACTTCATTACCTAACAAAACATCTAAAGCAAAGTCTGTCCATTTTCCTGACCAAGCAATTGTAAACAAATTATTGAATACATTCTTTGATACACCATAATTGGTTATAGAGCCGTTTGCTACTCCAGCAGCACCAACTTCGGCAATATCAGTATAATTTGATGTATAAAAGTCGATACCCACTTGTTCGCGGAACACCAAGTTGTAGTTATCGCCCCAACCTATATTTGGACGATATTCAAAGTAAGTATTACCGTATGCACGATCGGTATTTTGAGCATATTTATTATTGTCGGCCCACCAATATGGGTTATTGAAGTTGGTACCACGGAAAAGAACTTGCTTAGTTGGTTCTCCTGGCACATTATAAGGAATACCCTTTAAGTTATATTCAGATGGTGCCGAATACACAACGTTCATGATACCTGAGTTAGCACCTGGAGCAGAAGTGATATAGGTGCTAGAGTAGTTTACAGAGAAACCTGTTTTAAATTCATTTGTTAATTGCCAATCGGCCAAACCACGAGCTCCCCAACGTGTCATCCCTGTTGATGGGATAATACCGTTTTGATAAGAGTTACTTGCTCCAAAAGAGTAGTTCACCTTATCTTTAGCTTGCGAAATAGAGAGATTTGTATTTTCAGTAAAACCTGTTCCTAAGAAATCTCCTACATTGTCATACAATTCAGGAGTAGTCCATCCGCTTAATCCGGCCTGAACTCTTTTTGGATTATAATACTGTCCAGACGATCCACCTGTGTAAGATCCGCCATATCCGTAAACAGGATCATTGGGCAAATCTACTATTTTAGGTCCCCATGTCATTGATGAACTTGGATTATAACCTGTAGAAGCTCTATTGCCTTGTGCATAAACGCTTTGACGTTCGAACTTACGAGATACGCGCTCTGCACTTAAGTTGGTAGTAATTGTAATCTGTGGTTTAGAAGAAAGTGCCGAACCGCGTTTTGTAGTGATAATAATTACACCATTTGATGCACGTATACCATAAAGCGCAGAGGCCGCTTGTCCTTTCAATACATTGATGCTTTCAATGTCTTCGGGATTGATATCAATACTACGGTCAGAAATATTAGCACCAGTTACAGAATTACCTGTTGAGAAGTCGGCTTCGGTTGTAATAGGCATACCGTCTACTACATAAAGAGGCTGATTGTTTCCGGAGAAGGAACGAGCACCACGTATCACAATTTGCGATGATGCACCTGGCATACCCGAAGACTGACGGATATCTACCCCACTCAACTTACCCTGAATGGCACTCGCAATAGATGTTGTACCATCGGTATTTAATTGTTCAGCCTTCAAATCTTGCGCAGCATAACCCAACGCCTTTCTATCACGCTTCATACCCATAGCTGTTACTACAACTTCGTCAATCAACTGACTGTCCGAAGATAGTGTTACATTTACTACAGGCTTAATTTCAACCTCTTTAGGTTGCATACCAATGTAAGACACGATTAAGTGTTTAGCATCACTAGGAATATTCGATAATGTAAAATTACCATCAATATCAGTGATTGTACCGATGGATGTACCTTTGACTAATATCGAAGCTCCTACGATAGGTAACCCATCTTCATCAGAAATTACAGTACCTGTAACTTTCTGGGTTTGAGCAGTTACCAGACAAATGCCTACAAAGAGACAAGTCAATAATAACATTAACTTTTTTTTCATAGATTCTCTCTTAAAAATTTAACTTAATTCTAGTTGATATATTTTTCATATTGACATAAAATTACAACAATACGTTTAAAACAAAATAGAAGTTAAATTTGTTCGCAGACAATGTATATATGTTAAGTAAACGAACAACTAGAGAATTGAAACACAGTACTAGTAAGCACATTCAAGAGCAAAGAAAAAACAATGCCCCATTAGATTATTATCAATCTAATGGGGCATTAAAGAATTGTTTATTACGAGACTAATAATCTATAGGTAGATTAATTGTTTCCGCCAAACAACCATATCTTATCTTCGTAGATATTAATGTTATTGAAAGCCGCTTCAATAATAGGATTAGATATTACTGAGCTGTTTCCGTAAGGGAATCTCTCTGGCCAATAGCTTAAACCATTTTGCATGTTCAATGGGTTTTGTAGTTTAATAAACTCTTCACCCAGAGCTTTGCAACGACGAATATCTGTATAAGTTTCTATTTGTTCATCACGACATTGAGATAGGTACTTTTGAACCATAATCTCTTCTAATGTTACTGTTAAACTTGCTGCATATTCTGCACCATTGTTATTAAACTCTGTGTCCGATGGATAACGATCTGATACTTGATAGTCGTTGAATGAAGCAATAATAGCTTTTTCAAAATCAGATTTAGCGTCTTGACCTAAACGAGCTTTAGCCTCAGCAAGAATAAAGTATAGTTCACTTTTACTCATCAAGTGAATTGTGTTGTCTGCTTTATAAATAAAAGTAGGGATATTCAATACTTGAGTCAATCCGGCTTGAATTGCATTACCTGGAGTACCATAAAGGTTTTCGCCCCAGAAATCGAAGTTATAGATTGAAAGACGGTTGTCATTACGAGCAGCCATCAAGTCAATAACAGTTGCAGAAGAACCTGTGTACTGACGGCTTCTATAGAAACCATACCAAGGGTTGTTTGCAGATGTTCCATTGAATACATCTAACTCAACGCCATCGAAACCTGCAGCAATAGCATTGTTGGCAGCTTCGATTACCAATGGCAATACATCTGAGTTTCTATACTGCGTATGCAATAAATAACGCGCTTTCAAAGCATAAGCAAAACCAATCCAATTACCTGGTTTACCATTGAAAAGGATATCTTGAGCACCTGCATTGTTTACTTTTGCAGATGATAGATTCTCGATTGCACTATCTAACATTCCCAAAATAGCTTCGTTGTAGATAAGCTCTTGTGAATCGATTTTAGGGTTCATGAATTGAGTTCCCCAACCTGCTTCAGTATAAGGTACATCACCATGTAGGTCGGTAAGAACACCAAAGTTCAATGCGAACAAAACTTGAGCCATACCCAAGATATCAACATGAGTAGAGTTCATGCCACCTTCGCTAGTCTTCTTAATGATGTTTCTTAGATTAGCTACGTTAGAGTAAGTTGAGTTCCACTCATTGTTATAAGTAGTAGAAGCAGCCACTTCGCTCTTCAAACGTATTTCCGCATTTCTAAACTGATTGTTACCTGTACCAAACTCTTGCTCAGTGAATGTTGAAGCATAGAATGAATATGAACCACCTACAGTAGAGAAAGCAGTACCCAAAATTGCATCAGTCAAAGAGAACTTAGCTGGAACAATGTCAACCGAAGGATTGCTTGTATCTTTATTTATATAGTCCATTGTACCTTCTGAACATGATGCGAAAGTCATCAAGGAGGTCAATGCTATTATTATTTTATTTTTCATTTCTTCAATAATTAAAAATTAGAATGTTAGTTTCAAACCACCACCAAAGCTTGATGTATTAGGTACAGAGAAACGCTCGAAATAACCACTCATATTACCATTACCTTGAGAAGACTCTGGATCGAAATTAGGCATCTTAGCCCAAATCAATACATTACGAGCAAAACCGAATACAGATACGTCAACACCTGCAATTTTTGGCAATTGATAGTTAAGAGTTAAGTCACGAAGTTTAAAGAAACTTTGATCGTAGATACCCGCTTCTGTTACATCGTTATAATACATCCAGTAGTCTTGACCATTAACATCCAATGTAACTACTTCGCCGTTTTGCATACCTGTTACTTCAACAGTTCCTTCGTGGTAAGGCAATGATTCTTTTGTTGCACCAAAATAGTTCATAACAAGGTTAGAACCGTGATACATCTTACCACCACGTTGCCAGCTCCAAGTTGTGCTCAAAGACAAACGTTTGTAACGACCACCTAAGTTGATACCCATCACGAAATCAGGTGATGCATCTCCTAAGTTCACACTGTTTGCAGTACCTTGTGGAAGACCATCAGCATCAAGAATCAATAAACCTGTTGCTTCATCGCGCAAGAATGCAGTACCATAGATATTAGGATATGTGCTACCTGCTTGTGCGCGGATTTGTGGTTCAACGAAACCACCTAACATAATAGACTCTACACCTTCTGCAAGAGATATTACTTGGTTGTTAATTCTCGTAAAGTTGATACCAAGATCTAAAGAGTAATCTTTGCGCTCTAGAATAGTAGCTGTCATCGACAACTCATGAGCATTAGTTCTCATCTCACCAGCATTTGTTACGAATGAGCTATAACCTGTAGATCCATCAATAGGTACACTAAAGATTTGATCTGTTACATTTTGATAACTATAGGTATATTCGAAACGCAAACGGTTATTGAAGAAGTTCAAATCAAGACCTACCTCTACGTTTGACGTATTTTGAGGTTTCAAGTTTGGATCGTAAAGAGTATAGTATGGAACATATGAAGACACACCACTACCTACTGGATAGATAACCTGCGTAGATGAGTAAAATCCTGCTCCATATGAAGGTGTATACATATAATTGTTATAGTATGTACCTGCTTGACCTACTTGCGCGAAAGATGTACGAACTTTACCGAATGATAAAATACTGTTTTCTTTCAAAGCTTCAAGCTCTGTGAAAATCCAAGCCAATGATACAGATGGATAGAAGAAACTACGACTACCACGTGGCATTGTAGAAACGAAATCATTACGGCCAGTAAGAGTTAAGTAAAGCATATTGTTGAAAGATGCAGATGCACTTCCAAAGAAACCTACTGAACGCTCTTTACGAGTATACTCGGCAGACTTGTAGCTTGTGGCATTACCAATAGTTGGCAAACCATAGAAGTTAAAGTTGCTTCCGTAATAGCTCCAAACACGGCTATTGTCTTGATTTACCTCGTTACCCAAGATAACATCCAACGCCCATTTATCCCATTTACCAGACCAAGTAGCTGTAAACAAGTTATTGAAGATACTCTTTTGAACACCATAGTTAGTGATTTCACCTGCAGGGTTAGCAGCAGAACCAACTTCAGCAATATCGCTATAGTTTGAAGTATAGAAATCGATACCAGCTTGCTCACGGAAAACTAAGTTATAGTTATCACCCCAATTAATTTTAGGACGATATTCGAAGTATGTATTACCATAAGCACGTTCAGTTCCTTGTGAGTACTTGTCATTATCAGCCCACCAATATGGGTTGTTGAAGTTTGTACCACGGAAAAGAATTTGTTGAGTTGGATCACCAGGAGCTGAGTAAGGAATTCCTTTCAAGTTATATTCAGCAGGAGCCGAATAGATAACATTCATAATACCCGAGTTTGCACCTGGAGCAGATGTAATTGCTGTGCTAGAATAGTTTACAGAGAAACCAGTCTTAAACTCATCAGTCAACTGCCAATCTGCCAAACCACGAGCACCCCAACGATTCATACCTGTTGAAGGAATAATACCGTTTTGGTAAGAGTTGCTTGCACCAAACGAATAAGACACTTTATCTTTTGTTTGAGCAATAGAGATGTTTGTATTTTCAGTGAAACCTGTTCCCAAGAAGTCACCTACGTTGTCGTAGATTTCTGGAGTAGTCCATGGGTCAAGACCTGCAGCAGCACGTTTTGTACTGTAATACTGTCCTTGTGCACCACCTAGATACTTTCCACCATAACCATAAGTAGGGTCATTAGCTAAATCTGAAATCTTAGGTCCCCAAGTCATAGAAGAGTTTGGATTGAAACCAGAAGCAATGCTATTACCTTGAGCATATACAGTTTGACGCTCAAATTTGCGAGATACACGTTCGGCACTCATATTTGTTGTAACCGTAATTTGAGGTTTAGCCACCATCGACGAACCACGTTTTGTTGTGATAATGATTACACCATTAGAGGCACGGATACCATAAAGTGCAGAAGCTGCTTGACCTTTCAATACATTGATGCTTTCAATATCTTCAGGGTTAATATCAATACTACGGTCAGAAATATTGGCACCAGTAGTTGAGTTACCTGTAGAGAAGTCAGCACCTGAACTAATAGGCATACCATCTACCACATAAAGAGGTTGATTATTTCCTGAGAAAGAACGAGCACCACGAATTACAATTTGTGAAGAAGCACCAGGCATACCTGATGATTGACGAATGTCAACACCAGTCAACTTACCTTGAATAGCACTAGCCAAAGATGTTGTACCATCTGTGTTTAATTGATCGGCCTTCAAGTCTTGAGCAGCATAACCCAATGCTTTACGCTCTCTTTTCATACCCATTGCAGTAACCACAACTTCGTCGAGCGTTTGACTATCAGAAACTAAAACAACCTTGATTGTTGGTTGAATAGCTACTGTTTGTGAAATCATACCGATATAAGATATAACTAAATTCTTGGCATCTGAAGGAATATTTGCCAAAGTGAAATTACCATCGATATCGGTAATTGTGCCAATACTAGTACCCTCTACCAATACTGATGCACCAACTACAGGGTAGCCATCCTCTTCAGCGAGTACAAGCCCTGTTACTTTTTGTGTTTGTGCAGTTACCAAACTTATGCCCACAAAAAGACATGTCAGTAACGACATTAATTTTCTTTTCATAAATTCTCTCTTAAAGTTTTACTTTGTATTTGTTGTTACCTGATTATAACATTTTGCAAAGATATCACAAAAAGAGCAATTAATATACCAATTATCAGCATTAACGCCTAAATTATAACATATTGACACATTTAAATCGATAAAGTAGTTAATAAACCTATAATATTAACAAAACATTAAATAACTAGATCATTATTTCACATTTTGATATTATCATATTGCAAATATCAAAGACTTCAAAATAGCATAAATATACAAAATAAGCCATATATTCAAGCAAATTGTCGAATACACGGCTTACACAATAAAGATCGAAATAATAAATATTTAGATAATACGGAGTGATAATGTCTTAAACAAAGACATGATTATAGACTCAAAGAAAAACCTTCGTGAATGATATTAACAAGAATAGGTTTTAATCCGCTAACAAAGCATTCAACAGCAATCACCATCAATATCAAACCCATCAAACGCATCATTACATTATTGCCTGTTTCACCCATCAGCTTCACCAAACGAGTAGAAGCACGCAATATCAAGAAAGTGATAAAGTAAATCAATGCAATCATTCCAATAAGCGTCATCTGCATTGGAACAGTATTGGCATCTGCCATTAATACAATAGCATTTGCAATAGCACCGGGTCCACAAAGCATAGGAATAGCAAGTGGCGTTACAGAAATATCATTAGCATAAGTTTTAATCTCATCACTATTGAGCTTCATCGGTGTATAGCGCGCTTGAAGCATATCAAAACCTATTTTGAAGATTATGACACCACCGGCGATTCGAAAACCATTGGTCGATATACCAAAGAACATAAATAAGAACTTACCCGTAAAAACAAACACCATCAATGTGATGAAAGCAACAAAGGTAGCTCTACGAACAATCGATTTGCGTTGTTCATCTTCCATTCCATGAGTCATGGTTAGAAAGACAGGCATAGTACCGAGAGGATTGGTTAAAGTAAAAAATGAAGTAAAACACAATAGAGCAAAAGCCAATAAGTTTTCCATGACTAAAAAGATAATGAGAGTAAAATAGGTTTGACGTGTTAACACATAAAATTATAGAATATCATAGAGACATTCAAGACTATCGATATGATAAGTGGGTTTAAAGGAAAAATCAGTCGTACCACCGTTGGTTGAATAATAAACTTGATCAATGCCTGCACCATTTGCACCAACAATGTCTGCACTCCAACTATCACCAATCATAAGTGTATTACTAGCTTCGGATTGCGTGGCAGATAATGCAAAATTAAATAACTGCAAAGATGGTTTTAATACTCCTAAGTCTTCAGACAGTATTATCTTCTTAAAATAACTATCAACACCAGCCGATTTCATTTTGCGTGATTGCAGTTCGCGAAAACCATTCGATAAGATATAAAGATTGTATTTAGGAGATAGATACTCTAAAACCTCAATAGCATGCGGCATCAATTTGCTTTTAGTATGTATCGTATTTAAAAAGTCATCTGAATATTGTTTAGCCAGAGCCTCATCGGGATGCCCTACCACTTGCAAAGGATACAGAAAACGTTGACGATTCAATTCATCTTTTGTAACCTCTCCTCGTCCATACTCAGCCCACAACTCTTCATTACGCTTTTTATAAATAGCATAGAAGTGATCAAAAGAATCAAAGTACTTATACAAATGATGCACGTGATACATCTCTTCGAATGTATCACGTGCATTGGCTGAAAAAGCCCATATTGTATCGTCTAAATCAAAAAATAGATTTTTATATTTCATTATCTAACTTGAATAACCAAATATTTAGACACACTCCAGAACTCTGTTGGATCTAAGATTTTCAAAACCAATAGGCCTTTACCATCTTTCACCAATTCATAAGAACCTGTTGGGTGTGTAGTTAACATTTCAGCACGCTTAGCATAGATGTTGATTTCACGAGTTGTACGGATATCAATCTGTGTAAAGTAGTCTTTATTGAAGTCAGCACTACGCAACACATCACCTTTTTGCAAGATCTTTTGATCTTTAAGTTCAGATTTAGTTCCATAAACGAACCATGCTGTGTTCATCGCTTTAGCTTGTTCGGCTACAGTCTTTGCTTGAGCTTCGTTTTCTTCTGCCAATACTTCTTTCTCAGCAGTCAATCCACTGATTGCAGTACCCAACTCTTGAATACGAATATTTTTAGACGCCAACTCTGCTTGAAGCTCATCGATGCGTTGTTGCTTTTCACTTAACTGCATAGTTAGTGATTCAACCGCTTTTTTCAATTGAGCAGAATTTGTTTGACTCTTAGATAACATAGATTGCAATTTTGCTATTTGCGCTTTGTTATCTTCCATTTGCTTCATGATAAATTCGATATCAGAAGTAATTTGTTGTTTCGCTGTCTTAGAGTTTTCACCTAGATTTCCACGATGTAAGTCCACTCTATTTTCAGCATCGCTGATTTGACGGAAGCTTTCTTGAACCTCATTGAAAGTGCCCATAATGTCATCTAGCTCAGCATTACGTTCGGCCAATACAATTTGCAATGAGTCATTTTGGATTTGCAATTCTCTCTTACCTTTGTTTCCATCACATGCAGCAAGTGCTATAACACCAGCTGCCAAAACTACCAACTTCTTCATACATTTAAAAGTTTTACAGTTGTTCATTAATAAATTTATATCAGTCGTCTATTCCTCCAATTATTAAAACGATTTCTCCACGTGGATCTTTTTCTGTGAAGTGAGTTATCAATTCCTTCAAGCTTCCACGTACAGTTTCTTCATGTAACTTAGAAATCTCGCGCGACACGCTGGCTTGTCTATCCTCTCCCAAATATTCACAGAATTGAGTAAGAGTTTTCACCAAACGATGAGGAGATTCATAAAATATCATGGTACGTTTTTCTTCTGCCAACAATTTCATTCGTGTCATTCTTCCCTTTTTTTGAGGCAAGAAACCTTCGAATGTAAAACGGTCGTTGGGCAATCCCGAACTAACCAATGCAGGCACAAAAGCAGTTGCACCCGGCAAACATTCCACATCAATACCATTGCGTACACACTCTCTTACCACCAAGAAGCCCGGGTCGGAGATTCCAGGTGTACCTGCATCTGATATTAACGCTACCGTTTCGCCTGCTTTTATTCTATTGACTACGCTTTCAACAGTCTTATGCTCATTAAACTTATGATGCGACTGCATTGCGTTTTTAATTTCAAAATGTTTCAAAAGAATACCCGAAGTACGAGTATCTTCAGCTAAAATCAGGTCAACCTCTTTCAGAATACGAATTGCTCTGAATGTCATATCTTCTAAATTGCCTACAGGAGTAGGCACTACATACAATTTTCCCATTGCCTGAATATTAATTAAAGTATTTTTGAAGCATACTTAGGAAGTATGCGGTTGTATCATCCTCTTCGTCAAGTTCTATTTTACTTGACAAGAAAGCCAATGCGCTTTCATACGAGCTCATCTCTGAAATCTGATCTAGGATACGATTCATTAGTTCATTATCGCCACCAAATATATCGCGTAAGAATCTAAAAGAATCATTTAGACTTATTGATTTACGCAAATCGCCCGACAAATAAACTCGTTCGCCAATAACAGTTGATGGTTCAATAGCAATTTCCTTGATAACTTCAGAATAATCTATAGCCAACTCCTCGGTTAAAGGTTCGCCTTCTTCTTCAGCAGCCACTGCGATTTCTTCGTCCAAAACCTTATCCTTTTCTATTTTCTCCTCTGCTATATCATCAGCAACAGCTTCTTCAATAACGCTACATTCATCCTCTGCACTATCGTCTTCAATAACAGTCTCAGGAGTTTCAGCAATATTCAATGGAGTAGTCTGCATAACTGGAATCGGTTGTTCATCACCCTCTACAAGTGCTTTCATTTCATCCAATCGTTGCTGAGTTGTATTGATCTTTCGTTGAAGTACATCCTTCAATTCCTGATCATTTTGATCTATAGCAAAAGAAGCAACAAGATACTTTAGCTCCTTTACGCTCAATTCTATTTCGCCTAATAGCGATTTTATATCCATACAAATTTCAATAAGTATACATTGCAAATGTAGAAATAAATAATGAAATAATATCTGCAACAGTTTAAAAGTACTATTTTTGCCTTTAAATTAAAAAAACAGTTTAATTACATATGGTACTATTTTCAGAAGATCAACATAATGAAACTCGCAGAAGAGGAAGAATAGAAGTTATCTGTGGTTCTATGTTTTCGGGCAAGACCGAGGAGTTAATCAGACGATTAAAGAGAGCTAAATTTGCACGTCAGCGTGTTGAAATCTACAAACCAGCTATCGACACCCGCTATTCTGATGCCGAAGTTGTTTCGCACGACTCTACATCTATCGCCTCAACTCCTATTGATTCTTCAGCAAGTATATTATTATTCACCTCAGAGATAGACGTGGTAGGAATTGATGAAGCACAGTTTTTTGACGAAGGACTGGTTGATGTTTGCAACGAATTAGCAAACAATGGTGTTCGCGTAATCATTGCCGGTTTGGATATGGACTTTAGAGGTAAACCATTTGGCCCAATGCCTGCTCTTTGTGCCATAGCCGATGAAGTGTCTAAAGTACATGCCATTTGTGTAAAATGTGGACAACTTGCATCTTTTTCACACCGTACCGTAAAGAATGACAAACAAGTAATGTTGGGCGAAACAGCCGAATACGAACCTTTGTGCCGTGTTTGCTACAACAATGCAATCGAAAAAGACAAGACCGTTTAAGGCTTTCTACATATATCCATCAAATAATTCATATTAGGCGATGCACACATCATATATAATTTAAAAGACATGGAAAAAAAGAAGATAACCTTTGATAGTTTCATTCGAGGAGTCATATTTATAGTTTTATTTGTTGGCTTTCTAATGTTGCTCAATAGACTGAGCAGTGTTTTACTTCCTTTTTTCATAGCTTGGCTTATCGCCTATATGATTTATCCATTGGTTAAATTCTTCCAATTCAAAATGCGAATGCGCAATCGAGCTTTATCAACCTTTAGCGCATTGCTTCTTATCGTAGCAATTGGGTTTGGCATTTTCATTTTATTGGTTCCCCCAATGATTGAAGAATTTGGAAGAGTTAATCAAATACTATTTAAATACTTAAGTAGCGATCTTAACCATTCTTCACAGATACCTCAAACATTATCGGGCTTTATTCATGAAAACCTAGATATAGATACCATTAATAAATTCTTTAATGAAGAGACATTTGTCGATACACTCAAAAAAGCTTTACCCAAAGTATGGACTATATTGGGAGAGTCTCTCAATATTATATTTAGCATTCTAGCATCATTTATTATATTAATATATATAGTATTTATTTTACTCGACTATGAGGCTATCGCTGAAGGTTGGATTTCTCTATTACCACAGAAGTATCGTAAGTTCTCAACAAACCTTGTGAAAGATCTACAAGTAGGTATGAACACCTATTTTCGTGGTCAAGCACTTGTAGCACTCTGTGTAGGAATATTGTTCAGCATCGGATTTCTTATCATAGATTTCCCCTTAGCTATTGGTCTTGGCTTATTTATTGGGGCACTCAACATGGTTCCTTACCTGCAACTCATTGGAATAATACCAACAATACTACTAGCCATATTAAAAGCAGCTGATACCGGAAGTAATTTCTGGATCATCCTAGCATCGGCTGCTGCTATATTCGTTATAGTACAGATTATTCAAGATACCATCATCGTGCCAAAGATTATGGGCAAAATAACAGGATTAAACCCCGCAATCATTCTATTATCTCTATCTATTTGGGGTTCATTATTGGGAATATTAGGAATGATTATTGCCCTTCCGCTAACCTCTTTAATGCTTTCTTACTATCAAAGATTTGTAATCCGCAAAGAAAAGATCATTGAGGAAGAATTACAGGAGTCTGAAAACCAGTAGAGTAAATATTTCGAAAGGTAATTTCATATATTTTATAGCTGCCAAAACTTGCAGGTCTTAAAAAAGTCACTACCTTTGCACTCGCAATCAGGAAATAACTGATAAAGCAATAAAGGATTGATTCGCTAGCTCAGCAG